>DASWFZ010000083.1:0-6440 GCA_036393975.1 bacterium | reverse complement strand
CGCTGCGCTGCCTGGGCGACTACCTTCCGGCCATGCTCTTCAGCCGGATGACGTCGTTTCTGCGGATCGACATGTTGGTCTTCTTAAGTGGAGGATTGTTGTTCACGTTGGGCCTTCTCACCAGCTACTTCTACGCAGTGGTCAATGTCGCAGGCGCGGATGTGCTGGTCGTGCAGCTGCCGCGATCGCTCGCGCTGTGGTCCTCTGGACTCCTGACTGCGGGGCTGCTCGCGGCCGTCCTCACCCAAACGCGCGGTCGGGTCGGAGACGCTGGAGCTATCGTCGTCCGCTCGGTGATCTTTTCGTTGCACCGCTTCGTCGTGGTTCCGCTGGCGATCTATCGATACGTCCGCAGCGTCGTGACCGGCCGCACCACCTGGGAGAAGACGGCCCACGGCGCCGCGATCCCCCCGGGCGACGGCGACCTATAGGCAGAGGTTCAGTGCACGAGTTGTTCGTAGATCGTGCGCAGGCGTTGGCCGACACGCTCCAGCGAGTACCGTTGCGCGTAGCGCCGAGCGCCATCCGCGAGACGGGAGTACAGCACCGGATCCTCGACGAGCTGGTGGAGGGAGTCAGCAAACTCGTCGGGAGTGGTACCCTTCAGGCAGTCGACGCCGTGCGTGAAACGATCTGCAAAACACTCGGCATCCCGCAACACCAAGGGCTTCCCGGCGGCGGCAGCCTCTAAGATCGCGATTCCCTCGTTTTCCACAGTGCTCGGGAAGAAAAAGATGTCTCCCGCCGCATACGCGTCCCGCACGTCGTTGACGTAACCCGGGAAGTGCACGTTGTCCGGCGCCTGCGCAATCGCCCGGAGCGTGCCCGCCTTGGCCGCCTTGTGGACCCGGCCGAACCACATGAACGTGAGCTCGGGGAGCAGCCGCCCCGTCGCCACGAAGAGATCGACACCCTTGCGGAGCAGAGCCCAGCCTACAGCAAAGGGCACGGTATCCTGCAAGCGGTAGCGAGCCCGACCGACAAGTCGGCGGTCCTGGTTGGGAGCGAAACGCGTCACGTCGACCCCATTGCTGACTACTTCGATCGGCTGCGCAAGGGCGTAGCGGAGCAGCACATCCCGCGCGTAGGCGGAGGGCGCGATCAGCACATCAGCTTTGGCATAGAAGAACCGCAGGTAGCGGGCCAGGTACGGGGCGATCTGATCGCTCATCCGGAAGGAGTTCGCGAAGTCCTCGGCGGTGACGTGGCTGTTGATCAGGACCGGGCGCCGCCCGCTGATCCGTTCGGCGAGGTACAGCGAGTACGGGCCGATGGAGTGAAGGTGCAGGAGGTCGAACTCATCGCTGGGGTCGGTGGTCACGTCGACCCCGGCGCGTTTGAGGGCCCGGACTTGGTTCTCATAGGCGTGGCGGATGCCACCACTCCAGTAGGTGGAGTTGCTGTGCTCTAAGTAGACACAGACCTTAAACGGTGTCACCGAAATGGGCCCATTCACCAAAATTTCGTCAGCCAGCAGCAGTATTTGACTGTTTTTGGCCCTGTCTTCTGATTTAGGGAGACAGGTTCATCACTCCTTGGTCCTGATTTGGCTTGCCTGACGGTGAGGGGAATCCTGGCCTCTGTTGCGGCTGCGCCGTGAGTTAAGTGGGAATTACAAATGTAGTCGAGCGAGTGGTCCCGACCGCGGGGCGGCGTCGTGCCCCCAACCAGCCGGCTCAGACTGAACTCGGCCCACCCTTTTTCCGTTGTAGTCATAGACGCATTAGGCCACGAGGTGGAGCATGGCGGAGGTCTCCCTGCAGAAGTTCCAGCCTTCTAGATCCGATCCGTGGGATCAGGCAAAGGCCGCGCACCTGACAGGCCGGGCCGGATTCGGAGGAACTCCCGACGAGGTGGCCAGGCTGGCCGCACTGCCCTTTGGGGAAGCCGTAGATTACATCCTGGAGTACGAGCGGATCCCCGACGGGCCGTTTCCCGAGATGGATTTCTCCGAAGAGCGAGACTTGGTGGCGTCGCTGGAAGGATTGCGCCGTCGTCACGCGGATGAGCCCACGCTCCGGGCCGCCTTCCAGCTGCTGCAGCGCGTCAGCGCGCAGAAGTTCGAGGAAATTCGCGCCGGTTGGCTGCGGCGCATGATGCAGACCCCGCGGCCACTGCAGGAGAAGATGGTGTTGTTCTGGCACGGCCACCTCGTTTCCGGCTTTCCCGACGTGAAATTGGCCGAACACATGGCGATGCAGCTGTCGCTGTTTCGTGAGATGGCCACGGGCAATTTCAAGGACCTAATGCTGGCGGTGTCCCGCGACCCAGCCATGCTGAGTTACCTGGATAACAACAGCAACCGGAAAGGCAAGCCGAATGAGAATTACGCCCGTGAGCTTATGGAGCTGTTCACCCTGGGGGTCGGCAACTACACGGAGCAGGACGTCAAGCAGGCGGCGCGGGCCTTCACGGGATGGACGTTTGCGGGGAACGACTTTGTGGTCCGACGCAACGAGCACGACGACGACGTGAAGACCTTCTTAGGGCGTACCGGCAGATGGGACGGGGCCGACGTAATCGACATCATCTTCCAACAGCCCCTGGCGTCGCGTTACCTCCCGCGCAAGCTCTTTGAATTCTTCGTTTATCCGGGGGCGGAGGACTCGGTGTTGGACGAGCTCTCTAGTGTTTTCCGGAACAGCAACTGGAGCGTGAAGGCGGTGCTACGCGTGCTCTTCCGGTCGGCGCTCTTCTACTCGCCGAAGGCCATGCGCTCGCAGGTGAAGAGCCCTGTCCAGCTGGTCGTGGGCGCGGTCCGGGCCCTCGGTGCTGACGTGCCGGAGCAAGCACTGCTGCGGGCCATCGACTTGATGGGCCAGACTCTTCTCTATCCGCCGAACGTGGGCGGATGGCCGAAGGGCAAAGGCTGGATCAACACCGCCACCATCTTGGTCCGCTACAACTTCAGCAGCTTGCTGTTGGACGGCAGGATGCCCGGGCTGGATGCGCGCCAGTTCGCCGCCGGGGGGCCTCCGACCGGCATGGGAGCCCGAAGAGTTATTCCCGCCCGCGTGGATCACCTCGTTGATACAAGTCAGGTGAAGAGCGTGGGCGACGTGATAACCCAGCTTGTCGATCGATTCATCCAGACGCCTCTGGGACCTCGGAAGCGATGGGCATTGCTTCGCGCGTTTGGCACAAACCACGAAGACACCCCGGTCACCGGGGATAACGCGCGATTCGCCAACCAGTTGCGCACCGCCGTCCACCTGATCATGAGTATGCCGGAATACCAATTGACATGACGTGCTCCGATCGTGGAGTGGGAAATCGTGGTGGCATCGCCACGCCTGGGCGTCCTGAGGTCCACTACCCAGGACGCACAGGCGGCATTTGCCGTGAGGAGGCCATGAGATGAGCCAGGGGTTGACGAGACGAGAGTTCGTCACGAAGGGGTTGACGATGGTCGCGACCAGCTGGACCGTGCCCGCGTTCATTACGCGCACGGCTCTGGTCATGAACAACCCCTGGGATGTCGCGGAGGTGGCCAGCCGGCCGGGCGTCCCCGACGACCGCATCCTGGTGGTTGTGCAGCTGGGAGGCGGGAACGACGGTCTGAACACGGTCATCCCCTACACGCAAGATGCGTATTATCGGGTACGGCCCACTCTGGCCGTCCCCCAGAAGGACATCGTACGGGTCAGTGACGAGCTTGGTCTTCATCCGAGTCTGGCAAAAGCGAAAGAGTTGTACGACCAGGGGGCGATGGCGATTGTTCAGGGTGTCGGCTATCCCAACCCGAGCCGGTCGCACTTCAGGTCGATGGAAATCTGGCAGACGGCGGACCCGGAGGGTCATATCGCGCGCTACGGGTGGATTGGGCGGTATTTCGATAGCAAGTGCCCGGTGTGTGAACAGCCTACCGTCGGCGTGAACGTTGGGTCGTCGATGCCCTTAGCCCTGCAATCAGAAAGCGGGATCGGAGTGAGCCTGGAACAGCCGGAGGCCTTGCAGTGGATGCCGGCGATGAACGGGATCGGGGCGACAGAAGAACAGGAGTTGTTCAAGCTCCTCAACGCGCCGGCGGTAGTGCCGGGGTCTCCGGGGATTCTCCTGGGGAGTTCGGGAGGTGGGACTGAGCCAGGGACGATCGACTTCCTGCGGCATACCGCGATGAATGCCTATGTGTCCAGCGAGCGGGTGCGCGACGCAGTGAAGGGCTACCGGGGCGGCGTGGACTACCCTAATAGCCAGTTTGCCTCCGCCATGCGGCTGATCGCGCAAATGATCGCTGGCAAGCTCCCCACGAAGGTCTACTACGCGCACATGGGAGGGTTCGATACCCATGCCGCACAGCACGGCACCCACGAACGGCTACTGGAGCAGTTTGCGGGAGGTGTGGCCGCATTCTACAAAGATTTGCAGGCACAGGGGAACGCCGACCGGGTCGTGGTGCTAGGGTTTTCCGAGTTTGGCCGTCGGGTGGCGGAGAACGGCAGCGGGGGGACCGATCACGGCACTGCGGCGCCCATGTTCGTGTTCGGAAAGGCGCTGAAGGGCGGATTATACGGAGCGCAACCCAGCCTCAGCGATCTAGTCGACGGAGATCTCAAACATGTTGTCGACTTCCGCTCCGTCTACGCGACAGTGCTTGATCGCTGGCTCGGCGCCGATCCGGCCAAGATTCTAGGACAGGATTTTGAGCGGGTGGGCTTCATCTAGTCCGCTGTCCTGCGCGGTCCAGCGCGGGACAATGTTGAGCCGCTCACTGCGCCCGATGGCCTCAGTGATGAGCGTGGGTATGGCTAGGCCGCGTTCAGCCGCCTCGGCTTCTTGCAGTGTCGGTTGGGTCCGTGGGTGGGCGGGGAGAAACAGGCTGCAACAGTCCTCGTATGGCCGGATTGAGATATCGTACGTGCCGATTGCTTCGGCCCGCGCTACGATCTCGGTCTTATCTGTGCCCACGAGCGGGCGCAGCACGGGCAGTTGTGTGACCGCGTTGATAGCGGCAATGGACTCGATGGTCTGACTCGCGACTTGCCCCAAGCTCTCGCCGGTGAGCAGGGCCTGGGCGTGCTCGTGTCCGGCGATCTGGTCGGCTAGGCGCATCATCATGCGTCTCATGACCACGATTCGTAAGGCATCGGGAACGGTGAGCTGGACGGCACGCTGGACCTCGGTGAAGAACACGATCCACACCTGCAGCGGGCCGGTGTATTCGGCCAGCACGCGGCAGAGGTCGAGGACTTTTTCCTTCGACCGCTCACTGGTGAACGGGAAACTATGGAAATGCACGGGGATGACCGTGAGCCCGCGACGCGCGCCCAACCAGGCAGCGACCGGACTATCGATCCCGCCGGACACCAAGGCTAGCGCTTTGCCGCCCGTCCCAACCGGGAGGCCGCCCGGTCCGGGAATCGTTTCGGTGCTCACGTAGGCGTGATCCCGAATATCGATTTGCACGCGCACGTCCGGTTCTTTCATGCGCGCCTGCAGGTGGGGGAAGCGCTGCAGGATGGCTGCCCCGACCTCCCGGTTGGTGTCCATGGACGTGAGCGGAAACCGCTTATCAGCGCGCCGCGTGTCGACCTTGAACGTGACCGCGCGGGGCTGGGTATCCACCGAGCGCTCCACGGCGTCAATCGCCGCACGTGTGATCTCGTCTTGTGTCGGTGCGACGACGTGTACCGGACTGAAGGACACCACACCAAACACCTTCCGTAGCCGGTCGGTAACCGCTGCAGGGTCGGCGTCAGATGTGGCAATGATGCGGCCAAAAGCCGCGTGCACCTGGGCTGGTCCCAGGTCGGCCAGAGCGCGGCGGACGTTCCGCACAAGCGCTTCGAGGAAAAAGTGTTGGTTCTGGCCTTTGAGGGCGATCTCGCCGTACCGGAGCAGGAAGCGCGCCATCGCTTGCCGCCTACCTCACCAGCGCGCGGAGCTCGGTGACGGCTGGCGCGAGTACGTGAATTGTGGCGTCGATCTCAGACTTGGTCGTTAACCGGGAGAGGCTGAACCGAACAGTGGACTTGGCGTCAGCGTCTAACAGGCCGATGGCCAGGAGGACATGGCTGGGTGTCACACTGTGGCTATGGCAGGCCGATCCTGTCGACACCAACACACCGTCTTGGGCCAGTCGGTGGAGCAGCATCTCCCCGCGCACCCCACGAAATGTCGCGCTGAGAATGTGGGGGACGCTGGTTTTCGGGTCGGTGTTGACCCGGGCGTCGGAGATTGACTCAATGCCTGTGCGCAGGCGATCGGATAGCTCGCATACCCGTGCGTTCGCCTCCACGGCCCCACTCAGCAGCTGCGCTGCGGCCCCTAAGCCGGCGATCCCCGGAGCGTTTTCCGTCCCCGGCCGCACGCCCCCCTCCTGTTCGCCGCCCACCTGGCGCGGAGCTAACTGGACGCCGCGGCGCAGGTAGAGGACCCCGACCCCTTTAGGCCCGTGGATTTTGTGCGCAGATAGCGACATAAGGTCCACCCCCCAGGCG
>DASWFZ010000082.1:0-2678 GCA_036393975.1 bacterium | reverse complement strand
GCTGGAGAAGCTGGATCAGAAGCTCAAGCTTCTGGAGGATGGCGACCTGTCGCTCGAGGACGCGCTCAAGGCCGTCGACGAGGCCCGCGTCTATCTCAAGATCTGCACGGAGCGCCTGGAGGCGGCCCGCAAGAAGATCGAGGTTCGCCCCGACCCAGGGGAATAGCCCCCCTCACCCCGCAGGGGAGAGGGGCGTCAGCTGCAACCTCCCTCTCCCCGCAGGGGAGAGGGCTGGGGAGAGGGGCGTCAGCTGCCCATTACACGTGTAAAGAGCGTTGGCACGGGAGCGATAGCGGTCGATGATCCGCAGCGTGCGACGCGACCCCATCTACCAGGAGCGCGCTCGTGACCTCCGGAGCCACATGAATGACGCCGAAAAGCTGCTCTGGTCGCGCCTGCGTGCCCATCGAATGGACGGACGAAAGTTCCGACGCCAGCATGCCTTCGGAAATTACATCGTCGACTTCGTTTGCCTCGCCTCGCGGTTGATCATCGAGGTTGACGGTGACTCGCATGGCAACGATTCTCGTGAAGCCCTTGACGCACAGCGCACGGCCTACATCGAGAAGTTAGGCTTCCGCGTCCTGCGTTTCTGGAACGACTACGTCTTGACGGACCTAGACAACGTTACTGAAACGATCTTCGAGGCGCTCAATGCCAACTCGCGCCCCTCTCCCCAACCCTCTCCCCTGCGGGGAGAGGGGGTCCGCCCCTAAGCCAACCTCGCCAATTGACGATCTGCGCTTAAGCTGTGGCCCGCATCCGGCCGGTTAGGAGGGAATGGACATCAACTTCGCCGCCGACGATGACCAGGGCCGCGCGCCGGCCAATTTCGGAAAGAACTACGCCCGTCTGGTCCAGGCCAAGAAGAAGTACGACCCACACAACATGTTCCGCATCAACCAGAACATCAAGCCCTAGCCTCCCCACTGAGTCGGGTGGCCAGCCTCGAACTCGCCTCCCCACCGTGTGGGGAGGCCGGTCCGCTCGCGAATGCGAGCGGGCCGGGTGGGGAGTGACGCCAGGGTAAGACCCGCAGGCACCGGGTCTCTGGTACGGCCAATCAACCGAATCCCAGGGCCCTTTGGTTAGGATTCGCGCGATGACTGGCCGGAGAAAGGTGGCACGTGCAGCGTCAGTCGCCGTTGCAGCTGTCGCGCTGGCCGCCATGTCGGCCCAGGTCTTCGCGGCGCCGTCGACGTGGTTAGAGCTCGACGGGAACATCCGCACGGACGCACCACCTGGCCCAATCCACGATTGGGGAAACTCGGGAGCAGTGAGCCCGACGAACAGCTGCCCGGTGGTGCCGGGCGTGGTCAACCTCAGCGGCTCGGGCGGGCTATTCAACTGCGGCAGCCCGGGCTTGGGCTCGGCGCCGCCAAACGCGCCCACGCTGATGCCGGCCGTCGCCGCCGATCTCAGCATCGTCTCGGCCGTGTTCATCGTAGATCCCATCTCATCTGACACCACCGCGTGTGGGGCGGGCGATTCCACCATCTTTGGCGGCGGCCTCAAGAACGGCGCCGACATCAATACCTTCACCTCCACGAGCGGGAGCGTCCCCGCGAAGGACGACCTCAGCAACATTTATGGGGTCAGCCGGATTCGCCCGGACGGCCACCACGAGCTTTTCTTCGCAGCCGAGCGGCTCATCAACAACGGTGACAGCCACATGGATTTCGAATTCTTGCAGTCGAATGTGACCGTGAGCGGCGCCTGCTCCGGCACCTTTGCGGGTCATCGGACTGAGGGCGACGTCCTGTTGGCCGTTGATTTCACCAATGGTGGCAGTCTTGCCGGCGACAGCCTCTACCAGTGGCACTGCAACGCCGACCCGGGCCCGCAGCCGGCCGATGGAACTGTATGTGACCCAACCGGGGCCACTCCCATCCCCCACTATCAGCTGATCGCGCCACCGTCTGGCGCGCTGACGTTTCTGGTCAACCCCGCCACCATTCTCTGCGGCGGCTGGGTCTGCCGAGACAGCATCACCGGCAACTCCACTCAGATCGCCGCGAACGACTTCATGGAAGGCGGCATCGACCTCCAGGTGCTCCCCTTCAACGGCTGCTTCAATACGCTCCTTCCCCACACACGCACCGCACAGTCGTTTACATCAGGCCTGAAGGACTTCGCCGGCCCGACCGCGTTTCACACATGCCGCGCGAGCACGCCACCGGGCCTGCCCAACACTGGCGCTGTCGGTCCTGACGGACCTCTGCCCAGAATGCGGCCTCCCACCGGAACTCCTCCCGCGCTCGCCCTCGCTGCGCCTCCCGTGCGGTTGTCGGTGCCGAGGCTTGGTATCGACGCCGCCGTGGAGATTGTCGGGCTCGACCCACAAGGCAACCTGGCAACGCCCGCCGCTCTCGAGAACGCGGCCTGGTACGGAGCAGGGGCGGCCCCGGGCGATCCGGGGAGCGCCGTGATGGACGGCCACAAGGGCGTGCGCCCGGGGCAGGCGGTGTTCTGGGACCTGCCTCGGATCCGTCCGGGTGACTTGATCGTTGTCACGAGGGCAAATGGAAAGCGACTGGTCTTCATGGTGGATCGCATCAGCACCGTCTCACGCACTGCGAGCCTGCCCGAGCTCTTCACCAGCGACAGCTCCCCCCAACTCTGGCTCATCACCTGCTCCGGAAGGTGGGACTACGCCCGGGCGACTTATGACGATCGCT
>DASWFZ010000081.1:0-51735 GCA_036393975.1 bacterium | reverse complement strand
GACACCACGCAGGCATATCGGGTCGCGGGCCAGTTCGTCCGCCAGCGTGGTCAGTTCGATCCCCAACGCACGCGTCTGATCGACAAACCCCGCAAACAGTGTGAGGTCGCACGCGGCAACCAGCAGCCGGGATTCGAAATCTCGACCGATCTCGGTGAACCCGGCACGTTGGAGGAATGCGACGCTGCGGGGCTGGTCCGCACGCGCGAACGATTTCACTTCTTGCGCGCCCCGCGCGTGGAGGACTTTGAAAGCCGCCTCCATCAACCGCCGGCCGATCCCTCGGTGCGCCCAGTCGGGATGGACGTAGCCCCGCAGAAAGTACTTCTGCGGGTGCACCATCCGCTGATGGAACCAGACGCCACCCACCACCGCCTCGGTGCGCTGCTCGGCGGCGAGGATCCACTCGCTGTACAGACCCCGGCCGACCTGCTCGCGGACCCAGTCGCGCACCTCCGCCGCCGTGGTCGGGGTATCTGGGTAGGCCGCCGTGTGCAACCGCGCGACGGCCTCGTAGTCCGGCTCGCGGAATTCCTGCAGGGCAACGTCGCTGACCGTCTGCATGGTCATCTGTCCTCCAATTCCTTGGCGTACGTCAGTATCGGCGGCTGGCGGATGAATCCCAACTTCTCGTTAATCGCCACAATGGGCGCGTTGTGGATCTCGTTATAGGTCCGGATTTCCCGGGCGCCGTATGCCCGGGCGTAGGCGATCGTCTTCAGTTTGAGCGCGGTCGCCAGACCGCGACCGCGGAACGGGCGGCGCACTCCCGTCAGCCCCTGCTTGAGCCAGTCCCCCGCGGCGGCCTTGTACAGCACACTCACACCCGCATACACGCCGTCGACGGTGGCGAGAAAGAACGCGTCGCTCAGAGCGAGCGGCGCCCTCACGCCGTGGTCGAGGAACGTCGTGAAGTCAACCGGCGTGAAGTCATCCGGCAGAGGCTCGTCCCGGCTAACTTCTTGGTCCATTTCATAGATGCGGTGGAGGTTGTCCTGATCGCGGGCCCGTTCGTCGGCGAGCGTAGTAATCTTCACCCCGCTGGCCAGTACGCGGTTCAGCACCGGCTGAAAGCGATCAAGGTCGAACGTGGCGATGGTCAGGCGCGACTCCCACCGCCGCATGACCTCCACAAACCCGAGGCGCTGCGCAAACCGGACGCCATCGCTATGGTTTTCGCGGACCAGGGTGCGTGCGACGAGGGCACCTCGCGCTCGCAGAGATGCGACGAGCCGAGCCCACAGCGCCTGCCCCGCCCTCCGCCGGCGGTGGCGGGGATGGACACACACCTCCACCCAGTATTTGTGCGGATGGAAGTTCCAAGGCATATGCCCCAGACCGGCGTACCCGACGATCTCGCCACGCGTGTCGATCGCAACGTGGCGCTCGAGGTGGTACCGCGATCGGTCGAGGCGCGCGTCCTCGTAACTCCACTCCTCCGCAGTCCTCGGCTCGTCGGGAAAACTGGCATTCGACACGCGGACGAGGGGGTCATAGTCCCGCACGTCAAAAGGTCGGATGATTAGATCTGCACTGACGTGTTCCTGTTGCTCTGGTGCAAGCATGGTGACTCTCCTCCACACGTGATGTCCTGCGGCCAAAAGACAACGGGCGCAGGGTCTTGCGAACCCTGCGCCCGGGACATCGTGCGGTCGGACGTCAGCCTGCTATAGACGTACTCCAGGAACAGACTGATGCCCATGGGCGCAGAGGGCGGACCCGTTCGGGACCGCGTGCGGGATCGGCACATACGATGAAGATGCTCACCATGGGAATCACCTGCCTCAGAACGCGAAGACACCGTACCACGAGGCGGAACTCTGCGTCAACATGAAACACGTCATAAAGACGGGTGAACGCTTGGGGGAACGCGTGTTACGTGAGCAGGCCCAGTTCCGTCAGCCGGATACGCATGGCCTGCTGAGATACTTTGAACTCGCGGGCCAAATCGGCAATCACGGTGCGAACGGCCTGAGATCGCTCGTCCCCGCCAAGCGCCCGCAAGATTATATCCTGCTCACGCTGAAACGCCTGGCGGACTGAGGCCGCGGGCATCAGCAGCTCGGCCGCAAAGACTTTCGCCTCGCGTTCCCGGATCTGGCGGACGGGTTCATGCATCTGAGGGGGTTGGCCCGGCTCTTCACTTGCAACCAGAGTCCCGTGGCCCAAGACGGCATGCGCCAACTCCTCGACGATTGCCCAGCGCCGTTCCACATCTGTTCGGAAGGGGAAATCGCGGTTGAGCAGGAGGATCGGGTGGCCCGCATCCCCGCCCACCGTCCCCCGCGTGCTGGGGGGCAACGCTTGCCACCGCACCGGGTAGCCTAGGCGCTCGGCGAGGCCTTCCACATCCAGCGGGACCTCACGACCGAAGGCCTCAAAAATCTCGCGAGCCTGCCGCGCCGCCGGGGGGTGTGATCCCACCGCACGCCGTTCGGACGCCACCTGAGGTGCGATCGCCTGGATCGCGGCTTCCTCCTCAGCGGTGAAGCGCCGTCCCCCGCTCTCGAGCTGCAGCAGCCCACACTCCACGCATGACCACGCCACGGGCGGTTCGCACTCGCTGGCGAACTTGGGGATGAGATCGCTTCCACAGACCGGACACTGTCTCACGCAGGGAAACCCGCTTTCCGCCGCGCCGAAGTCCGCACAGACGTATGGCTACTCCAAGACGTGCGGCCTGATTTTGCGAGATGGTAGGAGTTGCGCCTTGCTGGCTTTCGCGCCATGCGCATGATCCCCTGCCGTTATACCACCGGGGAGCGCAGCAGTCGCGTGCGCGCATCGCGCGCGGCCGTTCGGACGTCGGGAAAAGGCAAACCCTCGATCTGCATGAGTACCTCAGCCGCCTGCAAGATGATCCGTTGCAGGTCCCCTTCCTCTGCCTGGCTTTCGGCGACCAGGGAGGCCCACTCCGCCCCGCGCATCCAGGCCATCACCACATCCGCGCGGCGATCCGCCGGAGACGGAAGCCGCCGGCGGGAGCGGGGATCCCATTCCGGCTGGAACTGCTCGACGAAGTCATCGGCAAAAAGTGCATGCTGCCGGTGCAAAACATCAAGTTCGCGGACGAGTTTGCGCAACGCATCGAGTCCGGCGTCCCCGCCGCGGTAGGGTGCACGCTCTGTCCCGAGCGCCCCCGCCATGGCCGCCCAGCCCACTGTCGATCCTCCGAGGAGGCTGCGTCGCACAATTTCGGCCAGCACCAACATCCGGGGGTGGCGGAGATCAGCCGCCCATAGACCCTCGGGGGTGAGTCGGGAGTGTTCGTCCAGGTACCCGAGTTGGCGCAAGACCGCCGCCCGGCGCATGAACTCATCCGTCAGGACCCCCTCAAGGTTGTGCAGGGTTTGCCGCAGCGAGGACCGGCGGAGTTCGCGCGCGCGCAGGGCCTCAATTGTACTCAGACACGTTGCCTCCACCGGGCAGGTGGCGCACGGCCACGCGGCGATCTCCGCGGACAAGGCGGCCGCCTCCTCGCCCGCCCCGCGCTGCTTGAGCGGCCGGCGCTGCCGGTCGCGCATGCGCTCGTAGCGCCCGCGTGTGACCAAGCGGTCGTCACAGGGCCGCTCGGCTAGTTCGTCGGGCGGAATCAACTGGATGGCCTCTCTCAACCTGTGGACTTCGGCGCGCCGCTCGTACGCCGCCAGCGAGCGCTGGAGTTCGCGCAGTGCTTCCTGCAGTGACACGCGCCGCAGCAAGTTGAGGACCTGCACGTAGCCCGGGGAGAATGATGACGTCACCGGATCAGGCTCTGCATCAATCAGTGCGAACCCTTCACGCGCTTCATCCCGGGAGACCGCGGGCAAGACCACGACGCCGATGGCGTCTTTGCCCCGCCGCCCTGCGCGACCGCTCATTTGATGAAACTCCGTGGCCGTCAGGACGACCGGCCCCTCAGGACTGTTGCGCACAAGGGTCGACAGCGCCACCGTGCGGGCGGGGACATCAAGGCCTGCGGCGAGCGTCGTCGTGGCGCATACGGCGCGTAGCAGGCCGCGCGCCAGCAAGTCTTCCATTGCCAGACGCCACGCCGTCGTGTGCCCCGCGTGGTGGGGCGCGATGCCGGAATCGATGACGGCGGAGCGAAACGCGTGGGTGCGCAGCACGGGGAACTCCCGTTCCCAGCGGGCCAACGCCGCCGCACGCAGCTCCGGGCCAAATGCGCGCATCCCGGCCAGCTCTCGCGCGGCCTCATCACACATCCGTCGTCCTGGATAGAACAGGATGACCGGCAGAAGGCTGTAGTGCTCCAGCTCGCGCATGAGTCCGGTCAACCACCCCGACGACCGACTATGGGTGGGCAGATGGCTCAGGGCTTCGGTGGGAAGCAATCGGCCACGCGCATCGGCCAGGACATACCGCAGCGGTACCGGTCGCACGCGTTCCGCGATGACCTCGGGGCGGTGCCCGCGGATTTCGGTGAGCCAGCTCGCGATGAGGTCCGCATTGGGAAACGTCGCCGACAACAGCAGCAGCCGGCTGCGCGACGGCGCCAGCAGCAAGATTTCCTCCCACGCGGTCCCGCGTTCACGATCCGATAAGTAGTGCGCCTCGTCCAACACAATTAAGGTGGGAGACAAGCGCCCGTCGTAGAGAGCATTGCGCAAGATCTCAGTCGTCGCGACCACGACGGGGGCCTGCGTGTTGAGCTTGCGTTCGCCGGTCAGAAGTCCCACCGACTCGGCGCCGTACAGTCCCGTAAAGCGGTGGAACTTCTGGTTGGAGAGCGCTTTCAGAGGGGTGGTGTACCAGGCAGACCCTCGGGCGGCCAGGAGCTCGCTGATCGCCTGTTCGGCGATCCATGTCTTCCCGCTGCCAGTGGGGGCGGCCACCAAAACATCGCCACTGCGCACGGCCGCCAACGCCGCTTCTTGAAACGGCGCCGGGACAAACGGACCGGACGGTGGAGTCCCAACATCCTGAAGGATCGCGCGGAGCTTGCCAGAGGTGGGGCGACGCACAGGCTGCCGCGCGGCGGGTCTGAAGGTGGCCATGTACGCCCTTATGATACCGTACGCTTTCCTCCGCGACCACAGCCTAGAGAAGTTGAGCGATTATTTCTTCCTCGTGATGGAGGGATGCGCCTCCGCCCCGGCGGGAGCAATGCCACGGGGAAACGAAAGATTCTCCACCGCTGATGGCGACCGCAGATGTGATCGTGCTAGGTCTTGGGGCGATGGGCAGCGCTGCCGCCTACCACTTAGCGCGCCGCGGAGTGCGTGTCATTGGACTTGAGCAGTACACCCCGGTCCACGACCGCGGGTCCTCTCATGGCCACAGCCGCATCATTCGGGAAGCGTACTTCGAGCATCCCGACTACGTCCCACTGCTCCAGCGCGCCTACGAGCAGTGGCGCGCGCTGCAAGAAGAATGCAACGCCTCCTTGCTGATCATGACCGGGGGCTTGATGATCGGACCCCGCGATGGGGTCTTGGTCCAAGGATCTCTCGCGAGTGCCCGGGCACACCACCTGCCGCATGAACTGATTTCCGCCGATGAGATCCAACATAGGTTTCCGCCCTTTCGAGTGTCCTCGGAGATGGTGGCTGTCCAAGAACCCAACGCCGGCGTCCTGCACCCGGAGGCCTGCATCCGCGCCCACCTGGACGGAGCGACGACTGCTGGGGCCATGCTGCGTTTTGAGGAGCCGGTCTTGCAGTGGACGGCCGGAGAGCACGCGGTCGACGTGATGACGACGAAGGGGCAGTACTCTGGCGCCCGCCTCGTCATCACAGCAGGCGCCTGGGCACCCCAGGTGCTAGATGCGCTGCATCTGCCGCTCCAAGTCGAGCGGAATGTGATGTACTGGTTCGCCCCGAAGGCGGACGCGAGTGCCTTTGCGCCCTCACGATTTCCGATCTACATCTGCGAATACCGCACCGGCGCATTCTTCTACGGCTTCCCGGCGCAGTCCGACGGGACCGTGAAGGTGGCGCATCACCACAGCGGGGATTTTTGCACCCCCGCCACCCTCCGCCGCGACGTCGCCCCGGCGGAGGTGGCCCGCATCCGGGGCCTGCTGGAAGCGCACCTCCCGGCAGCCAGTGGGGAGTTACGGGCAACAGCGGCCTGTATGTACACCAACACCCCTGACCTCAACTTCATCATCGATCGGCATCCGCAACACCCTCAGGTCACCCTCGCCTGCGGTTTTTCCGGCCATGGCTTCAAGTTCTCGTCCGTGGTGGGTGAGGTGTTGGCCGACCTCGCTCTCGACGGCTGGACGCGCCATCCTATCCACCTGTTCAGACTCCCCAGATTCGGCTGATCGTGGTACACTAAGAGGGTGACTCCAACCCGCCGACCCCCGCGACGGGATCCGTACCAGCTCTACTCGATCCAGTCCGATTTTGCCGCGGGTCTCGCACCTCATCAGATCGCCGCGAAGCATGGCCTTCCGCTTCCGGCAGTGCTGCGCATCGTTCGCCGCCCGAAGGACGAGCGCTTACTTAACCCATTCCACCTGAGGAAAAGCACCGTTCGGGCCCAGGGCGCGACACAGTTGTACTGGCTCGGCTACATCGCCGCCTCGGGACGGGTGTTTTTGCAAGGGGCGGCGCCAACGTTGGTGCTGACCGTAGACCGCCGAGACGTGAGTCACGTGCTGACCCTTGTGGAAGACCTGTGCGCCGGGCACCCGACCTGTGAGTGGTGTGAGAGCAACCACGACGGGCTTCAGGCGTACATCCGGGACCGTGAGCTGACCCAGATGCTGGCCGAGTGGGGGGCCCCGGGGGCCGACCCGTCCGAAGGGTCCGTCCCGGTCGCTCTTATCCCCTCCGCCCTCTTGCCGCACTTCGTCCGCGGATACCTCGAGGGAGGACAGCACACACCCCCCTTCGGGCGACGCAACCTCCCGGACTCCACAGCCGCCATTCGGCTGATCGCACTGGAGGGCCAGGCGGATTTCCTCACAGGGCTCAATGCGGCGCTGGCCAAACACGCCGGTGCCGGCGGAGGGGTCCTGCGCCCAAAGCGTAACGGCATGGGAGTGCTGACTTACCGCGGGCGGGGAGCGAAACACCTGGCCCAGTTCGCCTACCGCGATGTTGGACGGTCCCTTCCACGCGCCGCGCCTCTGCACCAGGGTCGTGGACTCCGCACAACCAACGGCAATGGCAAGACCAACGGAAACGGCGCCGCTTCGCGTCCCCTTTGACCACACCCGCAGCACATCACGGATCAAGGAGCTGATGATGGCCACGAAGAGTCTGTACGTGGGGAACCTTCCCTACGACATCACGGAACAAGACCTGCGAAACCTTTTTGAGGCGTGGGGACCGGTGGCTGAAACCCGGCTCATCTCCGCACGGGGATTCGGATTCGTGGAAGTCCCCGCGGAGAAGGCCGCCGATGCGATCGCCGCGATGAACGGGAAGGACTTCAAAGGCCGCGCGCTCGTGGTCAACGAGGCGCGCCCCCGCACTGAGCGTCCCGCGTATCGGGACGGCGGCGGTGGCGGCGGACGAGACCGGCCTGGTGGGGGCGGGCCGCCACGGGGCGGGCGAGGCGGCGGCGGGGGACGGCGCGACCGAGGCGGAGATCGCGGGCCGCGCTGGTAGGTAGTGGGTCAATTTGGAAGCAAGGCGACGATTTCCCCGACTGACCAGGGATGATCGGATACGCCAGCCGCCATCGCCGGAGTCATCCCTAGCGTCTTGTGAACCCTAGCAAAGTTGTAGTGCATGAAGTGCAGGGCCAAGGCGTGTTGCAGGTTCTCTACCTTCTTGCTGAAAGCATTGGTCAGACGTGTTAGCCTCCGCATCCCCATTCGCATCGTAAGGTTCTGTCGCTCAACGTAACTGGTCGAAATGTGCTTCTTGTCCGGAGACCCTACCACGACCTCAAGATGGGTGCCAACACAGGTCGCCGGGCTATAGCGGGTATCAGACTCGCTGGTCCTCCCATAGAGTTTGACCAGCATCGCATAGTCAATGTCTGCACCGAAACCTTCCTCAACGCCATCTAGATAAGCGAAATGCCCATCGGTCGTGAGTTGAATGCGATGCTTCAGGCGACTAGCGAGATCGGTCATCAAGGCGATGGCATCCTCGGGAGTTCTCAATCCAAGATGCCAGCAGACAACAAGCTTCGAGTCAGCGTCTAGGGCAACCCACGTCCACACATCCCCGTAACCGAACTGTCCCCGCTTCTCCTCCGGAACGTTCTTAGCCTTAGCGTGGCAGAACGCCCAAACCTCATCGCATTGGATACGACGACAATAGAGGTTGCGACTATGGGTGTCCTGATATGCGTCGCAGAGTGGGCCAAGATCAGCCAAGAGCGAGAGGATGGTCCCCTTCGCCACACCGGTCATGCGGCAAGTGGCCCGAACCGAATTACCCTCGACGAGGGCTGCGATTACTTCAGTTTGTCGCTTCCGGCTCAGTCTGTTCACGGTTGTATTATGCTTTAGCGCTCAAGCATTGTCAAGAGAGAAACCTCTGTACCGCCGGTTCCCACAGGAGGAAATCCCTGGTAAGATGGGAATGAGCAAAAGGTAGAGGTTATGTAGGCGGCGGTGGGAGTCGAACCCACCCGCCCCGGCCAGGTCTTCAGCCAACCGGGGTGACGTCCCCGTGCCAGGGGGCTGCAGTAGCCGCTGTGCCACGCCGCCACGCCTCTATTGGTCGGGCCCGCCGGATTTGAACCGGCGTCACCTTGGGGCAAGCCAAGGTGTCCTGGCATTAGACGAGGGCCCGGTCTGTGCAATGGCCTCGCTGAGCATCCTGTCATGGAGCTTGTGCTCAGCGAGGCCCGTTTTTTCCCCTAATCCTCCCTCCGTATTTCTCATCCATTCCTTACAGACTCGAATTGCTTTTGGATGAAGAGCGATGCAAGGGTCCAGCCCCCGTTGTCCCGGTGGAAGATCCGGTCCCGCTTCAAGATAGAGCGGACGGTCGCGGCTTTCGTCTTTCCCTTGAATCTCTTGCCACCGGCCTCCAGAACGGCCAGGATTTCCTTCACAGTCACAGGCTCACCCCGTTCCTGGAGGACAGTCCGAACGGCCTCTTTGATCGTGGCATTGGCGAATCGGCCTCTGCCAACGGGGGTAACGTCCTCCAAGAGGGGAATGCCTTGCAAAGAGGACGCTTCACCATATTTCGCCGCCAGGAGACCGGTCAAGTGGGCAACAATACGCCGCTGGCGATCAAGATCAATCTCCAGCGCCTTCAGGAGCTCACGGGCCTCGCTCAGTTCCTGTTCGATGGCTTCCCGATTGAGGATCTCCGACATGCTTGACACCTCAGCCTTGTGGTATACTAATGGGTGCGGGAAGGGCCGTCGGCCCATGCTGTGGGCACCCGGTCGGCGGTTGCCGACCGTTGTCACGACCGACAGACCCAATCCCGCACCGTATTTTCCAGACTGAGACGCCCTTTCGTTAGCCACGGGGGGCGTCTCGGGCTGTTTCTAAGGTATAGCATATCGGGAGGGTGCTCGGCAAGAGTAAAAGTGCGTGGGAGTCAGGGAGTCATGAGCAGGGAGTTTTCCACATTTCGGGTCCAATTATCCACAGGTTGTGCACAGTTTAGCCTCGGTCTCTGGTTACTTGCTTCCATGGGGATGTTGCGTTACTTCTTACGTCTCTTGGACCAGCGGACCATAGCAGCCTTGCGGGCAATCTGACTCCGACGGCTGCGAGACAGCTTAGCAGCGCGGGCTTTGCCGCCCTTGAGACCGCCTAAGCGCCCCAGCTCAACGGCGGCAGGGTTCTTAGCCGAGGCATCGGGGAGGGTCGTTTCAGCCAGCCCCCCGAGAATGCGAGCGGCGATCTGGTTTATGTCTTCGCCTTCGGTCTTTCTTGAGCGGTTAGGCACGCCCTCAGTATGCCACGGTCAACAGGCATTTGCCTAGCGCTTCGGAGAATCAAATTGACCCACTGCCCGCTGGTAGCGGTGTTTGACAGCTCCGTTCGAGTAGTGCTACACTAACACTGTCGTCATAATGCGTTCTGCGAGGGATGCCAGACGGCATCCCTCGCGCTGTGTGTCGCGGGCCTTCTTTGCGGATGGGTTGGTACCGGCGAGACACGCGCAGATGCCGGCACCAACTCACGCGGCTTCGGCCGCATCCGGTCACACTGTGACCGGAGCAAAGGAGGCTTTTGCATGCCAGTAAGTACATCAGTTGCACCACAGGAGGCGTCCGAGAAATTCGGTGACCTCCCGATACGCCCGGAGACCCGCCGGGCAATTCAGGCGCTGGGCTGGACTCAGCCTACGCCAATTCAACAGAGGGTCATTCCGCTGCTAGGCGAAGGGCGCGACCTCGTCGGTCAAGCCGAAACGGGGTCAGGCAAGACGGGGGCCTTCGGCATCCCGCTTATCGAGCGCATGGATCCCACGCGGCGGATGCTCCAGGTTCTGGTCTTAGTTCCCACCCGGGAATTGGCCCTGCAGGTCGCTGAGGACCTGCGCGCGTTCGGGCGCTATCGGGGTTTGTCCATCGTGGCCCTTTTCGGCGGCGCGTCAATCGAGCGGCAATTCGCCGAGCTGAAGCGTCGTCCGCACCTGGCCGTGGCTACCCCAGGACGGCTGCTGGATCATACGCAACGGGGCACCGTGCGGTTGGATACCATCAGCACGGTCATCCTCGATGAGGCCGACCGCATGCTGGATATGGGATTTCTCCCCGATGTCTCGCGCATTCTCGCTCTCACTCCAGCCAACCGACAGACCGCGTTGTTCTCCGCCACCATGCCGCAAGCTGTCCGCGCAATCGCGGAAAAGCAGATGCGCAACCCGGTATGGATTCGGATCACGGCACCTCAACCCACCGTAGACAGCGTGACGCAGTACTACCTGGAAGTCGCCGAAGAAGACAAGGTAAAGGCGCTGCGCCGTGTGCTGCGCCACGAACCCGTCGAATCGGCACTGGTCTTCCGGCGCACCCAGTACCGTGTGGACCGGCTCGCCAAAGCGCTGGGCCGCGAGCACAGCGTCGGCGTGCTCCATGGCGGCATGCGCCAGGGCGCGCGTTTGGCTGCGCTGCGGGCGTTTGCGGAGAAGCGCACCCCGATTCTGGTGGTCACTAACGTGGCGTCGCGCGGACTGGATCTTCCCGAGATCTCCCATGTCATCAACTTTGACATGCCGGAAGATGTGGACACGTACGTCCACCGGGTCGGTCGAACGGCCCGAGCGGGGCGGCCTGGAACGGCCATCACCTTCGTCGGCCAACATGACATTGAGGTGTTTGACCAACTGCGCAAGGCCTTAGGACCCAGGCTCAAGCGTCACCCGTTGAACATCTACGCCAGCTAACACCTGGTGCAGTGACCGGGGCCTGCGGGATTCCGCAGGCCCCGTCTCATTTCTCTCTTTCGCTCCCAGCAACACCCGCAGGAACGATGGGGTCCCCCTACCGAACGAACGCACCGGAGTCGTATGCGCATCGTCTCGCTGTTACCCAGTGCCACAGAGATTGTCTGTGCCCTTGGGCTGACCGATAGCCTGGTCGGGATCTCCCACGACTGCGACTATCCGCGAGAGATCAGCGGCAAGGCGGTCCTCAGCGAAGCCATCGTCACCACGGACCTGCCAAGCGGCGTCATCGATGCCACGATCCGCGGCCAGATCCATAAAGGGAAGAGCGTCTATCATCTCGATGACCGGCAACTGACGTCTTTGCAGCCCGACCTGATCCTGACGCAGGAATTGTGCGCGGTCTGCGCGCCGTCTTACACGTTGGTCAAACAGGCGGCGCGACTCTTAGAGGCGCAGACGCAGCTCGTCTCCCTCGAACCCGAGAGTCTTGCCGGCATCCTGGACAACATTCTGCTGGTGGGGGACTTGACGGGACGATCCGCCGAGGCGGCCGCACTCGTAAACCAACTGCGAGCGCGGATCGAGCGCGTGCGAGAGGCGGTCACTGGACGCCCCCGCCCCCGCGTTGCCTGCATTGAATGGCTTGATCCCCTCTTCGTTGCTGGGCACTGGGTGCCGGAGATGGTCGCACTCGCGGGCGGGGTGGATGTGCTGGGCCGCGTGGGCGAACCGTCTTTTGTGGTCCCGTGGCAGGCGATCATTGACTCCGAGCCCGACGTCATCGTGGTCATGCCCTGCGGTTTCACGGTGCCACGGACGCGGCAGGAGGTGCATCTGCTGACGGGGAGGAGAGGCTGGTCCGATATGCGGGCGGTGCACGCCGATCAGATCTACCTCACCGATGCGTCGGCGTATTTCAACCGACCGGGGCCGCGCATCGTAACGGGCGTGGAGATTTTGGCGAGAATCCTGCAACCAGAGGTTTCCTCGGCCCACCTTCCCGCGGATGCATACGAGCGCCTCACACGCGCGCGGTTCGAGGTCCCTCTCCCCGAGTCTCACTAACCGAATCGACTCTCCACACCCGCGACCGACGGAGGAGCGCCTATGCCCGATCCCCTATCGCAGTCTCTGCAGACCTGGCAGAACTTCTACCTGCTGATGGGAGGAGCGTCGGCCACCTTGGTCGGTCTGATGTTTGTGGCAATTTGGCTGGGGTCGAACCTCTTTACTGAGCAAACTCTTGCGGGGCTCCGGACGTTCGTGAGCCCCACGCTCATGCACTTTGTCTATGTCTTAATCACGGCGGCGGTCGTGGTGATCCCGACCATGACCAGGACCGTCCTGAGCGTCCTGCTGCTGCTGGTGGGGCTCATCAGTCTAGCGATCTCCCTCAGCGGCGTCCCCTACATGCACCATCAGTACCGTAAGCAACAGACCGACATAACCGACTGGGTGTGGTATTTCCTCATCCCCTCGGCCAGTTATCTGCTTTATGTGGCCGCCGGTGTGGCGTTACTCAAAGGCGCCAGTCAAGCACTCAACGCATTGGCGGGGGCCAGTGTCTTGCTCCTCGTGGTCGGCATCCACAACGCGTGGGACTTGGTAGTGTGGTTTGTCTTGAGAAAACGCGACACGCCCTAGCGATCCGACCCACCAGAGCGGGGAGCCTCCGAGCCCACGGGATGAGCGCAACCCTCAGACGGATGGAATCAGTCGATCCGGTCAGTACTCGTCCCAGTTCTGCCGCGGCACGGTCCAGTCCGTCGGCCCGATGCCCTTGATGGAGATGTGGCACATCGCGGCGGTCTTCGTGGCCCCGTGCCAGTGCCACGTCCCCCCGGGGATGACCGCGATCTCCCCTGCCCGCAGGGAGCGGCGGTCCGTGCTCGTCACCACGAGTCCCTGACCCTCGACGCAGACCAACACTTGATCCGCGGCGTGGATGTGCGGGATCGTGCGCGCCCTCGGATCGAAAAACACCGCGATGAGTTCGGCCGCTCCGGCTTGCTCCGGGCGCCGCAGATACTCTGTGTGCACCCGCCCGGAGAAGTACTCGGGCCGGTCCGGGAGACTTGCCTTCGCGCGATCCGGCTTGAAGATGTCCACGTGATTCCCCCTTTACGCCTTCGATCTGACGATCTCATCGACGCTGCGGCCAAGAAGTAGACGCCCCAGCTTGCGATGGCCAATCTTGAGGTAATGGGCCCGCCAGACACTGAGGACATCGGCTTTGGTCTCGCAGGCGTCCAGTTCCGCCTTTACCTTCGTCAGGTACTCACGTTCCTCAGCAGGAGATGCGAAGGTAGGCTCACGCGTCGACATGACATCCTCCATTCCCCGCGCCCTCGGATCCCAGAGAACCATTAGCGCTAATCGGCACCTGTCCCTGGCGGTTGCGGCGAGCACGCACGGAAGGCATCGCCTCACACACGTGCGAAATAGTCGGCCCATGATACGACCGCATCCGGGGCGGGAGGCCTTCACCCGCGAGGAGTGGCGGATCATTCAGCGGCACCGAACTCCCGAGCAAGTCCATCGCTGGCTGCGATCGCTCCCTTACAACTGGGAGCGTGGCGGAGAAACGCTGCGATCCTTCAGGGAAGTTGTCCGCCGCAAGACTGCCCACTGCCTGGAAGCCGCCCTGGCCGCGGCAGTGATCTTGGAGCAGCACGGGTATCCTCCGCGGGTCGTGAGCTTCGAATCGCAAGACGGCATTGATCACGTGATCTACGTCTTCCGCCGCCGGCGGCGCTGGGGAGCCGTGGCTCGGTCGCGGGATGCGGGCCTGCATGGCCGCAAACCGGTGTTCCGCACCATCCGCGATTTGGTGTGGAGCTATTTCGATCCCTACGTGGACTTCACCGGTCGCATTACCGGCTATCAACTGGTGGACCTGCGTGCGCTGGGAGACTACGACTGGCGTCTGGCGCGGAAGAACATGTGGAAAGTTGAAAAGTTTCTGCTGTATATCCCCCACCGCAAATTGAGATCGTCTAACCGGCGGTACCGTCGCCTGCTGGCCCAGTTTCAAGACTACCGCCGGCGACACCCCACGGGCCCGGTCGTGGAGATCTACCGCGGCCGCCAGCATTGGATGTAGATCCCCGTGCCTGAGCTCCCGGATGTGGAAACGGTCGCGCGGATGCTCCGGCGGTCGATCATTGGGCGACGCATCACCGGTGTCCGGCTACTGACGCCTTCCACGATTCGCACCCCGCCTCCCCGGCAATTTGCTCGTCATCTGACCGGCCGCCGCGTCGTGGAGATTGGCCGCCGCGGGAAGTATCTGCTTATCCGGTTGCGTCCATCCGGGACATTAGTCACGCACCTGCGGATGACCGGCGACCTCCTGGTGGGCCCACGATTGGCTCCAGTCCACCCGCATACCCGCGTCGTCATCCAGTTTGGACGTCTCGAGTTACGGTTCGTAGACCAACGGCGTTTTGGCCACATGGATGTGGTGGAGACTGAGGAGGACTTTGGGCCACTCCAACGGCTCGGCGTCGAACCGCTCGAGCGTGCTTTCACGCTCTCCCGATGGCGTGAACTCCTGGCAGGCCGACGGGGCACGATCAAGGGGCTGTTGCTCCGTCAGGACCTCATCGCCGGAATTGGCAACATCTATGCGGATGAGATCCTCTGGCAGGCGCGGATTCATCCAGCTCACCCCAGCCACCGAATCCGTCCGGACGAGATCCGCCGGCTCCATGGAACGATTCGCCGCGTGTTGCAGCGGGCCGTCGCACAGCTGTCCAAATATGGACATCCCGTGGGCCGATTCCTGAATGCACGCGGCGAGGACGACGCGCGATGTCCGCGATGTGGCCGCCCCCTGAGGACTGCTCGCATCGCCGGCCGAACGACCTATTTCTGCCCGCATTGTCAGCGGTGACATTATCGCTTTTCATCCACAGAGTCAGATCGTTGCATTGCAGGTGTCCGGGACGCATGCTATAGTATCTGGCACACCGCGACGACGGGGACTGTAGGAACTGCGCCTGCAGAAGAGAGCATCACCCACCGAGTGGAAGGTGGTGCGCAGGAGGTTCCGATCCCATCCTCTGAGCGGGCTACGACAAGCTGTTGCCGATGAGAAGGCCAGTGACAGCGCGGAAGTAGACCGGGCGCCCCCCGTAATCGGGCCAGAGAGCTGGCCGTTCGCATCGCTCATCGTGCTGCGCGACGGCCAGAATCAAGGTGGTACCGCGGAAGCCCTTCCGCCCTTGCGGCGGAGGGGCCTTATGTTTTGTGGGAGGTGGCTTGGTGTCACAACTCGTGATCGGGATGATTGGAGCGGGGCACATGGCGGATGCCCTGATCAAAGGGCTGCTAGGCCGCCATGTGGTCATGCCCGAGGCCGTATGGGCGACGAATCGTTCTAACCGCGAGCGGCTAGCGGCGTTGCAGGCACGGTACAGCATCCGGGGGACTCCCACGAAGCCCGCCTTGCTCGCCGCAGCCAACGTCTTGATCCTGGCCGTCAAACCCAAGGACACGCAACAGCTACTGGCCGAGCTCGACGGTACCGTACGCGCCGACCAGCTTACTATCTCCGTGATCGCCGGGATCCCCCTGGCCGTCTTGGAAGCCAAGTTGCCTGGTGTCCCGCTGATTCGGGCCATGCCCAACACGTCGGCTGCGGTGCTGGCGTCAGCCACTGCGCTCACCGCTGGTCCTTATGCCACCGACGAACACATGCGCACGGCAACCCGAATCTTTGACGCCGTGGGCGACACGGTCCTCGTCCCCGAAGATGTTCTCGACGTCGTCACCGGATTGTCAGGCAGCGGGCCGGCCTATGTCTATCGTTTGATCGAGGCGATGATCCACGGCGGGACGGAGTTGGGGTTGACGGGTGACTTGGCCCGCCGGCTGGCCGTGCAAACGTTGATCGGTGCCGCACGGATGCTGGCGGAGTCCCACGAGGATCCGGCTGAACTCCGACGGCGCGTTACCTCCCCCGGCGGGACGACGATGGCGGCCCTCGGGGTCTTGGAAGATCGGGGATTCGGTCTGGCGGTCCGCGACGCGATCAGCCGAGCAGCTGAACGTGCCCGGGAGATGGCCCGCGAGTTTGGAGGACGCGACGGTCACGACGCGAAACGATAGCACGATGGCGCGAAAGAAGTCCCCCCAGCGGAGAGGGCATCATCGGATCACTGTGGATGGCGGATCCGGTCATAACAAATTGGTGCTCTTCGTGTGCGTCGAGAACACGTTTCGCAGCGTGTTAAGCGAAGCGATCTTCAACGCGCAGGCTCCTGACGGATGGCGCGCGGAAAGCGCAGGGGTTCAGCCCGCCGGGGCGATCAATCCGGATGTCGCGGGCCTAGTGGAGGAAATCGGGATTCATCTCGGGCCGAAAACACCCCGAACGGTGACGCCAGAGCTAATTCGTCGGGCTCAACGCGTCATCACCTTCGGATGTTTAGATCAGTGCCCCACAGGAGCGCGGGGCAAGTCCGAAGACTGGCCTCTTCCCACCGCGGCGGGAAAAACGCATCAGGAATTACGCGCGATCAGGGACGAGCTCCGCGCGCGTATCACGCAGCTAATCGGATCTCTCCGTGCGCACAAACTTAGCCCGCAACCCATCAGGCCGACGGCTTCACCGCGCGCACAGTCACGCTGAAAACCTGACCCGGGGAAGATGGCGTAGATGCCACTGTTTCCACGCGCTCGAATCCCGCCCGGCGAATCGTCGCCAAATACTCCGTGACCTCCGCCGCGCCGGCGATGCACCCAGCCCACGCGGCCGGATCGGCGCGAACCGCCTCTGGCAGGGGCCCCTGGGACACCATATCGGCGACGATGAGGCGGCCGCCGGGTCGCAAGACCCGGAAAGCCTCGCCGAAGACGGCGTCCTTGTCGGGGGCGAGGTTGACGACGCAATTGCTGATGACAACATCGGCTGATCCATCGGCAAGCGGCAGGCGCTCGATTTCCCCTAGGTAGAATTCCGTTTGGGCCGCGCTGTTTCGCCGGGCATTTTCCCGCGCCTTCCACACCATCTCCGGCGTCATGTCCACTCCGATGGCCCGCCCATGGGGCGCGACCTGTTGTGCGGCGCGCAGAACATCGCCGCCGGCACCTGAACCAAGGTCTACGACGGTCTCACCTGGCTGGACCTCCGCGCTCGCGAGTGGGGTCCCGCACCCTAAAGACGAGCCACAGAGATCCTCGCTGCTTTCCGCCCCGCCGCAGCAATTGGTCCCTGCGCAACAACTGCCTCCTGATGCGCGTTCAGCATAGTACTCCCGCACCGTCTGCCTGATCTCATCCGCCCGCTCCATCGCCCATCCTCCTCTTTGGCTTCCCAATTAGACCTGTGTGCTACTTCACATCGCCTGCGAGCCCAGCGTCCTCACGTTCCGCTGGGCGAGAGACCGCTAGTGCTTGGCGACAGCCGCCAGGGGAAGGACCATCGCACGAGCCGTCGCACAGACGCCTTCGCCAAACTCCGCCGATTGCTTTACGCTGGGATCCACAGCCTCCCGCGGAATCGTCTCGAAGCCCAGGCGCCGAAAGTACGCTTCCGCAGCGGTTGTCAGGAGGTAGACCGCGTGCAATCTCTCCTGGCGCGCTTGGTCAATCAATCGGGTCACGAGCGACGTCGCCAACCCGCGCTCGCGATACCGCGGGCGCACGGCGACCGAGCGTAGAAAGGCGTGGAACCCGTAGGTCTCCAGACCCGCACACGCAACGATCTTCCCTGCGTCTTCGACCACCAGGAAATGTTCCAGGTGCTGACCGACTCCGGCAACGGTCAGTTCGAGCGAGGTCAAAAGCGAGCGGATAGAGAGCAGATCACCTCCTTTTGCGGCCCGCACAGCAACTGCCATAAGCGCCTCCGAGGACTACATCGATGAGAGTCAATGAGTCTCGTTAGACGACGTCGAGCAACGTGCGCGTCAGCGCTTTGAGAGCATCCCGGCGCAAAGAGTAGTACGCCCAGGTGCCCCGGCGCTGGACGTCTACCAGGTTCGACTCACGCAGAATCTTCAAGTGGTGAGAGATCGTGGGTTGTTCGACGTCAAATGCCTGTTGCAGCTCGCAGACGCACAGGGACTCATGCTGGGCGAGCAGGTGAATGATCTTCAGCCGGATCTCGTCGCCCAAAGCGTTGAACGCTGTGGATGGTCCTTGAATTGCGGTCTCATCAAAGCGGGTGGATGCGACGGTGGCCATACAATCGTCATCGCAACACTTGCGCTGAATCGTCAGAGTGTGGGAAGCCATCGCGGAATCCCCTCCAGACCGCAGCCTACCGGATTAATCGAAGATTGTCGGAACTATCCCTCCACCGTAGGTAAGTGTATATCGAAGAACTTCGATGCGTCAAGGGCAGCGTGGCGGAAAGGTCCGTGCCCTTCATTTGCCCCAGGGCATGGCAGACGCGCTGGTGCCCTTGGTGCGGCAACATATCTTGCCTGCTTCTGCTGTGTACACCGACGAACTCCCGGCGTACACCGGACTGAAGAAGGCCGGATATGATCACAAGCGCGTCCACCACGCGGCGAAGGTGTACGTCCAAGGAGACGCCCACACGAACACGATTGACGGCTTCTGGGCGCTGGTGAAAAACGGAATCAGCGGGGTCTATCATGGCGTCTCGGCCAAGTACCTCCAGCATTACTTGGACGAGTTCACGTTCCGTTACAACAACCGGGCCAATCCTCGCGGGATTTTCAACGCCGTGCTTTCCCGCGCCGTTCAGGAGGTTTCTTCCTAGTGGCCTCTGCCAGTGGACCAAAGAACTCCGCACGCATGGGAACTGGGATCTCCAATCCCTTGCGCGTTTTCTGCTTTGGTTCACCGGAACGAACTAGCGATTTCTTCTTCCGACCGGCCATAGAGTTTTCTCCGAGTGCGGCGGTCATATCACGGGCATGCGACAATGAGCGGAGGGGGAGGGATTCGAACCCCCGAGACGATGGGAAGGTAGTACGCACCACCGTCTACCTGGACCAGGGATGCAAATCGTGCGCGCCTGGTCCGCCAGCGCGTGGTCCAGGCCCTTTCGGCCTCTCAGGCACGCCCTCCACAGCTATTCTGCACCTACCGGCGTTTTGGATTCTTCCTCGGAGGCAACGGGTTTCTTCTGCAACCGTCGCCAGATCACCCCTGAGATCGAGGAAATGGAGAAAGTCATGGAGATTGACCGACGTGCCTACCGTGATGGTGTGCCCGTTGACAAATGCCCACACTACTCCGGGCGGCTGATGGCCTACTGGCGTCTGGGATGGTTCCAAGAGCGTGATGATGGGACTCCTGCCCAGACGGAACATGCCCCACGGGCTTCTAGAGGCCTTAGGGTGATTCCTGGAGGGAAGCGGTGACCATGCGAGAGTGGAACACAACCCATCGTCGGCGCAGGTAGAATAGGCTAAGCGCCTGCTCACGCAATCGTGGGAGATTATCTATTGGGAGATTATCTATAATGAGAAGGGATACCCCATGGTCCTGGTCGCTGGCGGCGGAGAGATGGCTGACGAGATCGCGGCATTCCTTGATGCGTCTGAGTGATAGCCGTACCGGAACCCCGGCGACTCGGATACGATGCACGATCCATTCATCGTTGTCAGGAGCCAGTTAAACCGGACCAAGTGAATAACCAGCCCCCAAGCTACGTAGTCGCGCCGACTGAGTATTTTATCGAGTTATCGCCGGGCCTCGATGTACTCGCTTCTCTGCGCCAGGCGGGGTTCCTGCTTGCTGGCATGCATAAAGGTAGATAGAACGGCCCCATCGTCTAGCGGTTAGGACGCGGCCCTCTCAAAGCCGCGACGGGCCGCCTGCATATCACCGAATAGTAGTCATGTGCAAGCGGTTTTAAAGCGGTGCGGCGATTATGAAAATAAGCGGACGAACGTTCGGTACTGCCCGAAAGGGGATAATTGCGAAGATTGTCAATATATATGGCCCTGAACCCGGCTCCCTCCCCTCGACGGTGGCGGCCAGCGTGCCCAGACAAACATTGCGGGGGGAGCTGACTGACGACTCCCCCCGCAACTTACGTTTTGTGCGCTGGCTCTTACCCGTTTCGCCCCAACCGATTCAGGAGATCATCCTGGTCGATCGTCTGCTTCATTTTGGACGCGATTTCAGCCGCATCCTCACGCATGCGACCGCCCATCGCCGCGGCGGTGGTCTTGAGCCGCTCTCCGACCACTTGCGCCTTCCCCTTCAGTTGCTCCCGGGTCTCTTGCCCGGCTCGAGGGGCAAGCAGAATCCCCAACCCTACTCCCACCAGCGTGCCCATCATCAGTCCGGCCACAAACCCTACTCGGTCCGACATTCCCATCTCCTCCTTCCTATTGAACATGCTCACTCTCTGCTCCATATTATACGGCCCATCGGACGCAGCGCATTCCCCTGCGTCACGGGAGCCGCCGGTGGGCATATCCGCTATAGGAGCGTCGACGGAACGCTGGACGTTGCAAGGGCGCTTGTGTTAAAACAGGGCCCATATGGCCACCGTCGCACAATAATGCTTAGACGTCCGATCCTTCCTATAAGCGTGGTTCTAGCCGTGCTCCTCGCGGCCTTGCCGGGTGCTGGCGCAGAACGGCCTATCCCGACCCATGTCAACGTGCTGGTTGTCGGTGGATCCCCCGCGGGCATCGCCGCAGCCGTCGCAGCTGCGCGCGCCGGGATGACGACCCTCCTGGTCGAACCAGGGGAGGAGATCGGCGGCGACATCACCCTCGCGTGGCTGAACATGCTCGACCTCAACCGCGGGCCCGATGGGCTTCCCCTGACTCGCGGGATCTTTGCCCAAGTCCACAAAAAGATCGGCCAGACCTACGACATCAAAGCCGCTCGGAAGGCATTCGCAGACCTCGTCGGCGCGCAGCGCACCCTCACCGTCGTGACGCACACCAGCGTGCCGTCGCCTCTGGTGTCTGATGGCATCCTCACAGGGATTGTCCTGACCGCTGGCGGGCGGACCCAACGCGTGACCGCGGACCAACTCATCGACGCGACAGATGATGCCTCCTTGGCCGTCGCCAGCGGCGTGCCGTATCGCGTCGGTCGCGAAGAGACCGGGCTGGACCGGCGCCAACAGGCGGCCACGCTTATCTTCCGCCTTAAGGGCGTGGACTATGAGACCATCCGCCGCTACATCGCTGCGTTCGAAAAACCGGGGCACATCGGCGGCGTGAGCGGTCGGTACATCTGGGGTTTCAGCCGCATTGCCTGGCGGTACGTGCCGCGCAATCCGCGCATGGGGCTGTATGATCTGAACCTCGGCTGGCAAAGCGACGGGACGGTGCTGGTCAACGCGCTGCAGATCTACGATGTGGATGGTACGAATCCGACGTCGCTGAGCGAGGCCCACGCGCAGGCGGTGAAGGAACTGCCATCCGTTGTCCGCTTCTTGCAGGCGAGCATCCCGGGGTTTGCGCAGGCGACCCTGGTCGACGCGGCCCCGCGCCTGTATGTGCGGGAAACACGACACATCGACGGGTTGTACCAGATGTCGGCAGAAGATATCCGCGAAAGCCGCGACTTTCCCGACCGGATCGCCGTCGCGTCTTATCCCATTGATCTCCACCCGTACGGCAAAGGGCAGATGAACCCGTATCGGGTCTCCCGGCGGGTGTATGCCATCCCGTTTCGCATTCTCGTCCCCCTGCGCGTCGACCACCTGATGGTCGTGGGCAAACCTGTAAGCGCACGCTACGCTGCCGCGGGGTCGCTGCGCATGATTCCCACGGGCATGTCGATGGGGGAGGCCGCGGGCGAGGCCGCTGTCCTCGCCATCTCCTCGGCCACTACCCCCACGCGGATCGCGACCAGTCCCGCCCTGATCGCCCAGTTGCAACGCCGCCTCATGGCAGCCGGTGCCTACCTCGCCAGCCCCCAACACGTTCTCGCCACCGCCAAGAAGCCCTAATCTTACAGACCCCGTCGAGTCTCACCCCACCCTTTCCAGCATCGAGCAGGGATGCGCGCATGCGGGCGGAATGATGGAGTGCCAATTGTCGGCTGGATGAATCGGTAACGCTGGGGGTTTGCGATATGCCGCTGTGGCGGTCTGCGTCTGCGAAAGTGAAACTGCTCCAGGGCATCCCCCTCTTCGAGGGCCTCTCGCCGCGCCAATTGGGGCAAATCGCGCGCCTCGCGGAGGAAGTCGAGGTTGCTGCGAACAAGCGGTTGACGGTCGCCGGAGAAACCGGCCGAGAGCTCTTTGTAATTCTCGAGGGAACTGCCTTGGTGAAGACCCCGCAAGGACGCACGGAGAACCTTGGGACGGGTCAGTTCTTCGGAGAAATGAGTTTGATCGACGGCGGCCCGCGATCGGCCACCGTGGAGGCCTCCACGCCGATGCACTTGCTCGTCATCGGGGACCGGGAGTTCTGGGCGCTGCTGGCGGACGCGCCGTTGATCACCAAGCAGATCATGCGCACGCTGTCCCGTCGACTCCGGAGGGCCGATGCCGCGTTTTCAGCTTACAGTTAAGGACGCCACCGCACGGAGACCGCCACAACAGGATCGGCAAATCCCTGCAGACTGAGGGTCTGGGGCTCAGAAGTTAAAACGCGCACTCCCTGCAGGCTCGCATGACTGACCAGGATGTCGTCAGGCCCCGCCTGTGCCATAAGACGTGCGGCCAGGTGCACACCCTTGCCCGAAAATCCCTTCCCCCTGCGGAGCGCAGACGTCGCATGCAGACCGATGCGGATCTGCGGGGCGAATCCGTGCGTGCGCCGGTGCTCGGCGAGAGTGCGCTGAATATCGATCGCGCATGCCACGGCCTCCTGGACGCTGCCGAAGGCGATGAAGAACCCATCTCCCGCGTGGTCAATCTCTTCGCCCCCATGACGCGCCATCAGCGTGCGCAGGGTCTGATCGTGCCATCGCAACACGTCCTGCCAGGCGTGGTCCCCGATCGCGTCCACCAGCGATGTCGACTTGACCATATCGGTGAACATGAAGGTCTTGATCTCAGGTTGCGTCACCGGCCTCAGCCCCGTGGTGACGCCCGCGAGGAGCTGCGTGGCTCGCTGGGCATCAGGAACTGCGCCTAGCCGCTCGAACGCTGTCCTCGCCGCTTCGAGCTCCAGGGCGGCGGTCTCTACATCCCCTTCGACCTGACACGCCTCGCCCAGCAGCAGCCGGGCGAGAGCTGTCTCATAGGGTGCGTCGACGGTCTGCCACAGCTGCACGGCGCGTTTGACGTGGGGTCGTGCGGTCGTCGGATCGCCGGCCGCCAAGGCGACGGTCGCATAAGCACACGCCGCAGTCGCCTCCAACGCTGGAGTCCCGTAAGCCCGCGCGATCTCCTCAAGCTCTATGGCCGCTGCCGCGGCCGCCGTGCGATCGCCGCTAGCCGTGGCGATGCTGACCAACGCCGGCAGGAGCTTCGCTCTGTGGAAACGATCGCGCGTCTCATCGGCGAGTCCCGTCGTAATCAAGGTGAGCGCCGCATCGCCTTTGCCCTGGGCCAAGCGGACCATCGCGAGGCCAGGCAGGGGATCGCGCCCAAGTTCGTGGGCCTGCCGGAACAGCTCCCCGGCCGCCGCGTAGTCCCCCATGCGCAGCCGGATCTCGCCCATCTCGTAGAGAGCGCCCGCCGCGGCCTCCACATTGAACTCTTTGAGTTCCTCGTAGGCGCGTTGGGCTTCCCGTTCGGCTTCCGCCCAGGCGCCCCGCAGGCGAATGACCTCCGCGCGATAAACGCGACACATCCCAGGGAAACCTGTAATAGCCTGGCGTTCACACCATCGTTTCGCAGCCTCAGTCCACTCCCCGGCCCGGCGGTAGTCCGCCAATCCCTCACACGATGTTATCGTATTGCAGTAGATAGCCGCGGTCGGAAAGGGTGCGAGTTCGCCGGCGAGGGCCGCGACGGTGGCTTCGTCCATCATCGCGACTCCTTCTTCGACCCGACCCATGGCCACGAGAATCCGCCCTTGATCATGCAGGCCGAGGGCCATCAGGTCACGGTCCCCCAGACGTGTTGCCATCTCCAGGGACCGCCGGGCGTGGACCAATGCGGTGTCTAGATCATGGAGCCCTTCCAACGCGAAGACTGTTTGAGTCCTTTCGAACCAGGCCGTCTCCACGCATTCGGGTTGGTGAACCAACAAACGCTCGGCCCTGTTCAACCATGCCCGGGCCACGGTGCCTTCGCCCTTACTGCCGTAATCCCGAAATAAGAATATGGCGTGGTAACCTGCCCGACAGGGGTTTCCGGCGTCAAGATACGCGCGGTGGGCGCGTTCTCTCACCTCGATGCTGGCTGACATCTGCCCCGTCCACCAGCCCGCTTCAGCCAAGCGCTCCAAGTCCTCTGGACCCAGGGCCTCCGCGCGATCGGCCTGAGAGAGGAAATCAAACCCCTCTTTCCAGGCATGCCGGCTGATCGCACCACGCCCCGCTTCAAGTGTTGGGTTTCGTGCTGTGCTCATCACAGCCCCCGTTCAGCGTCTACCCCCGATCATCCTTCGCGTATCACCTGGCACCCACCGCGATGCGGGCGACACGGCAGGCTGGGCCTGCCACTCCATGGACCGGGCGGATCAGGGCGGACGGTCGATTCCAGCACGTGAGTCGGTGTGACGGAGCGGAGAAGCGTTAAGGAAGTTCTCCTGAGATGACCGGCACTAACAGATGAGAATCCGACAGCCCCCCACCGTAGACCGTGACGCGGCCGGCATAGACCTCAGGGCGTCGATCCCAGGGGTGGCTGTGGAGGAACGGTCCGGATCCCCGCAGCCCTTCCCACGGACCTAATCGCTTACTGGGCGCATCGCGCTCAAAGTCCCGGCCTTGGACTGTGAGCGCCAGTGTGTAGCCTTCCGGAACGACGATGCAGGTGGGCCAGATCTCGACCTCGACCTCGTACATGCGTCCTGGCGTCAGCGGCTGAATCTCATCGTGGGAGTGAAAGGGGCGATAGGGCATGGACAAACTCGGGTCCAGCTTGCGGTGCGACGCTCGCAACCAGCCCTGCGCAATCGGGGCCCGCGGCTCCACCGCGCCGGGGAAGGTGACCTCACCCCCGGTCGGATCGAACAGTTGCAGCACCACAAACACATCTGCATCGCTCGTGGTCGACGCGATGAAGAGCTTGGCGGCTAAGGGGCCCGTGATCTCTGTCTCCTCAGTGAACGCCGGAGTCCGGAAGGACACTCGCTCAAAGAGCGCCGCATACTCCACCGCACTGCGGGCGGTCAGTGGATGCCGATCGAGACTGCGCTGGATGGGATTGAGGTGCAGCTTCATCCAGCGGGTGCGCGCGAGTGGCCACTCATGTTCCGCCCGCTCGACGAACCCGTCGACGTGGCGAATGTTCAGGCGCACCCGGGGCTCCCGATCCCACCCGTTGTCCTGCCCTTTGAGGAAGTGATCGAAGAATCGTTTCTGCAGCGCCAGGCCATAGTTGGTGGAAAAATGCGTCCAGTGCTCCAGCCCGTGAATTTCCAGCCACTTCTGCGCTGACGCCGCTCGCACAAACGCCTCGACATTCCCGCGCAAGTGCAACCCCTGACCGCCCCAGTTGCCGGCGGAGAGAAACGGCACCTTCACCTCCGACCAGTCCGCGGAACGTTCCCGATACCACGGGCAGTCGAGTTCAGACATCAGAGCACGTTGGAAGGGATCGACTCGGTTCTGGGCGAGGGCGTAGTCGGGCAATGTCTCGGGCCCGGCGACTAACTCCCCCGTATTCGGATTCACCGCCCCGCGCGAGCCGATGCCATGTTGGATGGTCCTCACTTGAGCGTCAAACCACGACCGGGTGAAAGTACAGAGAATGCCGCCGTGTCGGTGCCAGTCACGATAGTAGTCGGCGGCCCCCTCCCACGCGCACATCGCGGCTAGGTGCGGAGGCTGGATGCCCGCGACGAGCCACTGATTGACCGCGTAGTAGGAGATCCCGTTCAATCCCACTCGGCCCGTGCTCCAGAACTGGCGGGCCGCCCACTCGATGCACTCGTAGTAGTCGCGCGTCTCACGCGGCGAAAAGATGTCCAACGCCCCCGGGGACCGTCCTGCGCCCCGCGAATCCACGCGCACGCACACGTAGTGATCCGGGACCCACCGCTCGGGGTCGACGACTTCCCAGTTCTGATACCGACAGGTCGACGCTGCGGCGACCTCCGGAAAGCTCCCGATAAGAGCCTTCCACTGATCGGGGTACCCCATTTGGTATGGGAGCCCCTTCGCATAGGGCCCGTAACTGAGGATGACGGGATAGCGGCCCGCCTGTGGCGGACGGAAGACATCGGCTCGGACGACGAAGCCATCGTCTAGACGGATCGGCACATCAAAGTCAGTGCGCATCCCGTGGGCCAGAACGGACTTTTGTTGCGAGTCCGCGGTCCGCTTGTGGGCGCGCGTCGCCCGACGGGGACGTGATCTCACGAGTCCACGCCTCCGAGGACCGTCATCGAGCGGGCGCAGGCGCCGGGACACGGGTGAGCCACTGGCCCCAGCCAGGTGAGCCCGTGGGCCGGCCGTCGGCGGCCACCTGCTGGCCCCGCACGAAGGTCGCGACCACCAGACCCCGCACCCGCCGCCCGGCATACGGCGTCCACCCGGCTTTCGAGACGACATCCTGGTCGCGCAGCGTCCGCTCTTTTGTCAGATCGACGAGGACGACGTCGGCGTCGGCGCCGACCTGCAGCGTTCCCTTCCGGGGATAGAGCCCGTACAGCCGTGCCGGCATCTCCGCCGTCACCTGCACGAGACGCGACAAGGCAAGATGTCCCTCGTTGACCGCCGTCAGCAGCATCGTCAGGGTGGTCTCGACACCAGGAAGTCCGAAGTGCACGTGCCAGATGTCACCGGCCTCCTTTTGAGCGCGGGTGGCGGGCGCGTGGTCGGTGGCGATGTAGGCGATGTCGCCTCGCCGGAGGCGCGCCCACATCTCGTCTACATCGGAAGCGGTGCGGGCGCGCGCGGGCGGCGTGAATTTTCGAAAGGGGCCAAGCGTCAGGACTTCGTCTTCGCGCAAGTAGAAGTACTGCGGGCAGCTTTCGACCCACACCGCCCCTCCCGCCTGCTGCTCGCGCACGGCGAGGTCGACTGTCTGGGCGTTGCTGGCGTGGGCAATCACCACCCGCGCGCCGGTCACGCGAGCGAGGAGCGCAACGGTGTTTACGGCCACCCACTCGGCCTCGCGCGACCGCCAGAGGGGGATCACGCCGAAGTCGGCGCGGCCGGCCTCACGCAGCACCCGCTCCGCCGCCGCTGTGATGCCCTCATCCTCGCAGTGCACGAGACAGATGCCGCCCGCCGCCGCGATGGTGCGGAACACCTGCACGAGGTCGGGAGGCAGGAGGCCCGTGATCCCATGCGTCGTACAGGTGAACGCCTTGAGGTACAGCGCGCCTGCCGCCCAGACATCGGGAATGGCCTCCAGCCGGTCTGCCCGCACGTGTGCAGCGAGCCCAAAGTCCACAAGCGACCGCTGACGCATGTGGTCAGCTTTCGCGTGCAGGTCATGCACATCATAAATGGGATGCGCGTGGGTGTGCTCGATGACGGTCGTGACGCCGCCCGTGGCGGCTGCGGCACTGCCTGAGATGAAGTCTTCTCGTTCCGTGGCGCCCGGGTCCATGAAGTGGACGTGGGCATCCACCATCCCGGGGAGGATGTGCAGTCCCGTCACATCGAGGGTCCGGCGGGCCGATATGCGTTGCACGCTGAGGGTGACGACACGTCCGCCGTCAATGTAGAGGTGCATGGGGACTTCGCCATCGGGTGTGACGAGAGTTCCGCCCTCTAGCGCGAGGTCGACCATCACTGGGCTGCGGGGACGACGGCCCCGCGCCCGATTAGGAGGCCGCGGCGCAGCCGATCGTGCAACCTCCCCACGTCAGCCAACGGCACGACCTCCGACACTACGGGGGTGATCTTTCCCTCGGCGACCAGGCGGGCGGCCTGGGCGACTTCCCATCGCGAGGCGTAGCGCGACCCGAAAATCGTCAACTCCGTCAGCACCATCTGCCTCGGGCTGACGGGAAACGTCACGCCCGGAAAGGTGGTCAGGACGACCAATCGGCCGCGGCGGTCCAGGATCTCGAGGGCGCGGGCGAGAGTGTCCGGCTGACCCACGAAGTCAATCGCGACGGTCACCCCCCGCGGGGCAGCGGTCCGCACTTGGGCGGCAAAATCCGCCGCAGTGAAGTCAATCGCTGCGACCGCACCGGCTGAGCGCGCGGCCTGTAATTTGGGATCCCCCAGATCGACCGCAATGGGATCGGCGCCGAAGACCCGCGCCATCTGAATCATGTGGATCCCCACTCCGCCCCCGGCCCCGAAGATCACCGCAACATCCCCCGGCCCAATGCCCGCCCGGCGGCAGACGTGGTACGGGGTCGCGACCGCATCCGGAATCACCGTCGCCTGCACGGGGGAGATACCGCCTGGGAGGGGGAGCGCGTTCACGGCCGGCAGGACGAGGTACTCGGCGTAGCCCCCGTCGCGCGCCACCCCGACATTGCCAGCGAAGTTCCGGCACAGCGGCTCGTGCGATTGCCGGCAGAAATCGCAGATGCCGCAGACGAGGTAAAAGTACGCCACGACAGAGTCGCCCGCGCGGATGTCGCGGACCGCATCACCGGCCTGGACGACCACGCCCACAACTTCGTGTCCGGGAATGCGCGGCAACTGCTCGGGCCGCGCGCCGAGTTGCCCGCCGATGTAGTTGAGCACCGTGCGCCCGACCCCGCACGCCTCGACCCGAATCAACACCTCATCGGGTTTGGGCACGGGATCGGGCACCTGCTCGTAAACCACCTCCTGGCCCCATTGGTGCACGACCTGCGCCCACATTACGATGACTCACTTGCGAAAACTTGCGGATTGTAGACGTTCGGAGGACGCTGCCCCCGCAGAAAAGCCAGAATGTTGTCGGCAACGATCGCCGCCACGCGCTCGCGCGTGGCCCGGTCGGCACTGCCGATGTGTGGCGTCAGCACGACGTTCTCCAGATCCCGCAGACCTGGGTGCACCTGCGGCTCATTCTCGTAGACGTCCAATCCCGCCCCGGCGATGCGCCGCCCGCGCAGTGCGTCGACCAGCGCGGCTTCATTCACAATGGGGCCGCGAGCGGTGTTGATGAGATAGGCCGTGGGTTTCATCATCGCGAGCTGGGCAGCCCCGATGAGATGACGCGTGTCCGGCGAGAAGGTCGCATTGATTACCACAAAATCGCTGTCGTGGAGCAACGCCTCCAACGCGTGGAACTCGACCCCCATCTGGCGCTCTTCTTCTGGGGCGAGCCGGTGGCGCTTGGTGTAGAGCACCCGCATCCCAAACGCCCGGGCCCGACCGGCGATGCGGCTCCCGATGGCCCCCAGGCCAATCGTCCCCAGCGTCGCCCCATGGATCTCGCCCCCGACGAAGTGCATCGACTGGGCGCCGGGGAACGTCCCGCGCCGCAGCGCGCGGTCGGCTTCGACGATGCGGCGGGCTGTGGCCACGAGTAATCCCCACTGCAGGTCGGCCGTGGCGTCGGCGACGATATTGGGGATGTGCGTGACCGGGATCTTGCGCGCCGTCGCCGCCGCGACATCGACGTGCGTGGGCGTGATGGCGGATGATGCGATGAGACGCAACCGCGAGCCCGCGCCGATGATCCCGGCATCCACCCGATCGTGCAGAAGACAGTACAAGACGTCACTGCGACTGGCTTCCTCACGAAGGCGATCATACGGGACGATCTGCAACGTATCGGGGAACACGCGAACGGTGGCCACCTCGCGGAGGCGACTGAGGGCGCGCTCAGGGACGGGCTGGGTCACGAAGATTTCTGTCATGCTCCTGCCTCCGGCGACGGCGTCACTGCAGCGCGCTTACGCGCCTAACAACTGCGGGTCGTAGGGAAGACGCGAGAGCCGATGCGGTCCGTCTTCAGTGATCAGCACCATGTCCTCGAGTCGGACGCCCCCACCCCCTGGGACGTCGGGGACCCAGATCAAGGGCTCCATGGCGAAGACCATCCCTGGTTCGAGGGTCACCGCTGCCGCGCCGGGGAAGGGCTCGCCGATGTACGGCGGTTCGTTGGACCCCACCCCGATTCCGTGGCCGATGAATAACGTCAGGAAGTGCTCCGCCAGCCCATGGGAGGCCGCGGTCTGGCGGATGACCTTGGTCACGTGTGCGGTCGTCGCCCCGGGACGCATGGCCTCGATCCCGGCGCCATGAGCCTCGTGCACGGCTCGAAAGACCCGCTTCTGCTCAGAGGACGGCTCGCCGCAGATTACGGTGCGTCCCATATCGGCGAAGTAGCCATTCCACATCGCACCGATATCGATGAAGACGACATCCCCGTGGCGGACTACTTTGTCGGTCGCCAACCGCGTGGGAGGGGACATCCTCTCGCCCGAGGCGACGAAGGGCGAAGTGACATGGGCGTACTCGCCGCCGAGACGAAACAGGACGCGCATCGCTTCCGCAGCGATCTCAATCTCCCGCACGCCCGGCCGCACGTAGTCGATCGCCGTCTGGGTGACCGCTTCCGCGATGGCCACGGCCTCTTCGATGAGGGCCAGCTCTTCGGGTAGTTTGATCAGGCGGGCGGCGTGCATCACGGCATCCCCGTCCACCCAGTGGATGTCGGGGAAGCGCGCGCGCAGTGCATCATGCAGCCCCTGGCTGACCAGGTCGACGCCGATACGCGCACGGTGCAGGCGGTGCTGGCGGACCACGTCTTCCAGAATCGTGTCGGTAAAGTGGGCTATCAACCCACGCTCTTCAAGGATCGGAATCGCATGCACTTCCTCCAGCCACGGCATGTGCTGGCGCGCTCGGTCGGCGTCGCCCCCCGAAGCGAATAGAATGGGATCGCCCTCTGCCAGGAGCACGCCGTTTAGCAACCCACTCTTGCCGGCGATCAGCTGCGGCCGCAGGCTGGTCAAGTACCGGGTGTTCTCATTCTTCCAGACCAAGAGGGCGTCCAGCCCCCCTGCGGCCATCGCCTCCCGGGCGCGCTCGAGACGCTTGCGCCGGAGGGCGTCGAGGTTGACTCGCTGCTCGTAGTCGGCCGCAAACGGTCCCGGGGCCCACCCTTCATGCATCGAGCTCATCGAGCCACCTGCAAGACGATCCGCCCTACAGCCTCGTCCGCGCGCACGCGCGCGAGCGCCTCATTCGCCTGAGAGAAGTCCATCACATCCGAAATCACGGGACGGACGAGCCCCCGGCTGACCAACTCGATGGCGCGGGCCAGTTCCGGTCGCGTGATGTAGCGCGCTCCGATCAGGCTGACCTCGCGCAGAGCCACCGCATCGGTGGGCAGGCGGGGAAAGTGTGTCGCATCAGTCGTATAGCCGACTTGCACGATCCGGCCTCCCTTGCGGACCAGCCCCAGGGCATTTTGGGTGGCTTCACCGTTCCCGACACAATCAATGACAAGATCGGCACCCCGCCCCCCGGTCATCTCGCGCACGCGGGGTTGTGCCTCCTGGAGGAGGAGAGCTTCGTCAGTCCCGATAGAGCGCGCTGCATCCAGCTTGGATTGGTTGATATCGACCGCGACGATCCGGCAGCCGGCGACCCGGGCAAACTGCAGGGCGTGGAGACCGACGCCGCCAGCCCCCAAGACCACCACGGTTTCCCCTGCCTGCACGCGCCCCCGCGTCACGACCGCGTGATACCCGGTTCCTAACGCACAAGACATGGCCGCGCTTTCGACCGCAGTGACGTTAGGAGGAACGGGCAGCACATGGCTCGCGGGGACGGCCAAAAACTCCTCAAAGCCCCCCGGCGTTGTGAATCCCACAAACCCGAGCAGGTTATCACACAGGTTCTCTTGACCGGCGAGGCAGTATGGACAGCGGCCGCATCCCCAGTAGTTGAAGACCACGACCCGCTGGCCGAGCGTAGCGCTAACCCCGGGGCCGAGGGACACGATCTCGCCGGCGATCTCGTGGCCGGGGATGTGGGGCAGGTGCTGCGTGTGCGAGAAAGGCATCTGCCCGCTCACAATCTTCACATCCGTGCGGCATACACCGCAGGCCAGCACCTTGACGACGACTTCGCCCGCCCGCGGCTGGGGCATGGCGACTTCGCGGGGCACGAGCGGTTCGCCGAACGCGACCACGGCCATGCTCTTCATGCGCCTCTCCTCGTTCTACTTCCCGCGCCGCACCATGGGCTGTGTTGGCGGTCCGACACGCTACACACCGAGATACCGCTGGCGGGTCTCGGTCGACTGCTCCAGCTCAGAGGGTGTCCCCTCGAAGACGACCCGCCCCTTGCTGAGCACAAAGACGCGATCAGCGACCGTCAACGCCAGTCGGAAGTTCTGCTCCACAAGCAAGAAGGACAGGCCCTCCTGCTTGAGCTGGGCGAAGACTCCTCCCAGTTCCTGAACCAAGAGGGGAGCGAGGCCTTCGGAGGGTTCGTCCATTAAAAGGAACTGAGGGTTGGCCATCAGCGCGCGGCCGATCGCGAGCATTTGCTGCTCGCCCCCACTGATCCGATTGCCGCGGTAATGACTGCGCTCCCGCAGACGCGGAAACAGCGTGTGGATGCGATCGAGGGTCCAGCCGTCGCCGTTGCGGCGCCGCGCGCCCACCATCAAGTTTTCCTGCACCGTGAGAGATGGAAAGATGCGCCGTCCCTGCGGCACCAGCCCCACCCCGAGTCTTGCAATCTGTTCACTGGGGCGTCGGGTGATATCCGTCCCCCCGTAGAGGATCCGCCCGCGCCGGGGCGGAGTGAACCCGATGACGGAGCGAATCAGCGTGGTCTTGCCCATGCCGTTTCGACCGAGGACGGCGACTATGTGTCCCCGCCGCACCTGCAACGAGACCCCCTGCAATACATAGCTTTCCCCGTAGTAGGTGTGAATGTCGTCCACGACGAGGAGGGGATCGCCTCCGATCCGCTCGCCGCCGCTGTACATCGGGTATTCTCGCTCCGCGGCCGTCAGTGTCCCGTGCCCAAGTAGATCTGCTGCACTTGGTGATCGGCCCGGATCTCATCGGGCGTGCCCTCGGCCAGCACGCGGCCGAGGTGCAGCACGCTGACTCGTTCGGCGACCTCGAAGGCCACGTCCATGTCGTGCTCGATCAGCAACACCGTGATCGAGGGGTCCAGGTCGCGGATGCTCTGAGCCAGCCCGCGCCGCTCGGCCGGGGACAACCCCGCGGTAGGCTCATCCAAGAGAAGCATCGTGGGCTTGCTGGCCAGAGCCAGGAGGAGTTCGACTTGGCGTTGCTCCCCATAGCCAAGACGCGTGAGGGTCACGTCGCCTTTGTCCTTCAGGCCGACGCCGCGCAGCAGGTGTTGGGCCTGGTCCACAAGATCCCGATCACCGAGGACGGGCCGATGCATCACGAACTTACGAGAGTGCGTACCCAGCAGCGCCAAGACGACGTTCTCTTGCACGGTGAGCTGCGGGAAGAGGTTAGTGATTTGGTAGGTCCGCCCCATCCCGAGCCCAGTGCGGCGGAAGCTCGGCAGGGCGGTAATATCCCGCCCAAACAGGACCACCCGGCCCGACGTCACCGGGAGCTCCCCGCTAATGAGGTTGAACAGCGTCGTCTTGCCCGCGCCGTTAGGACCGATGATCGCCCGTCGTTCGCCCGCGCGGACCTGCAAACTGACCCCGTCCACCGCCCGCAGGCCTCCAAACGTCTTGGCGACTGCGTCCAGCGCCAGGCACCATCCCCCGCCGCCGGCTCCGTCCACGTTTCTGTCCTCTCTATCTATTTGCACGGTCGGAGCGGCGGGTAATCCCGCGAGTAGACCGGGTTCGCCAGAAACTCCTCCGGTTTGTAGGAGCCGAACTGCGAGATGGCGGGAAACGTGTAGATCACCGAGTTCACCAGGGTGCCGCCCACCTTGTCCACCCGACGGACGTAGATGTTTTCGATGGGGTTCTGATACTTGTCCATTCTCAGGGGACCGCGGGGAGCGTTATAAAGTTCGACGCCCCGCACCGCGTCCATGAAGGCATCTTTGTTCTCCACGTTGCCTCGCACGCGGCGTGCCGCCGCTTCCAACCACCGTCCCGTGGTATACAGCCCCTCGGCATAGTACGACGGCGCCGTGCCGTACTTCGCCGTGTACATGGCCACGAATTGCTTCGCCTCGGTCCGGTCGAGCGCGGCACTCCAGTGCAGCGCAGACATGTTCCCAATCGCCTCATCGCCCATACTGCGCAGCAGGCTCTCGTCGGAGAGCAGGCCGCCCCCGATGAGCGGGAGACGCCCCTTCAGGCCGAACTCGTCGTACTGTTTGACAAACCGGATCACATCCGCCCCGACGAAGTTGGCAAAGACGGCGTCCACGTCGCGACGGATTTGAGACACGTAGGGACTGTGATCGGGGGTGTTGAGAGGCACCCAGATCTTCTGCACAATGCAGCCCCCCAGCTCCTCAAAACGCCGGTGGAATCCCCCGGTCACCTCGTAGCTGAACGCGTAGTCGTTACCGATCATCGCGATCCGGCGGTACTTGAAGCTGCCGAAGATGTAATCGGCAAAGGGGTGCGACGGCTGGCTACTCGTCCAGCCCACACGCAACAGGTAGGGCGCGCGCTGCCGCTGCGTCAGATCGTCTGCCGACACCACGCCGAACAACAGCGGGGTCTGCGACTGCACGATGTAGTCCCGCACCGCATACCCTTCGGAGGCCAACAACCCTGCCCCAACCAGCAGGTGCACGTGATCCCGCTCCACCAACTTGCGGACCTTGGTGAGCGTGTTGGCCGGCACCCCGCCGGAATCTTCCATGATGAACTCGACGGGACGGCCGGCGATCGTGTTGTGGGCATCGCTGAGGAAGAGCTCCCACCCGTTGAGCATGTCCTTGCCGCTCGCGGCGATCGGTCCGGTCAGCGGCCACGTGGCCCCAATCCGAATCGGCCCCATTTGGGCCTGGCCCGTCCCAGACGGCAGTGCGAGGATCACGAGCAGTCCCGCTAATGCCATGTGCACTCCGAGCTTCCGCCTCACTGCGCTCACCCCTCACGTGGTGTGGTCAGTCTCCATGTCGCTACGGCCGCAGTGGTGGGTAGTCGCGGCTGTAGACTGGTTGCTTCAAAAATTCTTCCGGCGCGTACGTCCAGAACTGGGACACGTTGGGATAGGTAAAGAGAACGGTGTTCTGCAGCAACCCTCCGCGCCGTTCCACCCGGCGGATGTAGACGTTCTGGATGGGGTTGGAGTACGCGTCCAGCCGCACGGGCCCGCGCGGGGCATCGGGAACCACCACCCGCCGGAGCGCGGTCAGGAACGCCTCTTTGTTATCGACGCTGCCCCGGACCGCTTGGAGGGCTTCGTAGACGAAGCGGGCGCCGGTGTAGGCGTTCTCCGAGTAGTAGGAGGGCGCGCGGCTGGTCTTTTTCGAGTAGGCACTCGCGAAGGCCCGGTTCTCCGCTGTGCTCAGGGCAGCGCTGTAGTGCAGCGCTGTGATCACATCCAGGGCCTCATTGCCCATCTGCGGGAGGATGTGCTCATCGGTCAATGTTCCGCCGCCGATGACGGGAATCTTGTCCTTGAGGCCAAACTCTTGGTACTGGCTCAGAAAGCGCAGCGCGTCCGCCCCGGAGAAGATGGCGTAGGTGGCATCGACATCGCGGCGCAGTTGTGTGAGGTACGGCCCATAGTCGGGGGCGCCGATCGGCGGCCACAGCTTTTGCACGATACGGCCACCGTTTTCTTCGAAGGTCCGCTGGAATCCGCCCACATTCTCGTGGCCGAAGGCAAAGTCGTAGCCGATCGTCGCGATCTTCCGGTAGGATGTGTTCTTGATGATCCAGTCCGCGAGCGGGTGGTTGGGCTGACTGCTGGTCCAGCCGACGCGCACGATATAGGGACTGGATCGGCGCTGGGTGATGTCATCTGCAGACACAATGGGATACAGCGTGACGACCTTGCCGCTGTCGACGAAGTCCCGAAGAGCCAATCCCGAGTTCGCCGTCAAGGGACCCACCAGCATATCGACGCGGTCCTGCTCTACGAGTTTGCGGGCTTTCGTCAGCGTATTCGCGGGGACGCCGGCATCGTCTTCAGAGACTACCTCGACCTTTCGGCCCCCGGCCGTATTATTCCGCTCCTCCCAGAACATGAGAAACCCGTTCAACATATCGCGCCCGTTGGCCGCGAAGACCCCGGTCTGCGGCGCAATGAAGCCGATGCGGATCGGCCCCATCCCCTGCGAGTGCGCGGGACCAACAGCGCTCACCAGACCGAGCAGCACGACTGCCGTGAGGACCCCCAGACCACCTCGATATCCCCGTCGCATCGTCTCTATACCTCCTCGCTAGTCTCGTGTCTCCACCTATCCGGTCTCATGGTCTCTCCTCCGCACCCGCCACTCGCTTAGCCGGGACGTCTGCAGATGCGAGGCTCGACGGCACCACCCGCCCCAGCCGCCTCCGTGTCATGAGCACCTGGAGGGCACCCAGCACGCCCTGCGGCGCATAGAGGACGGTGAAGATGAAGATCCCGCCGAGAATCAGCATCCACCGCTGCGTGTACGCACTCACCAAGTTGCGGAGAAACACAACCAACCCCGCCCCCACCAGCGGACCGAACAGCGTGCCCGCCCCGCCGAGGATGACCATCAACACCTCTTCAGCCGAGGCGGCCAGGTGCAGATCGGGCGGGCTTACAAACCCGTTGTACGCGGCATAGAGCACCCCCGCCACTCCGCCGGTGGTACCGGCGATGACGAACACGACGTACTTGTGCAGCCACGTGTTGAACCCCAACATGCGCATGCGCGATTCACTTTCGCGGATTCCCCGCAACGTAAGGCCAAATGGGGAGTGCACGAGGCGATAGAGTCCCCCCACCGTCGCAGCCACCACCACCAGCACCACGTAGTACAGCGCCACCGCATCGCGTCCCGGCCATCCGAAACCCAGATCCAGCGGCGGGATGCCAGGCATGCCATTGTCTCCACCGGTGAGCAACACCAGCCGGTAGGCCAAACCCCACAGCCCCATGCCGAGCGCAAGGGTGATGATGATGAAATACACCTGCGTGGCCCGCGTCGCGAGCAACCCGAATAAGACCGCGAGAACCCCGGCCGCCAGGATTCCCGCCACCATCGCCAGAGGCATCGGCATGTGGAACCGCAGGGTCAGCATCCCTACGGCATAGGCACCCATCCCGAAATAGGCGGCATGCCCGAACGACGTAAGCCCGGTGTAGCCGAGCAGGAGGTCCAAGCTGCTCGCGGCGAGACCGTAGAGCATCGTCAAAATAAGCAAGTGGGTGAAGTACACGGGCACAACGCGAGGGAGAAGGGCAAGGGTCACGGACCCTGCGACCAGCCACGCGATGCGTCTGCGCGAGGCCATCGACACTATTAGGCTCTGCCGAACAGACCGGTAGGCCGGACGGCTAAGATGATTGCCATTGGCACAAAGAGGGTAAAGTAGGACAACTCGGGGAACAGCGCCTTGCCAAAGTTATCGAGGATGCCGACCAGCGCGCTGCCCACCACGGCACCCTTCAGGCTGCCCAATCCGCCGATGATAACCACGGCAAACGCGAGCGGTAGCACGTCGCTGTCCGCCCCGGGATAGGCTCCGAGAAACGGAGCGCCCATCACGCCTCCGACTCCTGCTAAGGCAGCCCCGAGGGCGAACATGCCCGTGAGCAGAGGGCCGACATCGATCCCCAACCCGCGGGCCATCTCCTGATCGTCCACTGCGGCGCGCAGGGTCGCGCCGAGGCGTGTTTTTTCTAGGACGAGCCACAACAAAAACGCCACTGCAGCGCCGACCACGATCACGAAGGCGCGGTAGGCAGGGAAGTAGACAGGCCCGATGGCCACGGAGCGCGCCAGGAGCGCGGGGGTCGACAGCCGCTGCGGATCGCCGCCCCAGACGAGTAGCGTCACGTCCGCGAAGACAAACGAGAAGCCCATCGTCAGCAAGACCTGGGCGAGGGTCTGACGGTAGAAACGGGCCAAAAATACCCGCTGCATGATGAACCCGATGGCCGCGACACCCGCGGCGGCCGCCAGGAGAGCCAGGATGAAGCTGTGCGTGGCCTTGACCACCGAGAGCGCGATATACGCCCCGAGCAAGTAGTACGAGCCGTGCGCGATGTTGACGATGCGCATCAACCCGAAGATCAAGGAGAGACCGCTCGCGAGCAAAAAGAGGAGCGCCCCAAACGAGAGGCCGTTCAATGTCTGGGCCAGCCAGAATTCCATCCGCGTCTTCCCTCAGATCTTGTGTCCGTGCCCCTCCACGACGTTCTTGCAACTCAGCACCTCGGCCGCCTCCAGCGCGGTTACTTGGTGCAAGACGTTTGACGGCGCGAGGAAACCCTCGCCGGGTCCGAGATCGCGGGTCTGGCCGTCCATCGTCACCCGCAGGCGGCCGATGAGCACGAGCATCACTTGTTCTTGCGTATGGGCGTGGGGGACCGCACCCTCGCCGGCCCCAAAGCGTAACCGCCCGACCTCAATCTGCTGGCCGGTGACTAACGGACCAAAGGCCTTCGAGTACTTGGGCGTTACGTACTCCCCTTGAAGGCGGTCCAGATTAAAGAACGGCATCGTCTCCCTCCGTGGCCATCCCCGCTCTACCGGAGCTTCAGCTCCAATAGTGGGGACGGCTTTAGATCGGCGACCCAGGACGGGTTCTCGCGGATCACCTGGTTCAGCTGGCGGGTGTCCACCCACCCCTGCATAGGCACAGGACCTTGGAGCCGTTTGAAACGGCTCAGGAAGCGGTATGACTGGTCCCACGCGAGGCGAGTGTAGTCTGTGATCCGGACATCGAAGGGGACATTCTTCAATCCCGCCTCGAGCAACGGGACACCCAGGGTGGGCAGCCAGGTGCTCACGGCGAGTGCGGCCTCATGCGGGTTCTGGCGCGTCCACCACGCAGACTCGGCCATCCCTTCGATGACGCGCTTAATGAGGTCCGGTCGGTCACGATACGTGCTCTTCTTGGCGAGGCCGAAGATGACGTAGTTGAAGTACCCCCCACCGCGGGCGACTTCCACGGTCCCGGGGACTTCCTGCAGGGCCTGAGTGTTCCAGGGCTCCCAAGCGGAGATGGCATCAACCTGCTTCGCGCGCAACGCCTGAGCGGAGTTGGCCGGGACCACCTGCACCATCTTCACGTCCTCTTCGGACAACTGCGCTTTCTCCATGACCGCGCGCAGATACAACTCCGCGGTGCCCCCGAGCGAGAGCCCCACCGTCTTTCCCTTCAGGTCTGCTGGTTTCTGAATGCCGCTCCCGGGGGCGGCTGTGATGGCGAGCGGCCGGTCGTTGTCGCGGGAGGCGCCATCGCCCATGATCACGATATAGGCCACATGCTCCAGGCCCGCCTGGATCTCCGTCTGGAAGTTGTTCATGGCGGAGGTCCCGATCCCGATGTCTCCGGCGGCCAGGGCCTTCGCCACTTCCTGCCCACTGCGGAACAGCTTCAGGTCCGCATTCAGCCCGTGTTTGGCGAAGAAGCCTCGACTCACGCCGATCATGGACAAAGCGGAGAGCAGGTTGTCCACGGCGCCGAGCGTGACCCGCTCAGGCGCCGGTGCCTGAGCCCACACACTCGATTCCGCAGCACACGTCACGCCCAGGATAGCCACCAGAACCAGGCGCCACACCGTTGCCTGCGTCCGTCTCACTGTTGTTCCTCCTCCGTTGTGGTGATGTTCGAGACCCAGTACACGCGCGCGATCCGACGCACGTCCTCAGACGTCACATCGCGGAGATGCACGCGGTCGCCGGTAACGCGTTCCACGGTCCCCCAGCGTTGCAGGTAGCGGATGTGATACTCCTCGGCAGGGGTGGCAAGACGCACTTGGATCCGCTGCAAGGCGCCTGGGACTCCTCCCCCCGCAAGTTCGGCACTGAGTTTACTCGATGCGGTCATCACACCTGTCGCCTGCACGCCAGCCGCCAATGCAACCGCCAGAAACAGGGCCCACACCGTGCGGTGACGCAGCCACTGCCGCAGCCGCACCGCAGTACTCGACGCCGGAGTGAGAGGACGCTCCGCGCTTTCTGAAGCGGCGACTTCCGTACGGATGAGCTCAAAGATCTGCTGTTTGATCGCTTCCATCTCCGGACGCTGCGACATGCCGCTGTAGATCCGCTCTCCCCGGGGCACCGGAATCGCAAACTCCGCCTTCACCCTCCCCGGCCGCGAGGTGAGCACCACCACGCGATCCCCGAGGAATACCGCCTCTTCTACGTTGTGGGTGACAAAGAGCGTCGTGCTCTTCGTGTGCTCCGTGATCCGAATGAGTTCTTCGGCCAGCGTAATCCGGGTCTGGGCATCCAAAGCGGCAAAGGGTTCGTCCATGAGCGCGACTTTCGGATTCACGGCCAGGGTGCGGGCCACGGCCACGCGCTGGCGCATGCCGCCGGACAGCTCATGAGGGTAGCGGTCCTCAAAGCCTTGCAGCCCGCACAGTTTCACGAAGCCGCGCACGATCGCCTCTTGCGACTCCGGGGCCGTCCCCTGGATCTCCAGCCCGTGCCGGATGTTCTGGCGCACGGTTCGCCACGGAAGAATCGCCCCTTCCTGAAACACCATCCCGCGGTCGGCCCCCGGCGCGCGAACCGGCTGGCCGTCCACCCGGATCTCCCCGTGGGTGGCCGGCAAGAGTCCTGCGACCAACAGCAGCAGCGTCGATTTCCCACACCCGCTAGGCCCCACCACCGTGACAAACTCGCCATCATGCACCGTCAAGCTCACGCCCGATAACGCGCGCACGCCGAGGGCATGCGAACTGAGGTACTCGTGCGTGACATTAGTGATCTCGATGTCGGCCATCCTAGCCCCCTACCGATGCACCACGCCCCACCGTTCCACCGTCCACCGCTCTAGAGGCGCAAAGAGCAGCCGATCCAGAGTCACGCTCAAGAACCCCAACAAGAGAATGCCAGCCCAGACGATGTCGAAACGAAAGTCGTAGCTGCTGCGGTACACCAAGTAGCCCAACCCCGAGGCGGCAGCGACCATCTCCGCGGCCACGAGGGCCCGCCACCCAAACCCCAACGCGAGGCGCAACCCGCTCAGAATCGTCGGAAACGCACCGGGGAGCAACACATCGCGGACGATCCTCCACCGGCTCGCCCCCAGGACCGCGAGCCCGTTCGCGTAGGTGTCCGGCACACTTTGCACCCCCGTCAGGGTATTGACCGCCACCACGAAGAACACACCGTTGGCGGTGACAAAGGCCACCGTCGGCGATCCCGCGCCGAACCACATCATGGCCAAAGGCAGCCACGCGATTCCCGCGATCGCATTGAAAAACCCCAGCAGTGGGCGCATGAAGCGACCCAAGCCGGAGACCAATCCCAAGGTCAGCCCCACCGCAATCCCCAAGCCTGCGGCAAGGGGGTAGTACACGGCGAATCCCAGCACGCTCTCTCGGACGTCCCGCAACCGCCCGCTGGTCGTGAAGATCTCGGCGATTCCCTTCGCCACGGCGAGGGGAGTGGGCAGAAATGCCCGCGGGACAACGTTCAGCCAGATGGCTATCCACCACGCCGCGAGGACGATCCCCAGCGCGGCGAACGGACCCGCCAGACCGATGCCCGAGGCTGCGGGCAGCCGAGCGGTACCTACGGGCGCACGGTCCCCCATCGTCGCACCGTCCTCTCCTCCAGCGGCTCCATCAAGAAGAAATCGATCGCGGCGGCGAGCGTGCCAATCACGACCATTCCGGCCACCATCCGGGGCGTGAACCCGACGCTCTGCGCGCGAAAGAGCAGGTGGCCCAAGCCCCCTTGCGCCACGAGCATTTCCGCGGCGATGAGCGCGCGCCAGCCGTAGGCGAACCCCAACCGCATTCCCGCGGCGATGCTCGGCAATGCTCCGGGCACGAGCACGTCGCGGATGACGTGGAACCCCGTCCCGCCGAGCGTGCGGATCGCGCTGCGCAATACCCGCGGGACGGTCTGCACCCCGACCAGGGTGTTGAACAGGACGGGGAAGAAAAAGCCATACGCAGCCGTGGCGACGATGCTGGTCTCGTTGAACCCGAGCGTCACGAGGAAGACAGGCAGCCAGGCAATTGCGGGGATGGCGGTCAGATACCGGAACACGGGCATCAACGTGGCGGCGGCGGGCCGCACCAACCCCACCAGCAGTCCGGCCATCACCCCCAGCGGGATGACGGCGGCGGCCGTGAGCAACAGACGCGCCAGGGAGCGTTGCACGTAATCAGGCAAGACACCGCTGCGCAGAGTGAAGACCACCTCCTCGGCCACGCGCAGCGGAGAGGGTAGCACGGCCACAGAGGGGTGGATCAGCGCCACGACGAGGGCCCACACGGCCACGAGCGCAGCGAACGGGCCCACGTTGTAGAACAGCGCGGTCAGAAGTGGGTGCGGCCGCCAGGCCAGTGCCGCAGGACCGAATCGAGCCTGCGGGACCCCGAGTGCACCGGAGATGTGTGGTTGCTGCGACCTCATCTTGGAAGCCGTGCGCACCGTCTCACACTCCCACTCCCCAGTACTCCGGGTGCTCGCACAGCGTAAAGCGTTCGGTGCCCTTATCGGTCACGCAGATGTTTTCCTCCAGCCGCACCGTCTGCTCCAGGCCGGGGAAGCCGCTGAAGGTCTCGATGGCAAAGTACATATTTTGTTTGATGGGCGCCGGATGCTTGAGCGAGTACGCGCGCGAGACCCACATGCCTTCGTACAGTGACAGTCCGATGCTGTGGGCGAACTGCTGGAGGCTGACGCTGCCATAGCGGTCATCGTCGTACTCGGGGAATTTCGCCGCGACATCTCCCGTCGTGCCTCCGGGCCGCACCGCGGCGATCGCCGCGTAGAGCGAGTCGTAGCAGCGTTTGTACAGATCTTTCTCTTTGGTCGTGGGCTTCGCATCCACTTTCCAGCAGCGCACGAAGTCGATGAAGTACCCGCCGGGACCGATGGCGTTGATGTCTATGATCATGAGGTCGCCTTGGCGGATGACCTTGTCCGTGTGCCACCGGCGATAGGGACTTGTGTTGCCTCCGCTCGCGACGATGATGTCGTAGACGAAGTCAAACCCGCTGCGGTAGAGGTACTCATTGACTTTGGCGCAGACCTCGGCCTCGCGCACGCCGGGCTTGGCCCACTCGTGCATCGCCATCCACATCGCCGCGTCCCCGTGGGCGGCGGAGATCTTGAGGCACTCCAACTCATCAGGGGTTTTGACAACGCGGGCGGTGGACATCGCCGGCCAGGCGTTCACTATGTTGAGTCCCAGCCCTGTCAGCGCCTGGTACGCCGTCATGTCCATGATGTCGATCCCAATGCGTCCCTTGTGCACCCCGTTTTCCTTCAGCACGTCGGCGACGCTCTGCGCCATGCGCTGGGCCATTTCCGGCTCGGCGCCTTCGGCCCACTTCCACGTGATCGCCGGCCGGACTTCACTTTCTAGCCATGGGGCGTCGATCTGGGCACAGATCATGTCCGAACCTACGGTCTCAAAGAGGACCGGCTTGCCACCGCGGGGCAGTACGCAGTACCGGATGAAGATGTTGTTCTTCCAGTTCCCTTGATAGACGCCGGTCACATAGCGGACGTTCTCCCCGACAAACAACACCAGGCCGTCGAGGTTCTTCTGCTCCATCTGCTCTCGAGCGCGGGCCAACCGATCCTGTCGCAACCGCGCAAAATCGACCCGTCCTTGCCAGTCGGTGGCGGTGGAGCTGAACACCCGGCGTGGTTGATACTCGTGGTGCCCTTGCAAGAACTCGTGATATCCCATGCTAGCCCTCCCTTGTCGCATGCGTGACTTCCCAGTGCAAGAGTTTGCGCGCGGATTCTCCCACCACGGCCGCGGCGGCCGGCGGCGCGAGACCCAGTCGGCGGATCCGCGCCAGGGGCTCCGGATCTGCCATGTCATAGGGGATGTCCGTACCTAACACGACCTGCTGCGGTCCCACCAGGTCCAGCAAAAACCGCAGCGCCAGATCATGGTGGGTCACCGTGTCAAAGTAAAAGCGCTTCACATAGGTGCTGGGAGGGGCGGCGATCGCGTCCCGCACCTCCGCGCGCTGCCAGTAGGCGTGATCCAGCCGGCCCGCCAGCACAGGCAGGACACCGCCCCCATGGGCCAGGACAATCCGCAAGGAGGGGTGACGATCAAGGGTGCCGGAAAAAATCAGGCGCGTAGCGAGCACGGCCGTTTCCACGGGAAACCCGACCGTGTTGAACAAATGCCAGCGATCCATGACCTCGCGGCCGATGTGGTTCTGGGGATGGATGAACACCGGAATACTCCGCGAGGCCGCGGCCTCCCACATGGGGGCGAACTGCGGAGCATCGAGGTAGCGTCCGCCCACCGCGGTCGCCACGTAGATCCCCCGCATGCCCAGGCCTATGGCGCGATCCATCTCTCGCAGCGCCGCATCGATATCCTGGAGGGGCAAGGTGGCGAGCCCGACAAACTGATCCGGGAAGCTCGCCTGAATCTCAAGGATCCCATCGTTGAACGCGCGGGCGAGCGGGACCCCGAGCTCGACCGGCGCCCAGTGTACCATCGGGGGCGACAACGAGAGGGCCTGCGCGGCGATCCCCAATTCTTGAAGGCGGGCCCGCCGAGAGGCGACGGTCGTGAACGGCGGCGTCAACGGCACGGGGGGATGCCCGGGCAAAGTCAGCCACTCCACCCCGTCCCGGCGATCCACGGAGGCCCCGGCGGGGGCGCCGTGGGAGCGGATCAACCGGACGAACGCGTCTGGGAAGAAATGGCTGTGGACGTCGACCGCATCCATCGGCATCCTACGTGCCGCGTGCTGGCGAAGGCGTCGCGGTCCGTCCCAACACTCCCTCCACCACCGTACGGAACTCATCGGTGGACAGCAGGCTCTTGGTGGCGAGCGAGCGTTCTTTCACTCGCACCAGGATCTCGTCGACCCGTGGATCGGTGGGCCCGACAGTGTACCCGAGGTGGCTGAGGAAGTAGAGAATCGAATCGCGACCGCTGCCCTTCCCTAAGACGATCTCGGCAGGGGCCTGGCCCACCAGACTCCAGTGGAACGGGAAGAGCTCGACCGGCCGTTTGTCCTTAAGGCGCGCTAGCCACGTCGCAATGATGCCCGACTCGATCTTGTACAGCATCTCGCCCACGATCGGCCGATTGGGCGGCAACGTCACACCCGCGAGTTTCTGCACGAGGCGCGACAGCTCCGTGAACGTCTGGGGGTGCAGGCCGGTATCGATCCCATAGAGGGTCAGGAGGGCGAGCGCCAGGTCTTCCAGCGCGCAGTTGCCCGCTCGCTCGCCGAGAGAGGACACGGTGACGTGCGCGACTTCCACGCCCAAGGTGAGCGCCATCAGCGTGTTGGCCACGGCCATGCCGAAGTCGTCGTGGAAGTGGGCCTCCAGCGGTTTCCGGACGCGCGCTTGCACCTGCTTGGTGAAGTAGGAAATGGCGTGCGGAGAGGATCCTCCGAACGTGTCGACCAACACCAGGGCATCCATGTGGCCGTGGGTGGCGACGTGGTCGATGAGGTTCAGGAACCAGCCCAGCTCGGCGCGGGTCGCGTCAATGGGGAAGAAGACCACGTAGAGACCCTGCTTGTGGGCGTACTGCGTCGCCTCCACCGAGAGGTCAATGGCCTTCTGCAGGGGCCACTCGTACCCCAGCTCGATGATGTGCTCGCTACTCGGGATCTCGACGACGACCCCCTCGACGCCGCAGTCGACCGCGCGCTGGATGTCGGCGACCATGCAGCGGGAAAAGGCGAAGATCTTCGGGCCGAGCTTCCGCTTTACGATCTCCTTGATCGCGGCCTCATCCGCCTTGGACACGGTGGGCATCCCGGCTTCGATGCGGTGCACGCCGGCTTCGGCGAGCTTTTCCGCGATCCGAATCTTGTCGTCCTTGGTAAACACCACTCCTGTCTGCTGCTCGCCATCGCGCAGGGTGATGTCATGAAAGGTGATCTTCTTGGCAAACTTGAGCTGCGCGCGTACCTCCTCGTTAAAGTTGTGGGGACTCGTAAACCAGCGATCTGTCATCCACGGCGTCTTCATTTCATCGACCTCCTTGTGACATCGGTACTGAGGGGAGCGGGACCGCGTAGTGGGGGGCGTGGCCGGTAAGCACCCGCGCCACTTCCTCGGCGGCTTTGCGCTGCAGTTCTTGCATGGACTCTTGCGAGTAGAAGGCGACATGGGGCGTCAGGAGAACCTGGGGCAAGGTCATGAGCGGATGCGTCGGCGGAAGGGGCTCGGTCTCCACGACATCTAACGCCGCCCCCGCGATCCACCCCGCCTGCAGAGCCTTGACCAGCGCGGCTTCTCTGACCACCGGCCCCCGTGCCGTATTGATGAGGAAGGCGGTGGGTTTCATGCGCCGCAGCTGCGCGTCCCCGATCAGCCCGCGAGTTTGCGCAGTGAGGGGAGCGTGCACCGAGACGAAGTCCGCCTCAGTCAAAAGGGTGGACAGGTCCACTTTCTTTGCCCCGTGCGCGGCACAGGTGGCTGCGTCAACGAACGGATCAAACGTGACAGGGAGCAGCCCCACCCCTGCGGCTTTGGCTGCTACCCGGCGCGGAATTTTCCCGAACCCCACCAACCCCAGCACCTGCCCTTGGAGCCGTCGGATCGGCAGCGCGTCTTTCGGATCCCACCGGCCTGTGTGCACAAGACGGTCTAAGTGGACGACCCGCCGGGCACAGGCCAATATCAGCGCCAGGGCGTGGTCGCTGACTTCCTCGATGCAGTAGTCGGGGACGTTGGTCACGACGATGCCGCGGGCCGCGGCCGCCTGGAGATCCACGTTGTCGACGCCGATGCCATAGCGGGCGATCACACGGCACCGCGACGCGCGTTCGATCACGCGCTGCGTCACCGGCGCATAGCACACCAACAGCCCGTCGGCATCCTCCACCGCCTCCAGGAGCTCGTCCTCACGCGTGGCTTGCAGCGTCATGAGGTGCGCGCCCACGGCGCCCAACACGGACCGTTCAATGTCCAAAGACGGGGACACGGCGTCGGTAACCACCACAGTAAATTGCTTCATCCACCTGTCACCCGACTGACGTGGGGCGGAGGGGCCGGGGGGGACATCTGGAGCAGGCGGACAAATTCGTCCGCGGAGAGGACCCAGCCGAGGGCGCGACTGATATTTTCCAACCCAAACACGTGCAAGTCATCGCCATACATGCTCGCGACGGCATCGCCGATGACGATGACTTGGAGGTCACGGTTGAAAGCATCGAAGGCCGTGTTGAGCACGCAGGTATTGGTGTTGATGCCCGCGAGCGCCATGGTCGCGATCCCCCGCGAGCGCAAGACGACCTCCAGCTCTGTACCGTAGAAAGCTGAGAGACGTTTCTTGGACCGGATGACCACGTCGGAGCGATCGGGACCCAGTTCCGGTAGGATCTCGGTTTGGACTGAGCCCTCCAGATTGTGGCCAGAGATCGTGCTCGGCCGGTCGGGTGTCAGCGTCTGCTTCGCCGCCTCCACCGCCCGCCAGAACGGGTTGCCCATACTGTCCACACCAGGGTAGGGATGCCTGCCGTGGGTCAAGACGACATGAATGACGGGAACGTGTGCGGAGCGCGCGCCGGTGACGAGATGCGCTAGGCGCTCGCGCACCCGTCGCGCCTGGTCCGGGGGAACCGGCATTGTCGCCACTTGGGGATCGAGATGACCGCGGTGGGCATCAACGAGGACGACGGCGGTGCGCCCAGGATCGACCGTAAGCTGCGCCCGCAGAGAGGCGATCATCTGTAAGCGGTCCACGCGTGGTGCGTCCGTCATCCCCGTGCCTCCCCCAGCCTATTTCTTCACGGGAGCCTGGGCGGACCAGCCCTTGCTCCCCTTCCCCTCCACCAGATCTTTGCTGCTGATGAACTGGGTGTCCTCGAGGGCGTGGATCTCGTGGACGGTGTCCGGCGGAATGTGGATGACGCCACCGACACCGACATCCTGGGCCTGCTGTCCGATGCGAGCTCGCACGCGGCCGCGGAGGATGTAGACGATCTGCTCGTTGGGATGGCGGTGGGGTGCGGCACCGGTGCCGGCGGGCATGCGGTAGAGACCCACTTCGATTTTCGCGCCGGTAACCGTTCCCCCGGCGGCCGTGGAGTAGTGGGGCGAGATCGTCTCGCTCGGCAGTTCGTCAAACCGGTAGAACGGCACGGCTACACGCGGCTGGGGGCCTGCCAGGGTCGTTCCACGAACGTCGTGCCTGCGTCATCTTTGCTGGGACAGTTGCCGTAGGTGAACACGAGCTCGGCAGGCTCGGTCCCGCTGAGATTTTGGATGCCATGAATCATGCCCGGCGGCACAAATACGAACTGATTCTCGTTAACCACGTACTCCCTGCGCTCCTCGCCGATGTAGGCTTTAATTCGTCCCTTGCGCACGAAGAACGCTGCCTCACAGGTGTGGTGATGAGCGGGATTGCGCCCGCCAGGGGGGATGATCGTACGCCCCATCGTGACCGTCCGCGACCCGACACTGTTTTTATCTACTCCGAAGGCGATCACGAGTGGGGGCTCGTAGGTCACGTCTTTGGCGATCTTCTCGGAATCGACAATCGCGAATTTGGCCATCAGCTCTTCCTCCTCCTCACACTCGCGTCCCCGCGCCTGACACCCCCCGCACGTCCTAACCCCGTGCCGCTCGCCACATTCAGCGGGACCGAGCGAACCCAGAGCGCTCAGGGCGCGCGTCGCGCTCTTGCGGAAGATATGCGACGAGTCCTCGACAGGCCACGTCGAGATGGCGTTCCAGGGCGGCGAGGGCCGCGGGGGCATCGTGTCGTCTGACCGCGTCCAAGATCATGCGGTGTTCTTCCTGGGACCGTGGTTTGTGGTGGAGTAACGAGATGTAAATGCGCAGGTACCGGCCGACATTGGCCCGCAGGCTCTTGATCAAAGCCAGCAGCCGCGGCCGGTTGGCGAGCACATACAGCCCGGCGTGGAATTCGTCGTTGAGGCGGCCCCACCGTCCGATGTCGGTTTCCCGGTCGATGGCGTCGAGGATCTCTTCGGCGCGGCGGACATCCACGTCCGTCACGTGCGGGAGGGCGAGGCGCAAAGCCGTGCACTCGAGCGGGATGCGCATCTCGTAGATCTCTTGCACCTCGTCGGCCGACAGGGAGGACACCAACACGCCGCGCCGCGGGAGGAATTTTACGAGACCCTCAGCTTCGAGCTGCCGAAGACCTTCGCGGACAGGGATCCGACTGACGCCCAACTGCGCGGCGACTTCATCCTGCCGCAGTTGGTCTCCCCCCTTCAGCAACCCGCGAAGGATCGCTTCACGCACCACCTCGGCTACGAGCTCCGGGGTGCTCCGGTACCGCTCCGTCATGAGGGTAGCGACGCTGGTGAGGTTCACGGCGGATACTCGTATACGATATGTAAATATACGGTTCCTCCTTTCAAACACGGGACGCTCCACCTGACCCTTGGACGGTTTCATGTGACTGCAGGCTCTTGATCGTTTCTTGACCAGATGGGACACCCTCTTGTGGGGACCCTTGACCCCCTCCACCCATATACTCAGCGGCAATGGGTCAACCCACCGGACTTCGCCGAAACCTTGTCCGTGCAGAAATTAGGTGGTTGTGATAATGGACCTCGCCGCGGTGCTCTCCTTTCTCGTTTTCTCATGGATCTGTCGGTGGCTGATCTTAGGTTTCGAACGCTTGAGGGGGTAACGACGCGATGATCGAGATCGCGGGCGTGCTGACGCTTGTCTTACTCATCTACTTGGTGGCCGCCATGCTGCGGCCGGAGTGGTTCGTATGAGCACATGGGGTTGGCTGCAGATCGGGCTGTACATCGTCATCTTGCTCCTATTGGTGAAACCGCTCGGGAGCTACATGGCGCGGGTCTACGCGGGGGGCCGGACGATGTGGGATCCGCTCCTGGGGCCCGTCGAGAGACTGACGTATCGCTGGTTCGGTATCAGGCCCGATGACGAGATGACGTGGACCCGGTACGCCATCGCCTTCATGATGCTGAGCGTGGTGGGTCTGATCGCCACGTATGGGTTCGAGCGGCTGCAACAGCTGCTGGCGTGGAACCCCGAACATCTCGGAGCAGTGCCCCCCGACCTCGCGTTCAGCACCGCCTCGTCATTCGCCACGGGGGACCTATTCTGCGTAGGGAGTTGCGACCGGCCATCGTGGCCATGGTGGTGTTCACGGTGTTGACGGGGCTCGTCTACCCCCTAGCGATGACGGGGCTAGCCCAGGTGCTCTTCCCCGCCAAGCGCAAGGCAGGTTGATCAGCCGAGATGGACACGCGATCGGTTCCACGCTGATCGGGCAGCCATTCGACGACCCGAAATACTTCTGGGGGCGGCTCTCGGCCACGAGTCCGTTCTCTTATAATGCCTCTGCGTCAAGAGGATCCAACCTCGGCCCAACAAGCAAGGCCCTCCGCGAGGCGGTGGCGGGACGAATCGCAGCGCTCCGGGGAGCCGATCCCCAGGCAACGGGCCCGGTTCCCGTTGACCTCGTGACCGCTTCCGCGAGCGGGCTCGATCCTGACATCAGCCTAGCTGCAGCAGACTATCAGGTTCGGCGGGTCGCACGCGTCCGCGGTATCAGCGAACAAACCGTGCGTCAACTCGTCGGCCAAAGCACTGCCGGCCGCGAGTTCGGCGTCTTGGGCGAGCCGCGCGTGAACGTGCTAGAGTTGAACCTGAGGCTGGATGGCCTCAGGTGAACTCGGCGGATGGTAGGAGAACGAGAGCGTCCTAATCCCGATGCGCTGCTGACGCAAGCGAAGCAAGAAGAAAGCCGCGCCGGCAAGCTCAAGATCTTCCTGGGGTACGCGGCAGGGGTCGGCAAGACTTACGCCATGCTGGGGGCTGCCCGCCAGCGGCAGGCCGAAGGCGTCGATGTGGTCGTGGCGTTGGTGGAAACGCACCACCGCAAAGAGACCGAGGCCCTGCTGGAAGGCCTGCCCGTGACCCCCCGTCGCAGGTTCGAGTACCGCGGGGTCGTGCTCGAGGAACTGGATCTCGACGCAGTCCTCGCCCGCCGGCCCCAGCTCGCGATCGTCGATGAGCTCGCGCACACCAACGCCCCCGGATCCCGCCATGCCCGCCGCTATCAGGACATCGAAGAATTGCTCGCCGCCGGCATTGACGTCTACACCACGCTGAACATCCAACACGTCGAAAGTCTCAGCGATGTGGTCTCGCAGATCACAGGCGTCGTGATCCGGGAGACCGTGCCGGATCAGGTTTTGGAAGGAGCCGATGAGGTCATTCTTATCGACCTCCCGCCGGATGAGCTGATCAAGCGGCTCCACGAGGGCAAAGTGTACGTCCCCGAGCAGGCGGGAACCGCCATTGAGAAATTCTTCCGTCCCGGCAATCTCACGGCGCTCCGCGAGTTGGCCCTCCGCCATCTGGCGCGCAAGGTTGACCGCCAGATGCGCACGTACATGGGGGCACATGGGATTCCCGGTCCCTGGCCCGCGGGCGAACGCGTGCTGGTCTGCTTGGCGCCGGGGCCTATTGCCGAGCGCCTCGTTCGCGTAGGCCGTCGCCTTGCCGCCACCTTGGATGCCGAGTGGATCGC
>DASWFZ010000080.1:0-5425 GCA_036393975.1 bacterium | reverse complement strand
TGCGCTTTTACGATGGAGAGACCCATACGCGCGTGACGAGTCTACCCAAACCCTTGCGCAAGCTCATTCACGAGGAACGCACGATCATCAGCGATCAGGCGCCGCTAGTCGTCGAGTGAGGACGCATCCCATGGCTGTGCGCCTGCAGGTTGCGAGGGACCCGAGGTGCGGATAGAACTCGATGACGCCCAGCGCTCGATTCAGCAGACCGTGCGCGAGTTCGCTGCGGCCGAACTCCGCCCCCAGGCCTCGGCGTGGGATCGAGCCGGGACGTTTCCGCACGCGATTGTCCCCAAACTCGCCGCCTTAGGGCTGTTTGGCCTGACGGTCCCACAGGAGTGGGGTGGGGCGGGGCTTGATTTCCTCACCGCGGTCCTGGCGATCGAGGCGATCGCCTGGGGCGATGCGTCTATCGGTCTGACAATCGCCTCCCACAACTCGCTGTGCACCGGTCACATCCTCCAGTTCGGCAGTCCGGCCCAAAAACGGAAGTATCTTCCTCGCCTAGCCAATGGGTCGGCGCTCGGCGCGTGGTGTCTCACTGAGCCTGGCGCGGGAAGTGATGCCGCCGCAATCCAAACTCGCGCCATTCGCCGAGGAACAGACTGGGTGCTGAACGGGTTCAAGGTGTTCGTCACGCAGGGGAGCGTGGCTGGCGTCTACGTGGTCATGGCACGCACGAACCCTCAGTCGGGTCACAGGGGGATCTCCGCATTTATTGTGGACCGGGACGCCCCCGGACGACGGGCCGGCAAGAAGGAAGATAAATTAGGTGTGCGGGCCAGCGACACGGCGGAAGTCATCTTTGAGGACTGTACAATTACCGCCGATTCCTTGATCGCCCCTGAGGGCGAGGGGTTTCACCAAGCCCTCAGCGTGCTCGAGCGGGGGCGGATCGGCATCGGCGCCCTCGCGGTCGGAATCGGCCGTGCCGCGCTGGAAGACAGTATCCGCTACGCATCGCAGCGCAAGGCATTTGGCAAATCCCTGACGGAACATCAGGCTATCCAGTTCATGCTTGCTGACATGGCGACCGAACTCGACGCCGCCTGGCTGCTTGTTCTCCGTGCCGCACAGCTAGCAGACCTCGGCCAACCGTTTCGCCGCGAAGCCGCGATGGCTAAGTTATATGCCTCCGAAGCGGCGGCCCGCGCGACTGCGAAGGCCGTGCAGATTCATGGCGGCTATGGACTCATCAAGGAGTATTCGGTCGAACGCTACTACCGCGACGTCAAGCTCACGGAGATCGGCGAGGGCACGTCCGAGATTCAACGTGTGATCATCGCCAAGTCCCTGTTAGAAGCACACCAGTCGGAGTAGGATATATGACGAAGACGGAGGCTTGCTGCTGCCGGTGATGTCCGTGTCGAGGACCGCGTCCCGAGCACATCCATTCTTGGCGAGGTTGGATCAAGGCGTCATGGTAGCTGACGGCGCCATGGGGACCGTGCTGTATGCGCGCGGGGTGCCATTTGATCAGTGTTTCGATGAGCTGAACCTCAGCCGGCCTGAGCTGATCCGCCAGATCCACGTGGACTACATCGCCAGCGGGGCCGAGTTGATTGAAACGAACACCTTCGGCGCAAATCGGTTCAAGCTCGCTTCACACAACCTCGCGCACCGCCTCGCCGAGATCAACCGGGCGGGCGCTGCCGTGGCCCGGGAAGCCGCCGAGGCGAGCGGGCGCAGCGTCTTCGTCGCCGGCTCGATGGGCCCCATTGGGCGCCCGATTGCCCCCCTGGGCTCTGTGGCACCCGAGGAGGTCCGCGAAAGTTTCGCGGAGCAAGCCGCGGCCTTGGTCGATGGCGGAGCCGATGTCCTCATCTTGGAGACGTTTTCTGATCTGGGAGAACTTTTGGAGGTCATCTCCGGCGTGCGGTCGGCGGTCACGGTCCCGATAATTGCCCAGATGACCTTTACGCAAGAAGGCAAGACGCTGCTGGGACACACCCCTCAAGAAATCGCGAGGACCCTGGTGCAGTTGGGCGTGGAGGTGGTCGGGGCGAACTGCAGCGTAGGCCCCCAGGGCATCCTGGAGGTCATGCAACAAATGGCCGCCGAGGTGCCCGACGCCCGCCTATCGGCGATGCCGAATGCCGGTTTCCCCGCGTACGTCGGGGGTCGGTATATCTACTTCTCGACTCCGGCGTATATCGCAGACCACGCCCGCCAGCTGGCCGCCCTCGGTGTCCGGCTGATCGGGGGGTGCTGCGGAACCACTCCCGAGCACATCGCTGCGATCAGGGCAGCACTCGCCCAGGCAGTGCCATCCGAGCGCGTCGTGATCGAGTCTGCTAGCACCCCCTCACCACGTCCGTCCTCCGAGCCTGCGGTGACCACCACCGCGCCGGAAGCGGGCACTCTGGCCCACAAATTAGGCAGACACTTCGTAATCACTGTCGAGATTGACCCGCCCCGGGGGGTCACCGACCGCCGCGAGCTGGATGGATGCCGTCGGCTCAAAGAATCCGGGGTCGACACCATCGATGTGGCTGACAATCCCATGGCGCGGCTGCGCATGAGCCCGTGGGCGATGTGCTCCCGCATCCAGTCGGAAGTCGGGATGGAGACCATTCTGCACTTCACGACGCGGGACCGGAACCTGATGCGCTTGCAATCCGACCTGCTGGCCGTCCACGCTGTGGGCGTGCGCAACGTCTTGGTGTTGCGCGGGGATCCCCCACAGGCAGGTGACTACCCTGCGGCTACGGCCGTGTCGGATGTGAAGCCCTCCGGGCTGGTGCGGCTCATCAAGGACTTCAACCAGGGCCGCGACGTGGCCGGAAACCCCATCGGCGCGCCGACTGCGTTTACCGTGGGAGTCGCACTCAACCTCGCCGCCCAAGACCTGGACAAGGAAGCGCGGATGCTGGAACGCAAGGTTGCCGCGGGAGCAGACTTCGTATGCTCGATGCCAATCTACGAGCCCGAGGCACTGGACAGGTTTGCGAAGGTGGCAGGGGGCGTGCCGCTGCCCATTCTCGTCGGCGTGCTGCCGCTAGTGAGTTCCCGCCATGCGGAGTTCTTGCACAACGAGCTTCCAGGCTTTGCCGTGCCGGGTTGGGTGCGAGATAGAATGCGCACATCCCCGGATAGCCGGCAAGAAGGGATCCGCCTCGCGCATGAGCTGCTGGAGGCGATTCGAGCGCGCGTGGGCGGTGTTTACCTGATCCCCTCTTTTGGCCGCTTCGATGCCGTCCTCGAACTCGTCCGCCTGGCCCGGACTCCGGTGAAGGCCTAACTTGCGCGCCTCGGGGTGAGGTTTTACACTTGACGGGTACGCAGGGAAGAACAACGTAGGACGGCACGACAGATCTCAAGGGACGCCTGGGTCCGGACGGATTCTGGGCGCCAGACGTCTGTGGAGGATCTCGCGGTGATTTCGACTGTCATCGGCAACTACCCTAAGATTCCCGACATGCCCAACCCGGGCAAGTGGCGCAGTGGGGTCGAGAAGCTGCAGAAGGGGCAGATCACCGAGGCGGAATTCCATCAGATTGAAGACGAGGTTACCCTGGAGGCGATCCGCGATCAACTGGATGCCGGGGTGGACCTCCTGACCGACGGCCAGATCCGGTGGGAGGATGGGCAGACCTACTTCGCCCGACGCCTGCGCGGATTTTCCATCAACGGTTTGCAGCGCTACTTCGATACGAACATCTACTTCCGAGAGCCGGTGGCCGAAGCAGAAGTAGCGTGGGAGACGCCGATTGCCGTGCGCGACTTCGAGTTCGCCCGGCAGAACAGTCCTCGGCCCGTTAAGGCGGTCGTCACGGGTCCGTTCACCCTGGCTTGGCTTGGCCGGACTACACACTACCGCTCCCCGCGCGATTTTGCCCTCGCCCTGGCGCGAGCCCTGAACCACGAACTCCGCGCGCTGCAGGGAGCGGGGGCGACCGTCATCCAGGTCGATGAGCCGGCGCTATGCGTGCCTTCCGTCGACTATCCGCTCTTTGCCGACGCGATGCGCGCACTCACGGAGGGTGTCACAGCGCAGAAGGTGTTGGCCACCTATTTCGGCGATGTGGGCGGGGTGTACCCCCAGATCCTGGAGTTGCCCTTTGACGTCATTGGGTTAGATTTTGTCGCAGGCTACCGTAACTGGGACGTCATCCGCCGCGCGCCGTTTTCCAAGGGATTGATGTGCGGGATTCTGGATGCGCGCAACACGCGCCTGGAGACGGTAGACGAGATGTTGACCGCCATCCGGCGTATTAGCGCCGTCGTCCCGCCCGACCGCCTGATGGTGGCCCCCAGTGCGGGGTTGGAATTTTTGCCTCGCGGCGTGGCACGGCGGAAACTCCAGCGGCTAGTGGAAGGGACCCGCGCGGCCGCCGCGGCATTAAAAGGAGCCCCGGCATGAGCTTGCCCCTCCTCCCCACGACAGCCGTTGGGAGTTATCCCAAGCCTGAGTACCTGCTCGAGGCGAGACGGAAGTTCCTCCGCAAGCAGATCTCCAAGGAGGAGCTCACCGCCCTGGAGCGGCGTGCGACCGCCGAGTGGGTGAAGATCCAAGAAGACCTCGATCTCGATCTGCTGGTGGACGGCGAGCAGTACCGCGGGGACATGGTGGCGTACTTCGCCGATGAGATGGACGGCTTTGCGATTGCCGGCTTGGTGCGTTCCTATGGGAACCGGTACTACCCCAAACCCGTCGTCACGGGTCCCGTGGGCCGCCGGCACCCGGTCACGGTCGAGTGGTTCAAGTACGCGCAATCACTGACCCTGCGGCCCGTGAAGGGGATGCTGACGGGTCCGTACACAATCGCGGAGTGGTCGTTTAACGAGTACTACCCGACCCGCCGCGCGCTGGTCTTAGAACTTGCTCGGGCGATCCATGACGAAGTCGGCGACCTCGAACGCGCGGGCGCGCGCTACATCCAGATCGATGAGCCGGCCATTCACACGCGACCCGCCGAGGATTTCGAGCTGGCCGTCGAGGCGATGGCCATCGTCACCTCCGGCATCAAGGCTTATACCGTGAGCCACATCTGCTATGGCGATGTGCCGAAAGTCTACCCCGCGATGCTGCGCCTGGCCGTCAATCAGCTCGACCTGGCTCTGAAGAACGAGGAGTTTGCGCTTCTGGAGACCTTCAGGCAGCAGCCCTTTACCAAAGACATCGGCTTGGGCGTGGTGGACGCCCACTCGCACCGCGTCGAATCAATCGAGGAGATTGCCGACGGCATCCGCAAGACGCTCAAGGTGATTCCTGTACAGCAGGTCTACGTGTCGCCCGACTGCGGTTTGAAGACGCGGGCCGTTGACGAGACGGTAGGCAAACTGAAGAACATGGTCCTGGCGACGAAGCTCGTGCGTAGTGAACTCGCTAGCGCGCGGGGGAGACCGGCCGGCGTCGCGGGCTAAAGGCGGGGGTGGAGGGGCATGCGCTGGGTCGCGCCTCGCCCGGCATGCACCGTGTGAC
>DASWFZ010000079.1:0-31655 GCA_036393975.1 bacterium | reverse complement strand
GAGTATGGGCGAAGGAGGTGGTGGGTGAGCAGGCCGCATAGCTGCAGCACGTGTTACAGCGACAACTAAAGGAGGATCACAGTGATGAACTTGCAACGACGGTTAGCGGTTGTACTCATCTTGACCCTTGGCGTGACGCTCGCGACCTTTACGGGCATCGTGCAGGGCCAGGCGGTGAAGAATCCGGACACCTTCGTCTATCAGGCCTCGGGTGACCCCGAGAGCCTGGATCCGGCGTGGCAGTACGATACCACGAGCGCGGCCACGATTCTGTGGAACATCTACGAGACCCTGATTTTCTTCCGGGGAGGACGGACGGATCTCTACGATCCGATGCTTGCGACCGAGGTCCCGAGCCTCCAAAACGGCGGCATCTCCGCTGACGGCAAGACCTTCACCTTCAAGATCCGCCAAGGCGTGAAATTCCACGACGGGACCCCCCTGACGGCTGAGGACGTCAAGTACTCGTTCATGCGGATCATGTTGACCGACCGCGACGGGGGGCCGTCCTGGCTCTTGTTGGCGCCGATCCTGGGTTTTGACGTGCAATCGACGCGCGACGAGAAGGGGAATTTGATTCCCGACATCTACGACCGCGCCAACAAGGCGATCCAGGTTCAGGGGAACAACGTGGTGATCACGTTGGCCAAGCCCTACGGGGCATTCCTCAGTATCATGCCAAACTGGCCCCCGGTGCACTCCCAGAAGTTCGTCGTTGCCAACGGAGGGTGGGACGGCCAAAAGGAGACGTGGGCGAAGTACAATAACCTGCCGAAGCCGGATCAGATGGCGCTCTTCGACAAATCCAACGGCACCGGACCCTTCAAGCTGGAGCGGTGGGACCGGGGGACCAAGGTCGTGACGCTCATTCGCAATGACAACTACTGGCGGGCCCCGGCCAAGCTTCGCCGGATTGTCCTCCAGAACGTCGAGGAGTTTGGCCCTCGCCGGCTGTCTCTACAGAATGGTGATGCGGACATGATTTCTCTGGGTGGCCTTCAGAACCTGCCCGCGGTGCAGGGCCTGCCTGGCGTGCGTGTCGTGGACGACCTTCCGGCGTTAGGGACCAGCCCGGCAATCTTCATGACCTACAACATTGATCCCGAGGGGAATACGGATATTGGCAGCGGCAAGCTGGACGGGAACGGCATCCCCCCCAACTTCTTCAGCGACATCCATGTCCGGCGCGCCTTCGCGTACCTGGTGGATCGTCAGGCGATCATTGACCAGGCGTTTCGTGGCAAGGGCCGGGTGGCCAACGGGCCGATTCCAATCGGCATGCTAGGCTACGCAGCGCGCGGCAAGTGGTATGACGTCAACAAGGATAAGGCGATCGCTGAATTCAAGGAAGCCTGGGGCGGTCAGGTCTGGGACAAGGGCTTCAAGTTCACCCTCTCATTCAACACGGGGAACGTCGGCCGCCAAACGTTGACGCAGATGGTCAAGGAAGCCGTAGAAGGGCTTAACCCGAAGTTCAAAGTCGATACCCGCGGCATTACGTGGTCGACCTACCTGGGATTGTATCCTAAGCACAAGCTGCCCATGTTCGCACTCGGCTGGGCTGCGGACTACCCGGATCCGGACAACTTCACCACGCCGTTCATGCACAGCACCGGATCGTTTTCGCAGGGCCAGGGGTACAAGAATCCCGAGGTCGATCGGCTGATCGAGCAAGCGGGCAAGGAGCCCGATCCGAAGAAGCGGGAGCAGGCCTACCTCAAAATCCAGGAGATCGCGTATCAAGACGTCCCCACGATCTACGTCAGATATCCCGTGGGGACCTTAGTCCTGCGCTCCTGGGTGAAGGGTTGGTATAACAACCCGATGTTCGCGGAAGGATATGAATACGCATACCGATTCTCGAAGGGGCAATAAGGCCACACTAGAGTCAGCGGCCTGGGGGCCGGGCGCAACATCCCGGCCCCCAGGATCCGGGGGGATCTGATGGGGGCGTACGTCGCGCGCCGTTTTCTCCTCCTGCCGCTTGTCGCCTTCGGCGTCACTGTTCTCATCTTTGCCCTCCTCCAGCTAGTCTCGCCCGCCCAACGGGCTGCGTTGTTTGTGACAGATGTCAAGCAGCTCGCGGCGCTCCCCAGCATCATCCGCAAGTATGGGCTCGACCAGCCGGTGTACGTGCAATACGGGATGTGGCTGCAGCAGTTGGCCCATGGGGATCTGGGTTGGTCGCAGACGGCCCGCATGCCCACGAGCCAGGCGATCGCGGCTTTCTTTCCGGCCACGCTCGAGTTAACGCTCTATATCTTTGTGCCGGTGATCCTCATCGGCGTCTGGCTTGGCACGCAGGCGGCAGTGCACAGAGATCGTTTTGTGGATCACTTCTCGCGTCTCTTTGCCATTTCGCTGCGCGGCATGCCGTCGTTCGTGTGGGGCCTCATTCTGCTCATGGTCTTCTACGGGTGGCTGAACTGGTTCCCGCCGGGCCGTCTGTCGCTGGAGGCGGACCTCTTCACGCAGTCTCCCCAATTTCGTTCGTACACGCATCTTCTGACTGTCGATGCGCTGCTGAACGGGCAGGGGTGGATCTTCGTGGATGCCATCAAACACATCGCGGGGCCTGCGCTCACGTTGGTGCTCGTGGAGATGGCCCTGTTGGTGCGCATAACCCGATCCTCCATGCTGGAGGTCTTGCGACAGGACTACGTGCGAACGGCGCGGGCCAAAGGGCTAGCAGAGCCTGTGGTGATCAACCAACATGCTCGCCGCAATGCTCTGATCCCCGTCATCACGTTGAGCAGCCTACTCTTTGTCGGGTTGCTGGGCGGTGTGGTGTTAGCAGAGACCATTTTCAACTTCCCCGGGATTGGCAAGTGGGGCGCGACGGCCGCGGTTCAGCTGGACATCCCCGGCGTCACGGGGTTTGCCATATTCGTGGCTGGCCTCACCGTACTGGGAAACTTGGCCGCCGACGTGCTGTACGCGGCGATCGATCCGCGCATTCGCCTAAGCTGAGCGTGATGTTGTGAGCGTCATTCGCGCCACGGTCGCCCGCCCCGCCCCTCTGCACACGCTGCGGATTACGGGCAGCGTGCTCGTAGCACTCGCGGTCCTCACGACCGCCGTCCCTACTCTCCGCTTGCGGGTAGTGCGCCACCCGCTGGATGTGGGCGTGTTCTTGCTGATGGTAGCAGCGGTGTTGGCGTTTTGGGCCCTCCCGTCTGACTTCACGCGACGGATGAAGCGCAACCCTCTCTCGATTGGTGGGTTTGCGATCATCTTCGCCTTTGTCGCCGTTGCTATTCTGGCGCCGGTACTGGCTCCTCCGCTGCCCAATAGTCGCGATCCGTACCTGATTCCCCACGAAGGGTTCCTACCGGACCCCACGCCCCCGAAGGCCGGACACCCACTGGGGCTAACCGGAAACCAATATGACCTGTACTACGGGATCGTGTGGGGGACGCGCACCGCCTTTCGGGTGGCGGTCGTCGTCGAGGCCATCTCGATCATGATCGGTCTGGTGATGGGGAGCATCGCCGGATACTATGGTCGGCGGCTCGACGAGATCGTGATGCGGATCACGGATGTGTTCTTGGCATTTCCGAGCCTGGTGCTCGCCGTTGTCATTACCGCAGTACTAGGGAAGGGATTGGATAAGGTCATGATCGCGATCGCGATCGTGGGGTGGCCCACGTATGCGCGGTACCTCCGGGGCGATATCCTGTCCGTCAAACAGCGGGACTTCGTGGAGGCGGCGCGCGCGGCGGGGGCAGGAGATCTGCGCATCATCACCCGCCATGTGATTCCGAACGCGATTTACCCGTTGCTTGTGGTCGCGGCGTTTGACATGGGCGTCATCGTGCTGATTGCGGCCGCGCTCTCGTTTTTGGGGCTGGGGGCGGAAGTGGGGTATGCGGACTGGGGACAGCTCATTAACATGTCCCGCAGCTGGATCCTCGGCGTGCCAGGCAACCCGTTCATCTATTGGTTTACTGTGGTCTTTCCCGGTACGGCGATCTTCCTGTTTGTCCTCGGCTGGAACTTGCTCGGCGATGCCTTCCGAGACATCCTCGATCCTCGTCTGCGCGGTTCACAATAACTCGTTGCTAGTGAAGTCTTAGTCGACTGGCGCCGGCCGCCGTGGCGTCCTGGTACGACCGGGTGTGGATCGCGGTAGTGGGGCGAAGCGTCCTATGCTACGATTGGGATCAGTGATGCCGTTATGCGCCTCGATCCTGCGATTGTCGATCACGTCGCCCGGCTGGCCCGACTAGAACTCACTGAGGAAGAACGAGACCGTTTCCGCCGGCAGTTAACGAGCATTCTGGATTACTGCTCCACGCTCAACGAGCTCCAGACGGAGCACGTTGAGCCGACCTCGCACGTAATCGCGCTCACGAACGTCGTCCGAGACGATGTTCCCGCAGCACCATTGGCGCGGGACGTAGTCCTGGCGACCGCTCCGGAGCGCGAGGACGGCTACTTTAGAGTTCCCCCTGTCCTTGAGACGGAGCCCCCCTCTGATTGACGCCCCCGCCAGTGATCTGCTGACGCGTCTGCGTCGCCGGGAGCTGGCAGTGAGCGACCTGATCCGGACGTGTCTCGAACGCATCGATGCCCTCGAGAGCACGCTGCACGCCTTCTTACATGTCGATCGCGCGCAGGTGTTGGACGCGGCGCAGAAGTGGGACAAGCAGTATGCGCGCGGCGAGGCTCTCCCACCGCTGGCGGGGCTGCCGGTGGCGGTCAAGGACAATCTCTGCACCACCGGAATGCCCACGACGTGTGCCTCACGCATCCTCGCCGGATGGGTTCCGCCGTACGACGCCACCGTCGTCTCGCGTCTCAAGGATGCGGGCGCGATTATCCTCGGCAAGACAAACTTGGATGAATTTGCGATGGGGTCGTCCACAGAGAACTCCGGGTTCGGCCCGACCCGAAACCCGTGGGATCCCCAACGGGTTCCCGGCGGCAGCAGCGGGGGATCGGCGGTCGCGGTAGCGACTGGCATGGCTGCCCTCGCCCTCGGGAGCGATACCGGCGGGTCGATCCGCCAGCCAGCCGGATTCACAGGCATCGTTGGGTTCAAACCGACTTACGGTCGGGTGTCGCGGTATGGTCTCGTGGCATTCGCCTCGTCCTTGGATCAGATCGGACCTTTGACGCGGACAGTCGCGGACGCGGCCTTGCTGTTCCACGTGATTGCAGGGCACGATCCCCGGGATTCGACCTCCGTCGACGTGCCGGTGCCGGATGCGGTAGCATCGCTGCCGCGCGGAATTCGCGGCCTGCGGGTCGGCGTGGTGCGTGAGGCCTTCGGAGAAGGGCTGCAGCACGACGTCGGCGACGCGGTGCGCACGGCAGCCACCCATTTGGGGCGCCTGGGGGCTGTGGTGACCGAGGTTTCATTGCCGACGATCCGCTACGCGCTGCCGACCTACTACCTGCTGGCGACCTCCGAGGCCAGCTCGAACCTGGCCCGCTATGACGGCGTGCAGTACGGGTTACGGGCCGCAGGCGAGGATCTCCTCACGATGTACAGGCACACGCGCGCGCAGGGTTTCGGGAGTGAAGTCAAACGCCGCATCATGCTGGGGACCTACGCGCTGTCGGCCGGCTATTACGAAGGATTCTTCTTGAAGGCGCAGCAGGTGCGCACACTCATTCGTCAGGAATTTTCTCGCATCTTCCAGGAGGTCGACCTGGTGCTGATGCCGACATCGCCTACCACGGCATTCCAGCTCGGGGAGAAAGTCGCTGACCCGCTGCAGATGTACCTCGCTGACGTGTACACGATTCCTGTGAATCTCGCAGGCCTGCCGGGGATCTCGATTCCGTGTGGGTTCGCCCAGGGGTTACCCATTGGGTTGCAGCTGATTGGCAAACCATTCGATGAGGCGACCGTTCTACGCGCCGCTTACGCGTACGAACAGGCTACCGACTGGCACAAGTCGCGTCCGCCGATCTTTTTCCCTCCTGCGGCCGCCACCCAGGGACAGGTGCCCACGTCGCGGCGCGTCCCGGCGCGACGGAGGCGAACCCGAAAACGGTCATGATATTCCAGCAACCCTGTCGGCGAGGCCAGAGATGGCGACGCTAGCGCCAGTACACTTCGAGGTCGTAATCGGGCTGGAGATTCATGTCCAGCTGCGCACGGCGTCTAAGATGTTCTGTGCGTGCCCGATTATCTTCGGGGCTCCTCCCAACACCCTCATCTGCCCCACGTGCCTGGGTCTGCCGGGCTCGTTACCCGTCCTCAATGGCAAGGCGGTGGATCTGGGTCTGCGCACCGCCGTCGCGCTGTCCTGCACGGTCCCGCCGCAAAGCCAGTTTCATCGGAAGAACTACTTTTATCCAGATCTTCCCAAGAATTACCAAATCACACAGTACAGGTATAAGGTGCATCCGCCGTTGGCGACGGACGGGGAGCTGTGGATTCCCTCCGGCGCGAGTCGGCGGCGCATTGGCATCCGCCGCGTCCATCTGGAAGAGGACACCGGCCGCTTGGTCCACGTCGAACGGGGCGGCACGGTCACGCACAGCCTCATCGACTACAACCGCAGCGGCGTACCGTTGATGGAAGTCGTCACCGAACCGGATCTGCGCTCGCCCCAGGAGGCCCGGGTGTTACTGATGCGGCTGCGGGCGGTGCTGCAGGCGATCGAGGTCAGTACCGGTCGGATGGAAGAGGGGAGCCTGCGGTGTGATGCGAACGTCTCCCTGCATCTGCCGGGCGCAGAGCTAGGCACCCGTACTGAGGTCAAGAACATGAACTCCCTTCGTTCCGTCGACCGCGCTCTCGCGCATGAGGTCGAACGCCAGGGCGCATTGCTGGCGCGCGGTGAGTCCGTGCAGCAAGAAACCCGCCACTGGGACGAGCGGCGCGGGGTGACGTTTAGCTCGCGGGTGAAGGAAGAGGCACAGGACTATCGCTACTTCCCCGAGCCCGACTTGGTGCCCATCGTCGTTGCCCCTTCGCGGGTCGCTGACGTGCGGGCGAGCCTGCCCGAACTGCCCGAGGCGAAGCAGGCGCGATATGTGGCCGACTACGAACTCTCCGACTACGACGCCGGACTGCTCACCTCCTCAGCGGCGATGGCGAAGTTCTTTGAAGAGACGGTGCGCCTGTACCCGCAGCCCAAGACCGTCTGCAACTGGCTTGTCGGGGATCTCACCGGCTACCTCAACGCCGAGGGCAAAGAGATCGACCAAGTGCCGATGACCCCCGTCCATCTGGCCGAACTGCTCACCCTCATAGACCAGGGTACTATCAGCGGGCGTACGGCTAAGGAGATTCTGGGCGAAATGCTCCAACGCGGCGAGCGGCCGTCTGCCCTTGTGGCCGCGCGCGGGGTGGCGCAGATCAGCGACGAACGAGAACTTGTCCCTATCATCGACGCAATCTTGGCCGAACACCCGCAGCCCGCCGCCGACTACAAGAAGGGGAAAGTCTCGGCCCTTACGTTCCTGGTGGGCCAAGTCATGAAAAAGACGCGGGGGAGGGCAAACCCCGACGTGGCGACCAAGTTGTTGAAGGAGCATTTGTCCCGATGAGGTCCCGCCCTCCCTCACCAGCGTCCCGCTCCTCACCTGGGGGGCGTGACCGACAAAAGTCCCGCCGTCACCCCGGCCCGGGAGGGAAAAAACCCCCTATCCCTGTCGTGTTGCGCCCGGGAGTGCGCGTGTCGTTGTCATTCCGCTCGGTGAACCTCGACGGCGCAGGACTCGCCCCGGCTGGGCCGGTGGTCGTGGCCGTGCCGTTTGCCCTCCCAGGGGAAGAAGCCGTCGTCGAGATCACCCGCGGCGGCCGGCACCCCGAAGGGAAGATCGCGACGCTGGTCCGCAAGTCCCCCGATGCGGAGGTTCCCCGCTGCCGGCATTTCGGAGTCTGTGGCGGCTGCCAGTGGCAACACATGAACCCGGATGCCCAACTCGCGCAGAAGACACAGCTCGTGCGGACACACCTCGCCCCGGTGCTGCAGGGGACCGGGGCGGTAATCCGGGACGCGGTCGGCGTCACCCCCTGGGAGTACCGTCATCGCCTCCAGGCCGCTGTGGCGCTCCGTGCGGACAAGGTGGTGGCGGGGTACTACGTTCCGGGCGAGGATCTCCGAGTCATCAACGTGCAGGAGTGTCCGATCCAGCATGCCGACAATGTCCGCATCCTGCATGGCGCCCGTGACGTCCTCGCCGGGCTGGGGTGGCCCATCTATGACCGCACCACGGGACGGGGATTGGTGCGGGGGGTCATTGCGCAGGTGGGCGTGGACAGCGGGGAAGCCATGGTCGTGGTGTGCGCGAGTCATGAGGTGCCCGATCGCATGGCTCTCGTGTATGCCCTGCGTGACCGCATCGAGAATCTGACGTCCATCCTGCTGTCGGTGCAGCCGGCCCATACGCCGGAGCTGCTCGGCGCGATCCGCCTCTTGTGGGGTCGGCACTACATCGAAGACGAGATTGCGGGACTGCACTGGCGACTGTACGCGGACGCGTCTGTCCCCCCGAACCCGAAAGCCCTCCCCCTCTGGCTGCAGACGATCGCGCGCGGACTGGCCTTAGACGCGTCCCACACGGTGGTGGACGCCGCCTGCGAAGAGGGACTCGTCCCCCTGTGGCTTGCGGGGAAAGCGGCCCAGGTGATAGGGATCGCGCGAGACCGCGAGGCGATGCATCGCGCCTGGGAGAATGCCCGCGCGAATGCCATCACAAACTGCATCTTTTACACCCGGGCGCCCACGGGGGTGCTCGCAAAGCTGCGGGCCAGGGGCACGCATCTGGACGCCGCCGTCATCACCTCCCGCGGGCGCCCGGTCGAGGAGGCCGTGTTTGCCGAGGCCTCTGCAACTGGGGTGACTCGCGTGGTCTGCTGCGGACATTCCCTGGGTATGCTGGTGCACGATGTGACGGCCGCACGGGCCGCGGGCTTTCGGCCCATCGAAGTGCAACCCGTCGATTTGCTGCCCCAGACAAGCAGGATTCATGCGGTGGTGACGCTCGTCAAAGACTGACGACGCCACGCCTGCAGCAGGTGCGCGCGGTCCCCGCTGATCAGGATGGCGACCGTGCGAGATCAGATGCCAGATCCACTCAAAGGGGGAAATAGTTGTGACGAAGGCAACGACTCCCCGCTACACACTTCCCGGGCCGAAATCCAAGGCGTTGCTCGCGGCCAAAGAGCAGTTCGTCGCCAACGCCATTGGAATTCACCTGCCGGCAGTGATCCAGCGGGCCGAAGGCGTTCTGTTGACCGATGTGGATGGTCAGACCTTTATCGACCTGTCCGGGGGGGTCGGCTGTCTCAATGTCGGGCACTCTCACCCCAAAGTGGTGCAGGCGATTATCGACCAGGCGCGGCTCTTTACCCACACCGACTTCAGCGTGGCGCCCTACGAGTCGTACATCGCGTTGTGCGAGCGGTTATGCCAGCTCGCCCCGATCTCCCGGGCGAAGACGGCCATCTTGTTCAACTCGGGGACCGAGGCTGTCGAGAATGCAGTCAAGATCGCCCGCGCGGCAACGGGCCGTAGCGCGCTCATCGCGTTCCAGGGCGCGTTCCATGGGCGCACCTACATGAGCCTCTCGCTGACCAGCAAGGTGGAACCCTACAAGAAGAACTTCGGACCGTTCATGCCGGAGGTTTACCGGGTCCCGTTCCCCGATCCGTACCGGTCGGCGGACGCCGATGCCACGGCGGCGGTGATGCGGCAGTTCGACGATTTGTTTGCCACGCACGTCCAGGCCGACCGTGTCGCGGCGATTGTCGTCGAGCCGATTCTGGGGGAAGGGGGGTTCGTGGTTCCGCCTATGAATTTCTTTCGGGAATTGCGCGCCCGGGCTGACCGCTACGGCATCCTGCTGATCGTCGACGAGGTGCAGACCGGTATCGGGCGGACGGGCCGTATGTTTGCCATCGAGCACTTCGGGATTGAGCCCGACTTGATGACGGTTGCCAAATCGATTGCGGTCGGGCTCCCGGTCTCGGCGGTGGTGGGCGCACGCGACATCATCAACGTCCTGCCGGAGGGATCTCTGGGGGGCACCTATGTCGGCAACCCCGTTGCGTGTGCCGCGGCGCTGGCGGTGCTCCAAATCATGGAAGACGAGCACTTGGTCGCGCGCGCCACTTCGCTCGGCGAGCGAATGCGCACGCGGTTCCGCCGGTGGCAGGCGCAGTCAGCTCTTGTGGGTGATGTCCGCGGGCTGGGGGCGATGGTGGCGATCGAGCTGGTGCGCGATCGCACCACCAAGGAGCCCGCCGTTCGCGAAACCGCCGAGATCATTCACCGCGCGATGACGCGGGGCGTGCTCTTACTGAAAGCGGGTATTTTCAACAACGTGATCCGCATCCTCGCTCCCTTGGTGATCCCCGAGAGTCAGTTGGACCGAGCCCTCGACGTATTGGAGGAGTGCGTGATGGAGGTGGCCGCAGAGGTCATGCCCTAGCGGCACATCGCGCCTGCGGGGAGATGCGAGAGGAGTCACGGTTTCTCGTGTTCTCGTTTGGTCCTGCCTGCTACAATGGCTCCAGACAGTTCGTTTGAGGACGCACCGCGCATGAGCCCGTTTGTCCACCTGCATTTGCACACCGAATTCAGCCTGCTCGATGGTCACAGCCGCATTCATCCTCTCATCGCCCGCGCCAAACAGCTGGGGATGCCGGCCGTGGCGATTACCGATCACGGCGTGATGTATGGGGCGATCGAGTTCTTCTTGCAGGCCAAAGCCGCGGGCCTGAAGCCGATCATCGGAGTGGAGGCCTATGTCGCCCCGCGATCGCTCTCTGATCGCGACCCCAAGCTGGACGCTAGCGCGTTTCACCTCGTCTTGCTGGCGACCAACGCCCAGGGGTACCGCAACCTGATCGCGCTCACCACGACCGCGCACCTAGACGGGTTCTACTACAAGCCTCGGATCGACAAAGACGTTCTCGCCTCGCACAGTGCGGGATTGGTGGGTCTGTCCGGCTGTTTGAAGGGGGAGGTCACGCAGGCGATTCTGCGTGAGGATCTGGCTAGCGCCCGGCAGGTCGCCGGCCAGTACCGGGACATCTTCGGGGCGGGGAACTTCTACCTCGAAGTCCAGTCGCACGGGATGCCCGAACAGCAGAAGAATATCGTCGGGATGCGCGAGCTGTCCCAGGAGCTGAACCTCCCCTTGGTTGCCACCAACGACGTCCACTATGTCCAGCGCACCGACGCTGATGCCCAGGACACGTTGATGTGCGTCCAGATGAACATAAACCTGGACGCCACCGACAAGCCCCGCATGGGGCAGACGCCGGAGTTTTACTTGAAGTCAAGCGAGGAAATGTCCCACGCGTTTGCCGAGCTGCCCCAGGCGCTCGAGAGCACCCTCGAAGTGGCGGAGCGCGCCGATCTCACCATCGAGCTCGACGCCGTGAAGCTCCCCCACTTCCCCGTCCCCGAGGGGGAGACCGCTGACTCCTACTTGCGTCAGCTCTGCGACAGCGGGCTGCGCACCATCTACAAACACGTCCCGCCTGAGGCGGAGGAACGGTTGCGGTACGAGCTGTCGATTATCGAACGCATGGGCTACGCGGCTTACTTCCTGATCGTGCAAGATTTCGTCCGGTTCGCGAAGCGGAACCGGATTCTCACCACAGTGAGAGGGTCGGCGGCCGGGAGCCTTGTCTTGTACTCGCTCGGGGTCACCGATGTTGACCCGCTGCAGTACCGTCTACCGTTCGAGCGCTTCCTCAACCCCCAGCGTTACACCATGCCCGACATCGACGTCGACTTTATGGACAGCCGGCGCGATGAGGTCATCCGCTACGTGATGGACAAGTACGGGCACGATCACGTGGCGCAGATCATTACGTTTGGGACCATGGGGGCGCGGCAAGCCGTGCGCGACGTGGGGCGGGTGATGGGCCTCCCGTACAGCGACGTGGACCGCATCGCGAAGCTCATCCCGTTCAATGCCACGCTGGACGACGCCGTGCGCAGTGAGCCGGAGCTCCAGCGTTCCGCCGAGGACAATACGCAGATCCACCGGCTGCTCGACCTGAGTCGCAAACTCGAGGGCGTGGCCCGCCATGCCAGCACACACGCGGCGGGGGTGATCATCTCGCGGGATCCGTTGATTGAGCACGTGCCGCTGCAAAAGGCCACCAAAGGCGACCTGGTGATGACCCAGTACGATATGACCGCGGTGGAGAAGATCGGCCTGCTTAAAATGGATTTCCTCGGCTTGGCCAACTTGACCATTCTTGATACCGCGATGAAGATCATCGAGAAGACCCGCCAGACGTCAGTTGACCTCCCGTCGATCCCGCTGGACAACACGAAGACCTACGATCTCCTGGGCGCGGGGGAGACGGTGGGAGTCTTCCAGTTGGAAGGCGCGGGGATGACGAGGTACATCAAAGACTTGCGCCCTACCAATATCCAGGACATCATGGCGATGGTCGCCCTCTTCCGTCCGGGCCCGATGGCGAACATTCCGACGTACATCCGCCGCAAACACGGCGTCGAGCCCATCAGCTACCCGCACCCGGCCCTCGAGCCCGTGCTCCGCGAGACCTACGGCGTAATGGTCTATCAGGAAGATGTCATGGCGGTGGCCCAGGCACTCGCCGGGTTTTCGCCGGCGGAGGCCGACGTGCTACGCTATGCGATCGGCAAGAAAATCCGCGACCGCTTGCAGCAGCAGCGCGCCAAGTTCATTGCGGGATGTGTCGATCGCGGCATCCAAGGCGCGGTTGCCGAGCAGATCTTCGACCAGTTCGAACCGTTTGCCCGATACGGTTTCAACCGTGCGCATGCCGCCTGTTACGGGCTGATCGCATACTACACCGCCTACCTCAAGGCCAACTATCCTGCTGAGTACATGGCCGCGGTCCTCTCGAGTGATGCCGGAGATACCGAGAAAATTGCCTCCGCCGTCGCTGAATGTGTCCGCATGGGCATCTCCGTTCTGCCGCCGAACGTAAACGAGTCGTTCGAGAACTTCACTGTCACGGGAGAGGCCATCCGGTTCGGCCTGGCTGCTGTGAAGAACGTTGGGCTGGGGGCAGTCGAGGCCATTTTGGTTGCTCGGAAAACCGATGGGCCATTTGCCTCACTGGGGGATCTGGTGACGCGGGTGGATTCACACGCGGCGAATCGGCGCGTGCTGGAAAGTTTGGTGAAAGCAGGTGCGCTGGATTCCTTGGGGGCTCCCCGTGCCCAGATGCTCCAGACTCTGGACGATGTCATGGAGGCCGCACAACTGGTCCAACGCGCTCGGGACTCGGGGCAAACTGGGTTATTCGATCTCGCCGAGGGCGCCACGCCCGTCGAGGAATCTCCCGCCGCACCGGTCGAGGAGTTCTCCAAAGAAGAACTGCTAGCCATGGAGAAGGAGATGCTGGGGTTGTACATCTCCGACCACCCACTGCGCCATGTGCACGATGTTATGGCCACGCGGATCAACGCATCCTTGAGCCGGCTGGTGGATCTCCCGGACAAGACCCTCGTGACGGTCGGGGGGATCGTCACTGCGGTGAAACGCGCGACGACGCGGGGCGGCTCGGCCATGGCGTTTGTGACGTTAGAGGACCTAACCGGGACCTGTGAAGTCATCATCTTCCCGAAGACCTACGAGCAGGTGCACTTCCTGCTCAAGCGCGATGCGGTCATCGTCGTGCGCGGCAAGGTCGATATCGCGGAGCAACAGGCCAAGCTCCTAGCCGACCGCGTGCTGACCCTCGAAGACGCCGAGGAGGTCGCCCCCCTCCCGGCTCTCGTCGCGTCTGCCTCAACCAACGGCGATGCCGACGCCGCTGGCGACTCTCCTCCTGCGGCTCGGGCCCCCGGGGCGCTTCACGTCCGAGTGGATGCCGGTCAGCTGGGAGAAGAGGGGCTCCACCGCCTCAAAGAAATGTTGGGTCGGCGACACGGCGATCTGCCCGTGTTATTGCATGTCCGGGCGTCTGATCGCGAAGTGGTGATGGACGCACGCGAACTGCGGGTCGCGGCGTCTGCAGAACTCCAGGCAGAACTCGAAACCTTGCTGGGCGCTGGCGCCGTGTGGCAAGACTGATGGCCTGGCGATGAGTTCACGCCTCCCCTCCCCTGCCGCCAAGGTCATGGACCCGGGTCCGCATCGCGGTCATGCGTTCGCAGCCGATTCCGATCCTCCCATGCTCGTGGACACCGACTATGATGTTGTCATCGCTGGGGCCAGCTTTGCCGGACTGGCCGTCGCCCAGCGACTGGGTCGCCCCAGGGCTGAGAATTCCGATACCCGCCAGCAGCGGATTGCCGTACTGGATCGTGCGCCAGTGGGGGATGGGGTCACCTCCGCGTGCGCGGCGCCCGTCTCAATCGTCCACGCTATGGGGGCAGCTGATTCGATCCGGCAGGTCCATGACCGATTGCTGATTCACACGCCGTCCTCGCGGGCTGTCTGGTCGCTGCCCGAGTCATTCTGCACGTTCGACTATCAGCATTTCTGTGAGCGTGCGTTTGAATACGCCGGGGTCGATTTCATCCAGGCCTCGGTCACCGGGCGGTCCGGCTCCATCGTCCAGACCACGACAGGAGATGTCTCAGGGAAATTCCTCGTGGATGCCACTGGATGGCGAGCGGTCCTACTTGGAGGCCCCACGTCGCCGCTTGTGAACCGCCGCTGGATGGCATTTGGCATCGAGTCCGAAGTGGAGGGCACTTTCGAGCCTGGACTGCATTTTTACTTTCTTCCTGAAGTGCGCGACGGATATGCTTGGGCGTTTCCGGCCGGAGGGGGGATCCGGTTCGGAGTGCTCAGCTACCTGGGTCGGAGCAGACTGCACGGAGCGCTCGAGCAGTTCATGGGGCGCTTCGGGCTTCGGCCTGGCGCCGTCCATGGCGGATTTCTGGCATCAGGGCTCCGCTCGCCGGTAGTCGATCGCGTGTTTGTCGTCGGCGATGCCTCAGGTCACTGCCTCCCGCTGACAGGGGAAGGGATCAGAACCGCGGTGCTAGGCGGGTTCAAATGTGGGGAACTGTTGGGACGTGTGCTGGATGGCGAGTTGAGTCTCAATCAAGCCGGGAATCAGTACCAGGAGTTCACCGAACGATCACGCCGAAAGTTTAGGGCTTTGATGTGGAGTAATCGGGCGCTCCTCGCCCTCCCGCTGCTTGCAGTCGGCCAGGTCGCTAAATGGTTTTCCCTTCCCAGTACATTGCGACTTTTCACGCAACGGTATTTCAGCATCTTTTTTGAGGCCCCCCGCCCCTTGGAGTCTGCCCTGGCGAGCGATGTGCGTTCAAGCCTCGGTGGGGGGCAGCAGGATGGCACGGATCGCTAAGAGGATTGAATAATTCAAGAGGCTGAAAATCTCTGCCGCGATGGGGAGTTTTCCCCCGTTTGAGGACTTCATCCCCGCTGCATATAATAGGCACTGTAGGATCTAGCCGGGGTGACGAAACTGGCAAACGTAGCGGACTCAAAATCCGCTGGGTGAAAACCCTTGTGGGTTCAAGTCCCACCCCCGGCACCAGTTCCGTGCTAGACCTGAAGCCTCGCCCTGAACGATTGGCGCTTCTGGCCTAAACCAGCCTCCCTTGCCCGAGTTGGGACCACTGCAATGGAGCGGGTTTCGCTACTCGTTCCCCGAAGTATTTTTCGAATCCAAGCCGGGAGTTGAAGTGTCAGAGCCTCGTAAGCTTGTCCTCATCGACGCTAACGGCCTAGTCTACCGGGCCTTTTTCGCCCTACCGTACTTCACCACTAGCGACGGCCGACCGACCAATGCTGTCTACGGCTTCACGAACATGTTGCTGAAGATTCTCGACGAAGTAAAAGCCAACTACATCGCCGCAGCATTCGACAAGGCTGCGCCTACCTTCCGCCACACTCAATTCAAAGAATACAAGGCCACCCGGCAGCGCATGCCAGATGATCTGAGGCCGCAGATCCAGACCGCGAAGGAGATCCTGGAGGCGCTCGCCATCCCGATCTTCGAAGTCGAAGGCTACGAAGCCGACGATATCTTGGCCACCATGGCGCGCAAGGCGGCTGCGGAGGGGTTCGACGTCCTCATCGTCACGGGCGATCTGGACATGCTGCAACTGGTAGATGACAGGATCAAGGTCATGGTCACCAGCCGTGGCATCTCCGAGACGACCGTCTATGATCTCCAGACCTTCCACGCCCGATTTGGGTTCGAGCCTGCGCGGCTGCCCGACTACAAAGGACTCAGAGGAGATACGACCGACAACATCCCCGGGGTCCCGGGCGTTGGGGAGAAGACCGCCGGCCAGTTGATCCAGACGGCCGGCACCGTGGAGGCATTGTTGGAGCACGTGGACCGGGCGCCGGCGAAGCTACAGGAGCCGTTGCGCCGCCTCCGGGACCAGATCCTCCAAAGCAAACAACTGGCCACCCTCGCCACTGATGCTCCCATCCGGTGGTCCTGGGACCAGCTGGCACGCCACGCGCCGGACCGGGACCGCCTGCAACAGTTGTTCGCCCGCTTGGAGTTCAAAAGCTTGATCGAACGCGTGGGCGTTGTCGAGGCGCAGCCCGAAGGCGTCTACCGGCAGGCGGACGATGCGTCCGAGATGCTGTCTCTCGCGCAGGGGACCACCGAAGTCGGCCTGTATTTGGTGAGAGGGGAGGGGCATCCGTTCGCGGCGCGTTTGGTCGGAGTCGCCGAGTCCGCCGAACCGGGTCATGCCCTCTACCTACCGATCCCTGATGATCGGTTTCCCGAGCCCTTACGCCCCCTGGTGGAGAGCTCAGCGTTGAAAGTGAGCGCCGACGCGAAAGCCGACTTACTCACGTTCCGCCGGTTCGGTCTGCGTCCGCGAGGGCTCGACTTCGATGTGGCCATCGCATCGTACTTGATGAGTCCCGGTCGACGCACGCACTCGCTGGGGTCGGCGGCGTGGGAGTATTTAGGCTGGCGGTTGCGCCTGGACGCGGACGATGACGAGAAGTCTGGGTTAGGTCTGGGACGTGACGAGGTCGCAGAAGCCAGCGAAGCCGCCGACGTCCTGCGCCGGCTGCGCCCGGTGCTGGTCGACCGCATGAAAGAGAAGCAGGTCTATGACCTGTTTACAGCGATCGAGATGCCACTGGCCGCGGTGCTGGCTGACATGGAAGCCGCAGGTGTGGCGATCGATGTGCCGCACCTCCAATCGGTGTCCGCGGAGATCGACCGGAAGTTGGAGGACCTGACAGCCGAGATCTACCGGCAGGCTGGCACAGAGTTCAACATCAGCTCGCCCAAGCAGTTGGCCTTCGTGCTGTTCGAGAAACTCCAGCTCCCCCCCGTGAAAAAGACCAAGACTGGCTACTCGACGGACGCCGACGTCCTCGACACCCTGGCACCGCAGCATGAGATCGTCGCGAACATCGTCGCCCACCGCGAATTGACGAAGCTCAAGGGGACGTACGTCGATGTGCTCCCGGCCCTCGTGAACCCGCGCACGGGCCGTGTGCACACGACGTTCAACCAGACCGTGGCGGCCACAGGTCGTGTGAGCACCACGGACCCAAACCTCCAAAGCATCCCCATCCGCACCGAGGAAGGCCGCAAGATTCGTCGGGCCATCGTCGCGCCGCCCAGCCGGCGGTTGCTAGGTGCCGACTATTCCCAGATCGATCTGCGGGTGCTGGCGCACATCACCGAGGATCCCGGTCTGCTCGAGGCGTTCGCGCGAGACGACGACGTGCACGCCGTGACAGCGAGCGAGGTATTCGGGGTCCCACGCGCGGAGGTCACCCCTGAGTTGCGCCGGCGCGCCAAGGTGATCGTCTTCGGGGTGGCCTACGGGATGAGCGAGTTTGGGCTCGCCACGCAACTAGGCATCAGCAAGGCGGAGGCCAAGGCCTACATCGAGCGATACTACGCGCGGTACCCGAAGGTGCGTCAGTACATGTTGGACATCGTGGCCCAGGCGCGCCAGACGGGGTATGTGACCACGCTGTTGAACCGCCGCCGGGAGATTCCGGAGGTGTTTACCCGGAACCGTCCCATTCGCGAGGCCGCTGAACGCACGGCGATCAACACACCCATTCAGGGTAGCAGTGCCGACATCATCAAGAAGGCGATGGTGGATCTCGCCCGGGATCTCCTGCCGCGTTTCCCCGACGCCCCAATGATCTTGCAGGTGCACGACGAACTTCTCTTTGAGGTGCCTGAGGGCCAGATCTCCACGATGGCCCCGGAGGTCAAACGGCTCATGGAGCAAGCATTTCCCCTCAAGGTCCCCCTGCGCGTTGACCTCAAGGCGGGACCGAACTGGAGAGACATGGAGCCGCTGGTATGAGCGGACAGCTCCCCCCGGCTGGGTCGGGGTGGTCGGGCATCTCTGACGGGTGGGGTCGGAGAGTCCGTCGACGGCCCTGCGGGGGAGCAGCGTGAAGGTCTTCGGCCTCACGGGAGGCATTGCCACTGGCGCCAGCACGGTGGCGCAAATGTTCAAAGAGCTAGGGGCGATCGTTATCGAGGCCGACCAGGTGGGGCGCGAGGTGGTCGGGCCCGGATCTGAGACTCTGCAGAAAATTGTGGGGATCTTCGGACCGAAGGTTCTCGCCAAGGATAAAACCCTCGACCGAAAGAAGCTCGCCGACATCATCTACAAAGATGAGGTGGCCCGCCGGCGGCTGAACGCCCTGCTGCATCCCCTCATCCGCCGACGCATCCTCGAAGAAATCGGACGCCTGCGCGAGGAACAACCGGATGCCATTGTGATCGTGGACCTGCCTCTGTTGATGGATACGACCGGCCCGGAGGCGTACGAGCTTGATGGCGTCATCGTGGTTTCCACCGATCGGGCCACCCAGATCAAAAGACTGCGATCCCGCGACAAGATCTCCGCCGAGGATGCCGAGCTCCGACTGGCCGCCCAACGTGCGGTCGCGGAGAAAGCCGAGGACGCGGACTGGGTGATCGACAACTCCGGGTCCGAGGAGGAAACGCGCCGTCAGGTGGACATGATGTGGGAAGAGCTGCAGGTCCGCTAGCCCCGCCGTCGCTGCGTCCCCCGCATGAGTACCGAACACCCCTTATACCGTCCTGAGGGGGACCGGTAGCCAACGTTTTGATTGGGATGCTATAATTTTCTGATACTCCCTTCCCGGATGGTGCGTGGTGCCTGAGTTCAAAATGGTAACCGACATGCAGCCGGCGGGCGATCAGCCCGCGGCGATCGCTCAGCTCATTGCGGGCCTACAGCGGGGCGACCAGCGTCAGACCCTGTTGGGAACGACCGGATCGGGGAAGACACTCGCCATGGCCAAGGTCATCGAGGCCACAGGGCGGCCGACCCTGGTCCTGTCGCACAACAAGACGCTGGCGGCCCAGCTCTATGGCGAGTTCCGGCAGTTCTTCCCTGACAACGCCGTACGCTACTTCGTCTCGTACTACGATTACTACCAGCCCGAGGCATACGTTCCCCAGACCGACCTGTACATCAGCAAAGATGCCTCGATCAACGACGAGATCGACCGGCTGCGGCACGCGGCGACCAAAGCATTGATGGAACGCCGCGACGTTATCGTCGTCGCCTCCGTCTCCTGCATCTTCGGCCTGGGCCGCCCCGAGGACTACAAGGAAGTGATGCTGCTCATCCGCAAGGGGGAACGTCGCAATCGCGACGACATCCTGCGCCGCTTGGTCGACATCCAGTATGAACGCAACGACATCGACTTCTCGCGGGGCCGCTTCCGGGTGCGGGGGGATGTCATCGAGATCCATCCGTCCTACGAGGACCGGGCCGTGCGCATCGAGTTGTTTGGCGATGACATCGATAAAATCATGGAAGTTGACCCGCTCACCGGGGAAGTGGTGGAAGAAAAGACTGCCATTGCGATTTGGCCGGCGAAGCACTGGGTGACGACCGATGAGCGGCTGGACCGCGCCGTGAAGTCGATTGAGGCCGAACTGCGCGAGCGCGCGGACTGGTTCAAGAGCCAGGGGAAGCTGTTGGAAGCGCAGCGCCTCGACTTCCGCACCAAGTACGACCTGGAACTATTGCGCGAGGTCGGCTACTGTCCCGGGATTGAGAACTACTCCCGGCACATGGACGGCCGCCAGCCCGGCGAACGGCCCGGGTGTCTGCTCGACTACTTTCCCAAAGATTTCCTGACGTTCATCGATGAAAGCCATGTGACCGTCCCTCAAGTCCATGGGATGTTGGAGGGGGACCGCGCGCGGAAGACCAACCTGGTCAATTTCGGTTTCCGGCTGCCGTCGGCGTTTGACAACCGTCCCCTGTCGTGGGAAGAGTTTGACGGACTCGTGAACCAGGTCATCTTTGTCTCCGCCACCCCTGCCGACTACGAGCGCCGGGTCAGCCAGCAGATCGTCGAACAGATCGTGCGGCCGACCGGGTTGGTGGACCCCCAGGTCGAGGTGCGGTCGGCCAAAGGACAGATTGACGATCTCATTGCGGAGATCAAGGCGCAGGTCGAGAAAGGCGAGCGCACCCTGGTCACGACGCTGACCAAGCGCATGGCCGAAGATTTGACCGCGTACCTGCAGGAGATGGGGTTGAAAGTCCACTACCTGCACTCGGAGATCGACACCTTCCAGCGAGTGCAGATCCTCAAGGATTTGCGTCTCGGGACGTACGACGTAATCGTGGGAATAAACCTGCTGCGCGAGGGGTTGGACCTTCCCGAAGTGTCCTTGGTCGCCATCCTTGACGCTGATAAAGAGGGGTACCTGCGGTCCGAGACCTCCCTGGTGCAGACGATGGGGCGCGCGGCCCGGCACATCAGCGGTCGCGTGTTGTTGTATGCGGATGAGGTGACCGACTCGATGCGGCGCGCGATGGACGAAACCAACCGCCGCCGCGAAATTCAAGTGAAATACAACGAAGACCACGGCATCACACCGGTGTCGATCACCAAGCCGATCCGTGATGACCTGATCGAGGTCGACCAGGCAGCCGGAGAGGTCGACCGCCGCACGCCGGAGGCAGAGATCCTCACCGCTCAAGAACTCATCGCGCTGGCCGACAAGCAGCGGGCGAAAGTCCCCTGGGACATCGCCCGCCTGCTGATGCTCTCCCCGCAAGAACTGGAGCAGACGATCGCGACGCTGGAACGCGAGATGCGCAAAGCCTCCGGAAACTTGGAGTTCGAGAAGGCCGCCGTTCTGCGCGACCAGATCGCCGAGCTGAGGAAGGGATTGGGCGAGCCGTTCTTCGCGGGGGGTGGGGGCATGCGCGGGGGGCGGGGGCGGGGCCGGCGTCCGTGAGTCGGATCGAAGTCCCTCAGGTGAGGACGGGTCCATGCCGTTAGATCGCATCGTCGTCCGCGGCGCACGCGAACACAACCTCAAGAACATCACTGTCGAGCTCCCGCGAGACCGCCTGGTTGTGCTGACCGGCATCTCGGGTTCGGGGAAGTCGTCTCTCGCCTTTGACACTATTTATGCCGAAGGCCAGCGCAAGTACGTCGAATCGCTGTCGGCGTACGCCCGGCAGTTCTTGGGCTTAATGGAAAAACCCGACGTCGACCACATTGACGGGCTGTCGCCCGCGGTGTCGATCGACCAGAAAGGAACTCCCCGCAACCCGCGGTCCACGGTCGGCACGGTGACCGAAATCTACGACTACATCCGATTGCTGTACGCGCGGGTGGGGATTCCTCACTGTCCGAAGTGCGGGAAACCCATCAGCCGGCAGACCCGTGAGCAAATCGTCGATCGTGTGCTGGCGTTGCCTGCGGAGTCGCGGATCCAAGTGCTGGGGCCTCTTGTCCGCGGCCGCAAAGGCGAATACCGACAGGTGTTTGAGGATCTCCGGCGCCAGGGGTTTGCTCGCGTCCGGGTCGACGGCATCGTCTACGAGCTTAGTGAGGACATCCCGCTCGACAAGAACAAGAAACACTGGATCGAAGTCGTGGTCGACCGCATCGTCACCCGGCCTGATGTCAAAGGACGGCTGGCGGACTCCGTGGAGACCTCCCTCAAGCTGGGGCAGGGGATCATGTACGTCGACGTCCTCCCCACCGAGGGTGTCTCAGAGACGCGCACCCGGACCCGGGCGACGAAGAAAGCCGTGGCCGACCCGACAGCGGGGGTGCTCGTCTTCAGCCAGTTGTTCGCGTGCCCAGACCACGGGTCAGTGCTGCCGGAGATTGAGCCGCGAATTTTCTCCTTCAACAGCCCGCACGGGGCCTGCCCGACATGCACAGGATTGGGGTTCCGCCAGGAGTTTGACCCCGGATTGATCCTGGATATGGACAAATCCCTCAACGACGGAGCAGTCGTTCCCTGGGCCGCATCAACTAGCGACTACTACTATGAACTCCTCCAGTCCGTGGCCGCCCACTATCGCGTGGACATGAAGACACCGCTGGGGAAGCTGCCGAAGTCCTTCGTCGACGTTTTGCTGAACGGGTCGACTGAGTCGATGCGCGTGCGCTACCACAACAAGTGGGGCACGCTGCGTGTATACGACACGAAGTTTGAGGGCGTGCTCCACCAGCTCGAGCGCCGGTACCGGGAGACCGACTCCGAGTACCTGCGGGAGGAGTACGAGCAGTTCATGACCACGCTGCCCTGCCCGGCGTGTAAGGGAGCCCGTCTGAAGCCGGAGTCGCTGTCGGTCCGGCTCGGCGGGCAGAACATCGCCGAACTCACCGCCCTCACCGTCCGGCAGACGCTAGATTTCTTCAATGTCCTCACACTGTCTGACCGGGAGCGTCTAATCGCCACTCAGATCCTCAAGGAGATCAAGGCGCGGTTGGGCTTTTTGGTCAACGTGGGCCTCGATTACCTCACCCTCGACCGCACCGCGACCACGCTGTCGGGGGGGGAGGCGCAACGAATCCGGCTGGCGACGCAGATTGGATCAGGGTTGATGGGGGTGCTCTATGTGCTGGATGAGCCGAGCGTCGGGCTTCACCAGCGCGACAACCGGCGGCTGATCGACACCCTTCTGCATATGCGGGACCTAGGCAACACGATCCTTGTCGTCGAGCACGATGAGGAGACGATTCGCTCGGCCGACTGGGTGGTCGACATCGGGCCGGGGGCCGGCGCCCATGGCGGTCACGTCGTAGTCTCGGGCACGCCAGAGGATGTCGCCGGCCATCCGGACTCCATTACAGGCCAATACCTATCGGGGCGCCGACGCATCGCCATCCCCCCGCGGAGACGGACGCACGATGAGCAGGCTTTAGTGGTGCGCGGGGCGCGCGAACACAACCTCAAGAACATTGACGTGACGATTCCGCTGGGGGTGTTTGTCGCCGTCACCGGCGTGTCGGGATCGGGGAAGTCCACGCTCGTGGACGAGATCCTCTACCGTGCACTGGCGTCGCGGTTGTTGGGGAGCCGCCTGCGCGCGGGGGCCCATGAGCGGATCGACGGATTGGATCAGCTGGACAAAGTCATCAACATCGACCAGTCCCCCATTGGGCGCACGCCGCGGTCGAATCCGGCGACGTATACAAAGACGTTCGATCTCATTCGGGATCTGTTCGCCCAGACTCCAGACGCCAAGGTGCGTGGGTATACGCCCGGCCGATTCTCCTTCAATGTGCGCGGGGGGCGCTGCGAGGCATGCGAGGGCGACGGCATCGTGCGCATCGAGATGCACTTTTTGCCTGACGTCTACGTGCCGTGTGAGGTCTGTGGGGGCAAGCGCTACAACCGAGAGACGCGAGAGGTCCACTACAAGGGCAAGAATATCGCGGACGTCTTGGAGATGACCGTCTCCGAAGGGCTACAGTTTTTCGAGAATGTTCCAAGGATCCGTAGGAAACTTCAGACCCTGGACGACGTCGGCCTGGGATATGTCCAGCTGGGCCAGGCGGCCACCACCCTGTCCGGCGGCGAAGCCCAGCGGGTGAAGCTGGCGACGGAGTTGTCGCGGCGGGATACCGGGCGGACAGTCTACATCTTGGACGAGCCCACCGTCGGATTGCACTTCGCCGACGTGGAGCGACTGCTGCATGTTCTGCATCGGCTCGTAGATGCCGGCAACACAGTCGTGGTCATCGAGCATAACCTCGATGTCATCAAAACCGCCGACTGGATCATTGACTTGGGTCCCGAAGGTGGCGAGCTGGGCGGGCAAGTCATCGCCGCCGGGCCGCCTGAAGCTGTTGCGACAGTGTCTGGTTCGTATACGGGGCAGTTTCTCAAGAAGGTATTGGGAACCGAGCCCGAGTTGGTGCTGTCCGGGAACGGGCGGCGGAGGAAACGTCGGGACTCCTGAGCGCGATCGCTGGTGGTGGCGCATGAAAATCGCCCGCTTTGAGATGGAGCGGTACCAATCCACGTGGGAGAACACCGTCCAGCTCAACCTCTCCGAAAGCGGCGTCCACCCGATCACGTTATCTGCGCTGGTCGACCGCAGTTGGATTGAAGAAGTCCTGGCCCGCGAGCCCCTCGGATATGGGTCCACCAATGGGAGTATCGAGCTGCGGACGGCTCTCGCTGGCCTCTACCACGCGGCCGGTCCCGAACACGTCTTGGTAACCACGGGGACAGCCGAAGCCAACTTCCTGGTGACCTGGGCGCTACTGGATCGCGGGGACGAGGCGGTGGTCATGCTCCCCAACTATATGCAGATTCCCGCGCTGGCCCAGGCCTGGGGTGCTGAGGTGAAGGCGTGGTGGCTTCACCCAGGCCCGGGGACCGGGGCGGAGGGACTGTGGACCGCCGATGTGGTGGAGTTGGACCGCTTGGTCACTCCCAAGACAAAAGCGATCTTCGTATGTAACCCAAATAATCCAACGGGGTCGGTTCTCCCGATCGAGTCGATGAATGCCGTTTGCGCGACGGCAGCGCGCGTAGGCGCGTGGGTAATCGCCGATGAGGTGTACCGGGGTGCGGAGTTAGAGGGCCATCTCACGGCGTCTTTCTGGGGTCGCTATCCCAAGGTGATGGTCACCGGCGGCCTGTCGAAGGCCTATGGTCTCCCCGGCCTCCGAGTGGGATGGATCGTCGCGCCCCACGAGTTGGTGGATCTCTTGTGGAGCTATCATGACTACACCTCGATTGGGCCTTCCATCTTGAGCGATCAGCTGGCGCGCATCGCATTGGGCCCGCAAGCCTACCAGCGCTTGGTGATGCGGACGCGGTTGATTCTGCGCGAGAACCTGGCGGTCGTGGCGCGCTGGGTCGACCGTCAGGAAGGATTGGTGCGCTGGATCCCTCCCCAGGCGGGGGCCATCGCCTTTATGCACTACACCCCGGCCATCAACTCGACCGAGTTGGCCACGCGGCTGCGGAAGCGGCACGACGTGCTCATCGTGCCAGGGGACCACTTCCAGATGGATGGCTACGTGCGCATTGGCTACGGCGGGGATCCGCTCCAGCTAGACGAGGCGCTCCAGAGGACAGGAGAGTGCCTACGAGCCGTATGAGATACTCAAGGCAGACGACCTAGGGCTGACGAGGTCGAGTCCGTCCTGCGGTCTGAGCTATGGTCACATCCGCACACCCGCCCAACTTAGAGGAAAAACTGCAGCTCGTTCCCACCCGTCCAGGCGTGTACCTGATGAAGGACGCCACGGGCCGGGTCATTTACGTTGGCAAGGCGGCAGTCCTGCGCAACCGCGTCCGGCAGTACTTCCAGGACAGCGGCCACCTGGAGAGCCCGCGGATTCGCCACCTCATGAGCAAGATTGTCGACTTTGAGGTGATCGCCTGCGAGAACGAAGTCGAAGCGCTCATCTTAGAAACCAATCTTATCAAGGAACACCGTCCCCCCTACAACGTCCGTATGGCGGACGACAAAGCCTTCCCGTACGTGAAGCTCACGCACGAAGCGTATCCCAAGATCCTCATGACCCGCAAAGTCGTGCGCGACAAGGCGCAGTACTTCGGTCCTTATCCCTACCACGAGCCCAAGCTGGTGACCCGCACGATCCGCACGATCCGCAAACTCTTTAAGCTGCGGTCGTGCAACATCGAAATCACCCGGGACCTCCCGCGCCCGTGCCTGGACTATTACATTGGTCTGTGCACCGCCCCGTGCGTGGCCTGGGGGGCGACCCCAGAGCAGTACGCCGGGCAAGTACGCCAGGCGGCGATGTTTTTGGAAGGCAAACAAGAGTCGCTGCTGGACGAATTACGTGCGGAGATGACACAGGCGGCCGAAGCCCAACAGTTTGAGCGGGCGGCTCAGCTCCGCGACCAGATCCAGGCGATGGACGCCATCACCGCTCACCAGCGCACGGCGAGTGTGGGGCTAGAGGACCGCGACGTGGCCGCCGTGGCCCAGGCTGGGGAGCTGGCCTGCGTGCAGATGTTTTACATTCGCGCCGGTCGTCTGCAGGGCCAGGAGCACTTCATGTTGGAGGGGACCCGGGGGTTAGGGCGACCCGAAGTGTTAGGGGAGTTCGTCAAGCAGTACTACCAGGAGGCCCCGCATGTGCCCCGGGAGGTCTTGCTGCAAGAACCTCTCGACGATGCGGCCCTGATCGCGCAGTGGTTGAGCCAGAAGCGCGGCGGTGCCGTTGAGGTCGCCGTGCCCCAGCGTGGGGAACGTCAGCGTCTGGTCGAGATGGCGGCCGAAAACGCCGCCCTGTATCTCAGCCAGGAGCGAGCCCGCGTGAGCGGGCTGGAGGGGGCCGGTATCACCGAGCTGCAGGAGATCCTGGGGCTGGACCACGCGCCGTTTCGGATCGAGGCGTACGACATCAGCAACTTCCAGGCGGGGGAGACCGTGGGGTCGCTGGTGGTCTTCGAACGCGGTCGGCCGCTCAAGCGCGATTATCGCCGCTTCAAGATCAAGGCGACCGAGGGCCCGAATGACTACGCCAGCCTGCAGGAGATGTTACAGCGGCGTTTTGCGCTGGCGCGTCAGGAGCAAGACCAGCTGGACCGTGATGAAGCCGGGCCAGTGAAGTGGTCCATCGTCCCGGATCTCATCGTGATCGACGGGGGGAAGGGCCAACTCAGTGCCGCTCGAGAGGTGCTGTTTGAGTACAATGTCACCGTGCCCGCGATCGCACTGGCGAAGAAACAGGAGCTGATCGTAACCCCCGACAGTGTTGATCCCATCGCATTGCCTCAGGATTCACACGCGCTTCGGTTGCTCCAGCGCGTCCGCGACGAAGCCCATCGGTTCGCCAATGCCTATCATCAGAAGCTTCGCGAGCGGCGAGTCGTCTATTCCGTGCTCGAGGACATTAAGGGGATTGGGGACAAGCGCAAGCGGGACCTCATCCGGCGCTTCGGCTCGGTGCGCCATGTGCGCGAGGCCACGGTGGAGCAGATCGCCGAAGTCGTGGGACCGAAGATGGCGCAGAAGCTCGTGGACTATCTGCGCGAGCATCCCGACGTCCGCTTTAAAGACCAAGCCATTCGATAGCCCTGCCTATTTTCTCCACCTTCCCTCCAAAAGCGAGGTGTTGACAAGGTCGATGCGGCCAGTCATAATATGGCTATTAAAATAGCCATGTGCCCGATGAAGAAAGGTAGGGGTCCGATGCGCGTTGCGAATACCGTGGATCTCAAGAACAAGACCAACGAGCTAGTCCGTTGGGCGATGGCGGGGGAACCGGTAATCATCACCCTCCGCGGCAAACCCGCTGCCGCGCTCACGCCGTTGACCGAAAGCGATCTAGAGTCGTTTGTGCTGCGCTACGCTCAGGCCAAAACTACACGGCCGAGGAGGGCTGAGGAGATGATCCGATACACGACCGTCGGCAGTGACCTTGGGACCATCTATGTCGCCTACAGCGAGCAGGGAGTGTGCGCTGTGGATGTGGGGACAAGCGGCGAGGCTTTCGCGCGCGCCGTGCACCGCAAGTCTCAGCGACCGGTGGAACAAGATCTGCACCCCCCGCAGACTCTGCGCCAGAACCTGCGGCAGTTTGTTGGTGCGCTGGATAGTTTCCGCGGGCCGGTGGATCTGTCCATGGTCGGGCCGTTTGAGCGCTTGGTGTTAGAGCGATTGCGGCGCATTCCTAAAGGACAGGTGCGCACTTACGGGGACATTGCCCGCGAGATCGGCTACCCAGGTGCGGCGCGGGCAGTTGGGAATGCCTGCGCGAAGAACCCCGTGCCATTGCTGGTCCCATGTCACCGAGTCGTCCGTAGCGACGGCGGGTTGGGGGGGTATTCCCTGCGTGGGGGACCTGCGCTGAAGCGGAGGTTGCTCGCTCAGGAAGGTGTCGACATGCGCGAAGTGCGCGCCTCCTGATACCTCGCGAACTTTCTGCGGTGCATCGTCTAGGACTTCTTGGTTGGCACGGAAGGCCCATGGAGTGACCACGCTGCCACAACACGCTATGACCCTGGAGGGCCTCACGAGGCGGTTTGCCGTCCGCCAGAAGGGCAGCGTTGACCGACGAGCCGTCCGCGGAGAGCTCACGGCCGTCGATGCCATCACCCTGCGCATTCCACGGGGGGAACTGTTCGGCCTACTCGGCCCCAACGGTGCGGGTAAGACAACTACCATCCGGATGCTCTGCACGTTGCTCTCTCCTACAGGGGGGAGCGCGCGGGTATGGGACTTTGACGTCGTACGCCAAGCCGCCCAGGTCCGGCGTCACATCGGTGTTCTCCTCACGGGGGAGCGATCCGTCTACTGGCGCCTCACCGGCCGCGAGAACTTAGCATACTTTGCCGCTCTGTACGAGATGCCCCCGGCAGCGGTCCAGTCACGAATCGCGGGGTTGCTCGACCTTGTTGACCTGACGGCGCGCGCCGACGATCTGGTGGAACGCTACAGCACCGGCATGCGCCAACGGCTAGCGTTAATCAAGACGCTCCTGCACGACCCGCCGGTCTTGCTGCTGGATGAACCGACGGCGGGACTCGATCCCCAAGCCTCCCGGATTATCCGGGACCTCATCCGCCGCCTTCATCGCGAAGATGGAAAAACGATCCTCCTCACCACGCATTCGATGGAGGAGGCGGATCAGTTGTGCGAGCGGGTGGGAATTATGGACCAGGGCCGGATTGTGGCGCTCGACCGCCCCCTGGCTCTCAAGCGTGCCCATCAGGGCGACATGATTCTGCGCATGGAAGTCGACGGCCACGCCGACCATGCCGCAGCCATTCTCCGCGTGATTCCTGGCGTTGTCTCGCTCGCACTGGAGCCTCTGCCTTCTGACAGTTCCTGGGAGATCACGATGGCGGTGACCGATATCACGGGGGTCCTGCCGCAAGCTATGCAGGCCGTTAACGCCCAGGGGGGCCACGTGCGTCATCTGCAGCTAGTCGAAACGTCCCTAGAAGATGTCTTCATCGCGTTGACTGGTAGGCGCCTCCGCGACTGATCCCCGTGCACACGGCGATTGTCTAGGTCTGATCGCAATCCATGAGACATGAAGCTCGACCATCCACCGTCCCTTCGCCCGCCGGGGAGTCGACGGGACGGCCCTTGTGGGAGCATGCGGATTTTTTGAAGCTGTGGACGGCCCAAACGATCTCGGTCTTTGGGGATCATTTCAGCGAATTGGCTATTCCGCTCATTGCCGTGCTGACCCTCGGAGCGACCCCGGGCCAGATGGGGATTCTGACAGCGGTCACGCGCGCCGTTTCTCCTCATCGGGCTGTTCGCTGGAGTGTGGGTAGACAGGCTCCCGCGGCGGCCGGTCCTCATAACGGGCGATCTAGGTCGCGCGGTCGTGCTGCTCTCGATTCCGCTGGCAGCTATCCTAGGCACTTTGAGCATGTTGCACCTCTACGCCGTCGGCGTCCTCGTGGGGATCTTCACCGTCTTTTTCGATGTCGCGTATCAAGCTTATCTTCCCGCGCTCGTGCACCGGGGTCAGCTCGTCGAAGGCAACAGCAAGCTAGAAGCCACGCGTTCTCTGGCTGGTCTCGCCGGTCCCAGTATTGCGGGGGTCGTGATTCAGCTCGTCTCGGCGCCACTCGCCATCGTGCTTGATGCGATATCGTTCGTCGCGTCCGGCGGGTTGATTAGTTTGATCCGACGGCGCGAAAGCTCCACAGAACAATCGGTCCGGGGACCTGTACTGGTGGAGGTGCGGGAAGGTCTCAGCGTCGTCTTGGGCAACCCGTTGCTGCGTTCTATCGCGGGGTGCACGGGGACGTCTAACTTTTTCGGCTCAGCATTGTTCGCCCTCTTCATCCTGTTTGCGACCCGTGAGCTGAAGTTAGGGCCAGCCCAGATCGGGGTGATTTTCAGTATTGGCGGAGTCACGGGGTTGATCGGGGCGCTCACGGCGGGGTGGGTGGCCAAGCGGCTCGGCGTGGGGCGAACCATTGTGGGCGCATCACTGCTGACTGGGCTCGCTACAGTGCCTGTGGCGGCTGCTTCACCGGGAACCGCGTGGCTTCTAATCCTGTCCACGATGCTTGGGTCTTTTTCGAACCCCATCTACAACATCAATCAGGTCAGCCTGCGCCAGGCGATCACGCCTCACCGGCTGCAGGGGCGGATGAACGCCACGATGCGCTTTCTCGTGTGGGGCACGATGCCGTTAGGTGGGCTCTTGGGCGGTGTGCTTGGCGCATCCTTCGGTCTGCGCGCTGCCATTGCCGTCGCGGCTGCGGGCGGGTTACTGGCATTTCCCTGGGTGGCCCTGTCCCCCGTCCGAACGCTGCGAGCGATTCCTGACCCCCACAGAATAATGGTCTGACGATTTGCGTATACTGGATATGGATCGTGAGCATCAATGCGAGGACACATGACTGACCCGCACGAGTTGTACTGGGCGTGGGCACTAATGCCGTTGCCCCTACGCGATGCCCCAGGCGGGGCTGCCGCGCTCCGGATCCGACTCATCGCGCCGGAAGTGTCCTTACGGCGTGCCGCCGCCGAGTTCGTCATAGTCGGTGGGACGGCATCCGGACCAGCGCCCGCATCGCCGCCTTTGCAGGACGAGATCCAGGTGGTGCTAGCAGGGAGCCTGGAGCAGTTCGGTCGGATGGTCGGCGGGGCGGAAGCCCCTGTCGCCACCGCACTGCGCCGCACACTGCAGGCTGTGACCGCGCCGCCACCCGTCGTGACGCTTGGCAAACACCGGTTCGACTTCGCCACCCACGTCTATGTGGCCGGGATCCTCAACAACACGCCCGATTCGTTTTATGACCGAGGGCAGTTTTATGGGAAGGACGCTGCGCTAGCTCGGGCGGAGGAGATGGTCCGTGAGGGCGCCGATGTCATCGAAGTCGGCGGCGAGACGGCGCAAGAAGGCGATCCGCTCCCGGTGCGCGAGGAGATCGCGCGCGTGGTGCCGTTAATTGCCGAGCTGGTCCACCGCTTCGACAGGCCCGTGGCCGTTGATACGTACAAGCCGGATGTGGCGAAGGCGGCGATCGAGGCTGGTGCAGTTCTTGTCAACGATATCAGCGGCGCTGCAAATCCGGAGATGGTGCGCGTGCTGGCGGGCAGCGAGGCTGGCATCGTGATCATGCACCTGCACGGGCGTCCCCGGCAGCACTACACCGATATTGACGTTCCATCGATGATGGACTGGGTGGCGGCGTTTCTGAAGGATCGGACCGATGAGGTCACCGCTGCAGGCCTCTCTCGGCAGCGCATCCTGGTGGATCCTGGCCTCAACTTCGGCAAACATCCTGCCCGTGATCTCGAGCTGATGCGTCGATTGCCAGAACTGCGCAATTTGGGCCTTCCGATTTTCGTGGCGACATCCCGCAAGGACTACATCCGGGACCTGCTGCACTTGCACCCCGATGATCTCTTGGAGGGGACAGCGGCCGCGGTCGCGTTCGCCGTTGCGCAGGGGGCCAACATGCTGCGGGTACATGACGTACAAACCATGGTGCGCGTGACGCGCATGATGGAATTTTTCTGCGGATA
>DASWFZ010000078.1:0-2764 GCA_036393975.1 bacterium | reverse complement strand
ACGACTGGCGGTTGAGCGCAGCCCCGCCGACACGGTGGACCCGCGCGGGCCGAAGGGGAAGTGAGGCAAGTTACTCCCCGAATGGCGCTGCCATTGCCGGACCGGCGTCGAATCCCCTCGCGGCCTCTAACCACAACGCGTGACATCGCGAATGAAAGTGGATTTCTCGGCCGCCCACTCGTGCAGGATCTGATGGCTGGAACGGGTGAGGATCAAGAATTCTCCTGCCGCATGGGGCGCATAGGCAGCCAGAACGTTGACACTGCTGCGCTTGTTTGCTGGAATCGCCGTCGGCCGGCTGCTGAGTGATATGCAAGTGGATCTGCGCTTTGACCCGAGCGCAATCGGCGCAGAGGCCTTCCGTCTTTAGCTCGGCAATCTCGCGGCAGATCCTACAGACCCGCTTCGTCTTTCCTCTGTTTCTGTTGAGGAAACTCAGACTTGCATTGAGCGTCATAGTCCCTCTTCTGTAAGATGTTTGAGAAAGGGCGAGCGCCGTCTCGCGCCCGCCCACGCCGCTGCAGTGAGCGCTACTGGGCTGAACCTTGAGATGGCACGATGGTGTAGCGACTCGCAATCCGGATGCCGGCGGCCAGCGGTCAGAAGAATCAACCGGTTACATCGGGATCGCTACACCTGTCGGGACAGTCTGACCAACCAGCGGGGTCAACTAGGCGAGGCATGGGCGACAACACCTGCCGAAGCGCCTGACGAGACGTCGTGAAGCAGCGGACGCACCGCCGACGATGAGATCTCCGGACAGCGTCAAGCGCTTCATCGCTCGTAGAACGGCCGACATTGCTCCTCGACGAATCGGTCGAAGCCCGCTTCATCGAGGATGCTGTTCAGCCGCACGTAGAACGGATGGCCCGGCGCCAGCGGAAGGTCAGTGGTCGGAATCCACAACGGAGCTTGCTCGCCCTTGCGTTTTCCCATCGCCATGGGCCGCAGTTTACGTTCCCGCTCTCGTTTCTGGCGATGACGCTGCGAGAGCCCAGACTCGCGTGAAGGGGCGCCGCGGCCCGACATAGTACGTCAGCCACTTCTCAACGTCCACGCGGCCCTGGCGATGCTCCTCTTCGGTCTGCGCGTACGGCTCGCCGCGGTGCCAATGCACGCGGTACTCGTGGGGACCGTTCCCGCCACTCCACGCCACGATGATGCGGGCGCCTTCGGGCAAGGCCTGGATCTCCGTCGTCGAGAGCGGCGGATACTCCGGTTCGGGCCCGAAGAGCTTCACTCCAGCAGCTCCGTCACCTGCACGCCGAGGGCGCGCGCCAGGCGCGTGAGCGTCGGGAACGACGGATGCTTGCGCGTGCCGCTCTCGGTCATCGAGACAGAGGCCTCGGTAACTCCGGCCTTCTTCGCCAAATCAGCCCGGCTCGAACGGGGGCGTCCACCGGGGCCCGCCCGGTTCCCCTGCAGGAAGGCAGTGCGCGCCGTGTTCCACAAGGCCATGGCCGAGGCCCAGGATGACCGCGAACTCGTTGACCCGAACACGGGCGAGAAGGTGCTCGGTCCGGACGGCCAGCCGGTGATCATGGGTTGCTCTTCTCGGCTACGTCCCTGCCGAGGACAGCCCCGCACGAGCACTTACTGTAATCACACGCGGCACGGGCCGACGCGGAGCCAGGGTGCAGGCTGCTGTCCCCGCGCCCATTGGAACCGGGCGGTCATGTTCGTCCAGTGAAGCTCCAGATGCAATGTGTCTTCATGAGGAGGAACGCCCTCGGCTCCAACCCAACACTGCATCTCGATGGAGTCGGACTGGCCGCGAAAGTTCAGTGTGTGCGTGCCATGAATGGATACGGGCACCCCGGGTGGTACGGTGTCACTCGGGTTGGCGGCAAGCACCTGGTGCTGCCACCCGCTTCCGACGAACGTCCCGGTGACGTGTCGGCCATCGCGCTGGCTGTCTAGGTACAACACCGTGTCGGCGTCGAGGCTCAAGAACCGCACACGCCAGTTGCGTGCGTCCCGGCCTCCGTCGTTCCGAAGGCTCATCCCAAAGGCGACCTGCCACCGATCGCCGCTGGGGACGATCTTTAAGAGGTGCCTTCCCGGCTCCCCACGGACGTAGGGCAAATCAAGCCGAAGTCGTGGGGCGCGCCACTTCTCCCATGCCGCGCGGACCACGGCGGAAATTAGACCGAGAACCGCCGTGACACTGGACATCGTGACAGGGTCTCTATACTGACATGACTACCCGTCCTCGAGCACACGATGGTGGTCGTGGCCTTTCGGCGGCCCTGCCCAGAATTCAGACTGTTCCTCAACACCCTCCCTCTCGGGCGTGACGACCCGCAAGCGACCGCTCGTGGAGAACGCCTGGACGAGGACGTTCTCCACCGCCGGCTCCGATGATCGTGGATCCGGTGTCCGCGTGCGGGAGTAGAATGGCGTCGAAGGAAAGGATTTCCCCGTGAGCAACCGTGAACAGGCATGGCCGTCCGTTGATCCCGATTTCTACCTCGACCTGCGCCAGCCCGACTGGCTAGAGGCGGAACAGCGCGGCGACGTCGTGTATCGGCGAAAGCCTGGAGAGCAGATGAGCCACGTCTCCGTCCACCCGGCGCGAGAGGAGATTCTCGCGGCGTTGCGGGTGAAACCAGCGACAGAGCTTCGGAGCTTGGCCATTCCTGTGGCCTCTTAGCGACCAAATGCTCACGCCCACTTCAACGGGATCTTGCGGTACATAGGCGATCGGATCACCCCGGGGCACCATCATTTATGTACCGGCTCGGCATTCGGCGCTCGGCATGCG
>DASWFZ010000077.1:0-2625 GCA_036393975.1 bacterium | reverse complement strand
CAGATGGAGTCGGGATGACCGAGCCCCTTGCGCTCGACAATCTCCACTTCGTGTTCGGACACCGGCTTGCCTGAGAGGGTCTCTACCGTAATCTGCCGCACGCTTCGACCTCCGCCTTCTATGACTATAGCCGAAAAATAGTTCGGGAGGGCAAGATGGGTTCCTACTCTGTTCACCCGGGGACTTTACCTGACCGCGGTCATCAGGCGGCCTGGTTCCCCCGGCGCCGGGCGAAGACCGGGACGAGTACGATCCCGGTGACAAATCCGCCAACGTGCGCCCACCACGCGACGCCTCCACCGCCCGTCCCGGCCTCAAGGGAGGCCACCCCAGAGAAGAACTGCAAGAGAAACCATAGCGGCAGATAGACGACCGCGGGAATCGAGACGGTCGTGACATAGAAGCCCAAAATTACCAGCGAGCGAATGCGGGCACGGGGAAACAGCACCAGATAGGCACCCAGCACCCCGGCAATGGCTCCGCTGGCGCCAACCAGGGGGGCCGTCGACGTGGGGTTCAACAAAGCATGGGACACTGTGGCCACCGCCCCACTCAATAGATAGAAGACGAGAAAACCGATGTGGCCCATCCAGCCCTCGACGTTATCGCCGAAGATCCATAAATACAGCATGTTCCCGCCCAAATGCAGCCAGCTCCCATGCAAAAACAACGACGTCACCAGGGTCGGTGCGGCTTGTGCGAGACCTCCGGGCGCGAGCAGATGCGAGGGAATCGCCCCGTAATGCATGAAGACGCGCTGGGCGGCAGCATCGGAGGGGAGGCCATAAAACACGTGCAAGAATACGGCCGTGCAGGCCAGGATGAGCAGGACGGTGACGATCGGAAGGGTTGACGACGGAAGGTTATCGCGTAATGGGATCATGCCGCCGCGGCGGCATCTTCCCACCGCACTTCATCCACGCCCTCGATCTCTCCCAGCGCCACCAACAGTTCGTGGCGGCTGATGCGCGCCGGCAGCCGGACGGTCATCGCCAGCGTCACCCGATCCACGGCACGCTGCGAAAGCTCGACACCCTCGATGTTCACCCCAAACGCACCTAGCGCCGTGCCGATTTTCCCCAGTTGGCCAGGCCGGTCGGCCATCTCCAGGATGAGATGGCCTTGCCCGGACTTCGGGATCCGGATCTCGAAGATCTTGAAAAACGTGAGCACGGCCACCACGAGCACTGTGGTAAAGATCGCGCCGACATAGTAGCCTACCCCGGAGGCCAGGCCGATCGCGGCCACCGTCCATAGCGTTGCAGCGGTCGTCAGCCCTTGGACCGTAACGCCGGTGCGCCAGATGGTGCCGGCACCCAGAAAGCCGATGCCCACCACTACGTTGCTGGCCACCCGCGCCGGATCGGCCCCCGTGCCGAAAAACCCCACGGCGGACACAAGAGTGTACAGCGCCGCCCCGACGCACACCAGAATGTGCGTGCGAAACCCGGCGGGCTTGTCTGCACTTTCCCGCTGCCACCCAATCACCCCGCCCAGCACCATCGCCAGCACGAGGCGTAAGACGGATTCGCCGACCTGCTCGAAGGGAATCATTGCGGGGTGAGCGCTTTCTCGCGAGCGATTTCGGCCACCTGATCCATCAAGGCGTCCACGAGCTTGTCTTCAGGGAGACTGGCGACAATTTTGCCTCCTCGGAACAGCAAGCCCATTCCCCGGCCACAAGCGATCCCCAAGTCGGCCATGCGGGCCTCCCCGGGACCGTTCACGGCGCACCCCATGACCGCGACCTTCACCGGAGCGTCCATCCGGGCCAGCCTCCGCTCGACTTCCTGTGCGATGCTGATGATATCGACCTCGGCGCGGCCGCAGGACGGGCAGGCGATGAGCTGGACCCCACGCGTGCGCAGCCCGAAGCTCTTGAGGATCTCAAACCCCGCCTTGACCTCTTCGACCGGATCCGCAGCTAACGACACGCGGATGGTGTCGCCGATTCCCCGGGCAAGAATTGCTCCAATCCCGGCGGCGGACTTGATCCCCCCCGCCCACGCGGTGCCCGCTTCCGTAATCCCGACGTGCAGCGGATAGTCGACCAACTCGCTGATCTGGGAGTAGGCGTCGACGGCCATCGGGACCTCGGAGGACTTAACGGAAATGACGATGTCGTGAAAGTCCAGATCCTGCAGCACCTTGATATCTTCCATCGCACTCGCGACCAGCGCATCGGCGCAGGGGGTGCCATACCGGCGCAATATGGCCTTACTAAGCGACCCGATATTGGCTCCGATCCGAATGGGCACTCCGCGCTCCTTAGCCGCTTTGGCCACGATGCGCGTGCGCTCTCGGCTGCCGATATTCCCTGGGTTAATCCGCAGCTTATCCACCCCTGCCTCCAACGCCGCGAGGGCCAGGCGATAGTCGAAGTGGATGTCGGCAACGAGAGGCACCGGGCTGCGCGGCTTGATCTCCGCCAACGCCCGGGCGGCCTCTTGATCGGGAACCGCCAACCGGACAATTTCGCAGCCTTCGGAGGCCAGCTGATAGATTTGGACCAGGGTTGTTTCCACATCGCGCGTGTCGGTAATGGCCATCGACTGCACAGACACGGGTGCGCCCCCGCCGATCTCCACTTTCCCGACCCGGATCCGCCGCGTTCTCTGCCGTGCC
>DASWFZ010000076.1:0-1920 GCA_036393975.1 bacterium | reverse complement strand
CCATGTTTACCAACGCCAACATCGTGAACTCGGCCTGTGGGGCGACACTCGTGGAGCTGGCCCAGTCGATGAAGGATGGCAGGACCTATGCGAATGTTCACACCGTCGCCCACCCCGGAGGAGAAATCCGAGGACAGATCGCGTCGAAGTGACGCCCGGGAGCCGGGAGTCTCTCACCGTCAACGTGTGATCACAGACTAACGGTTGGGACGATCAGGGCGGATCGGCGGGGGCTCGGATCCGCAGCGGAGTGTGTTTTCTGGCTCCCGCCATTCACGTTTAGGCCTCTACCTCCGCACCGATACGGAGGGACCTGGTCGAAGAACGCAGGAACAGTGTGGGTTGTCGTCTCTAGCGGTACTCCTTCCCCGCCTCACCTCTCAGACAATCGGCCAAAGACGAGACTGGCGTTAATTCCTCCAAATCCGAATGAGTTGCTGAGGATGTACTCCACATGGGCCTCGCGTCCCTCGTTGGGGATGTAGTCCAGATCACATTCTGGATCGGGTTCATCGAGGTTGATGGTCGGGGGGAGATAGTCGTGGCGGAACGCGAGCATGGAAATGGCCGCCTCGACCGCGCCCGTCGCCCCGAGCGCATGGCCGTGCATCGCCTTCGTCCCACTAATCGGTACCCGGTAGGCCTGCTCACCGAAAATCGCCTTGATGGCCTTCGTCTCCACCGTATCGTTGAGGGGTGTGCTGCTGGCGTGCGCGTTGATATATCCGATCTGCTCGACAGCCAGACCCGCTTCGTCCAGAGCCAAACGCATCGCCCGCGCCGCCTGGGCACCTGAAGGGAGCGGGGCGGTCATGTGGTGGGCATCATTTGTGGTACCGTATCCGAGGATCTCGCCGTAGATTGGCGCGTTGCGCCTCACTGCATGATCGAGTGCCTCCAACACTAAGATCGCGGCGGCCTCTCCCATCACGAAACCGTCGCGGTCCTTGTCGAACGGCCGACACGCGCGTTGGGGATCGTCATTGCGGGTGGACATCGCGCGAATCACATCGAACGCCCCAAAAATCAGGGGGGACAGCGGGCACTCCACCCCCCCCGCCAGCATCAGGTCAGCTTCCCCGCTCTTGATCAGACGGAAAGCCTCCCCGATTGCGATGGCACCGGAACTGCAACTGTCGGAGTTCGCGCTGCTCGGCCCGCACAGTCCAAACTCGATGGCGATGTTGCACGAAGCCGATCCGCTGAAGACTGCCAACGCCAGTGTCGGTCTGACTTTCTTGATGCCTTCTTTTAGGAAGATCGCATGCTGCTCCTCGGCGAAGGCCCCGCCCCCCAACGCTGCCCCCACAAAGCAGCCGCACCTGTCATGATCTTCATCTTCTGGGTGCAGGTGCGCGTCATCGACCGCCTGGCGGGCGGCCACCACGGCAAATTGGGCAAACCGGTCGAGCCGCCGCGCCCGCTTAGCATCCATGTAAGCCAGCGGGTCAAAGTCCGGGACCTCGGCGGCCACTTGGCAGTGGAACGACGAGGCGTCGAATCGTGTAATCCGCCCAACGGCGGAGCGCGCACGACGTACCCCGTCGTAGAGACCTGCGCCCGTTATGCCGATCGGGGTCAGGGCACCAATCCCCGTCACCACCACGCGTCGCATGATGCTCCTCCCTCTACTCGTGCTCCACCGCCTGTTTGACCGCCATCAGAGTCTGACGGGCAATCCAATCAATGAAGACCGGGCCCACGATCCAGTCGGTGATCGTCTCGCCCACCAAGGGCCACGGGATGACCAGGTCATGCTCGAGCAGGACGGTGGTCCCCTCTTGGTGGGGCTGCAGAGACCAATTCACTCGCATGCCGGTCGTGATCCCTTTGATGTGCCGGAACGCCAGATGCCGCGCTGCAGGCGAGCGCTCTTGGACGGCGGTCCACCGCGCCGGCCAGCCCCGAATGAGCCCTGCC
>DASWFZ010000075.1:0-7266 GCA_036393975.1 bacterium | reverse complement strand
GCACGTTGAGATCTTCTATGGCGGCCACGACGAGACATTGATCCCGGCCACCTTCGTGCAGACGCTGGCAGCGGTCGCCCTAGCCGCAAGCATCCCGCCCAGCCCCCTCAACCCGTGGATGGTCGACAATGGCCTGGATGCTCTGGGCATCCCGCACAAGGATTACCGGAGCTGCTGGCCTCATGACGGGGCGATCCTGCTTGTGCCGACGGCTCCGATAGGTGCAGTTGATGCGGCGCTAGCGGCGGCAAGTGACTACTACGATCCCGCCCGCCAGGCCCGCGAGTTTGAAGCAGCCTACTGGCACCACCTGTTCACCTCGCGGGACCAGAGTAGTAGCTCCATCTTGGGTTGGCCAGGCGACCCCGCCATGGAGTCTCTGAAGGAAACGATTGTCGGCAGCGTACCGTTTCCGCTTAACCTGGACTCAATGGAGACTTACGCCCGGCGCGGAATCATTCCGCTGCTGCAGCTGCGCGGGGAAGACGTACCCATCTGCTTCATATTCTGCATTTGGTTTCCCAAGTGCATGGTAACCGTTGTACCCACAGCCGAAGGCTATGGGATCCGCGGCCTACGGTAGGGCACCGGGGGGACGGAACGGGTGAGTCACGACGAGGACTGGCCGGCGGACAGCCCGGGCCATGCGCACCGGATGGATGTGCTCGCTCACACCTTGCGCGAGATGGCCGTGCAGGTGGTGCTCCCTGATCCACACCCCTGGGGACCTGACGAGGTAGACCAAGACCCACTGAGTCCCGAAAGCCTAGGTGCTCAAACTAGCCGTCTGTTGAAACTCATCGAGCGCGCTAAAGATCAGAAAGACAATTCACTACTGCATTCACTGCGCCGCGAGCTCCTTCTCACCCGCTGGGCCCTCGTAAAGTCACACCCGGCGTACTCGCGAGGCGAGGCCGAGAAGCGGGCGGGCTAAGCGGGCAAGACTCGAGGCGCTACTCGTCTGATCAGAGGGTTGGGCTCCAACACCCAGCCGGCGGTCCGAAGCGAGCTCGGCCTGCGAGCCCAATACCCCCCACCCCGCCCTGAACCAAGGCCCTAGGGGGTGATAACTGAGCGAGCGGGGAGGCCGAGGCGGAGCTGGTGTTGCGCGCCGGAACCAAACGTCCCCAACTTCCACTCCAAGACGAGTCCGCTTTCTGCAGAACCGAGGGCAATGACTCCGTACTCGACGTCATTCGTCTGCAGCCGTCCAAGGCGGCCAGAGGGCGACACCCGATTGATGCTAAACGCGAGCCGATGTCCGTCGCGATCCAAAATCCGGAGCCGCAGAACATCGGTCAGCAGGGTCTCTGGCCCGTGATTCTCCAACGTGTAGTAGAAGAAGATCTGCCCATCGATCACACGCGGAGCGATGGCCATCGCCACCTGGGAGAGAACCAACTGGTCGGGAGGATTGGTGACCGACGCTATCACGTCAGATTTGTCCGGGGCCGGTTGGCTGCTGACGATCCGACGTTCACCCGGATGACCCCCGACACCGACCGACGACCGGTCCGCAGCAGGTGCTCCCGCTTGTACCTCCGTCACATTGGACCCATCAGGGGCCGGCCGGTCCGCCGCTTGAAGGGACTCCTCGCGTCCGGCGGGACCCGCATCCTTGACGACGATGAGGCGCGCGTCTTTGCTATCCTGGCGCACGACCATGAGCCACTGGGTGTAGCGGCTTGCCTGCCAGATGAAGGCGTTGGTGGTCCCCGACGAGGCCGTTGCCTTGAGCAGGACATCGGGTCCTTTGACGGTGACGCTTACGATGGTGGGGTCGCCGACAGCCACCATGCTGACATCCCCCATCTCAAAGTGGATCAAGGTCAGTTGCTTGCTGGAAATGCCCACCTCTTCGGCCCGGACGGTCAGATCCGACAGGACGACGATCCGGACGGCAGACCCAGCGTCAATGGGCAGAGGCACTCCTAGCCCGCTCATCATCACGAGTCCGGCGAGAAATAAGAGGTAAACTCGTTTCATCGTGGACGAGTCTCCTTTCGCGGCGGCACTGCCATCCAGAGGACGCGCATCTGGGTGAAGGTGCGATCCATCCAGCGGGAGCTGGGAAATCTAAAGAAGCCGTGGGACGCGATTCCTTCTGGGGCGGTCTCCTGGCTGCACCTGCAGTCTACAGCAGTAGCAATAAAGTGTCAATGAATACAGTCGAGACTCACCGTTACGGTGACAAACGTCCCTGCGCGGATCCGCGTGAGGTTGACATCGGCGCGGCCAAGGTGGGGAACAGCACACCCAGGCGCCCGCAAATTGACAGGCCTCGGGACCCTGCGAACGGAAAGTGTGTGGTCCTACAGGTACTTCAAGGGGTCGAGCGGCCGGCCGTGGACACGGATCTCAAACAGCAGATGAGGACCCGTGCTGAATCCCGTATTGCCCACATAGCCGATCAGATCTCCGGGGTAGAGCTGTTGGCCCACGCGGACGGCAATCTGCGAGAGGTGAGAGTATGACGTCGTCAGCCCATCTCCGTGATCGACCCGGACGAGCTTCCCATACCCTCCCTCCCAATCAGCGGCGATCACTGTGCCGGCCCGCGCACTCACGACGGGAGTTCCTAACGGCGCCCCGATATCGATGCCCGTGTGCATCTCCTGGGTCCCGAAAACGGGGTGTCGCCGAAACCCAAACCCCGACGTTACCCGGCCGCGCGCCGGCCACACAAAGACGGTGGCCAAGCTGACGGTCGGTCGCCGGGGGCGGGGTACAATACCTCCGGCCACTCCAACCGTGTGGAGAGGGATCATGAGATGCTCGCCGGGGAAGATCAGGTCGCCACTGGGAAGAGCGTTGGCTTCGACGATCGCGTCAACGGACACGCCATAGGCCTGGGCAATATCCCATAACGTCTCCCCGTCACCCACAATTCGGGAGATCGGGTGGCTTGGGTGCGAGGCTATCGCCCCAGGGGCCGGGAGGGCGGACGGCGTGGATGGCGGGACGGCGGCCTCTGCCCGACCGGGAATCACCAACCGCTGACCAATGGCCAAGAGGGGAGCTCGGGTCACGTCGTTAGCCGCCTGCAACGCCTCGACGGTCACTTTGTGTTGTTCTGCGATAGCCCACAGGGTCTGTCCGGCTTGCACAACGATGAAAGCCTCGTTTGAGGTGAGGGGAACGGTCATCGCGTCGGCTGAGGCCGGTGAACTCCAGAACAACGCGCGCTGGATCAGGTGGGGCGGGGCCTCGGGAACGGACGGAATAGTCGACGCGGATACCAGCATCTGCGTGGCTCGGGTCTGGGCTCCGGCCGTTGCGAGGAAGGGCGGAACCACTGGAGAAGGCAGCGTGCCGTCGAGGTCTCCGGCCCCATATCCAGGGATGGTGAGGAGGCCCGCAACCAAAAGCCCTCCCCAGTACTGCCGCGCCGTCGGTCGCATCCCTTCACCCGCATCGCAAGCGTGGTCTAGCAGGCGTGGTCGGAGGTGCGTAGATAAGGTGGGATGTGTCTCCTCGAAAAATCTTCCACCGAATTCGCCTTGAAGCGACAAATCCCTGCCCGAAAGAGGTCTCTGGCCGGGAGAGCTTCGCAGGATCCAGGCACTGACAGGGTCCGTCGCGTTCACACCCCAATGCACCCCCTCCTCATCTTCTGGCTAATAGGAAGCAACCGCGCGCGGACCGGGGGCGGCGAGGGTCGCGTTCTTTCTGACGAGTTGCACGAAGACTTTCGTGATGCGCGGGTCGAAATGCGATCCGGAATCCCGCTCCAAGCGCTCGAGCGCGACTTCGATGGGCATGCCTTTGCGGTAGACACGGTCGCTCGTCATGGCCTCATATGCGTCCACCACGGCTACGATCCGCGATATCAACGGAATATGCTCGCCCGACAACCCCCCCGGGTATCCGTTGCCGTCCCACCGCTCATGACTGTGCCGCACCGCTAGTTTGACCCGATCGGAGAGCGGCGCTTTGAGAAGTACCTCAAAGCCGCGCTCAGCGTGATTGCGCATGACCACGAGCTCATCGGGATTGAGGGGACCCGCCTTCATGAGGATCGCGTCGGGCACGCCGATTTTCCCCAAATCGTGCAGCCGCGCGCTCATGCGGACGTCGTCGATCATCTCCGCAGGAAGCTTCAGCGCGCGCGCGACGTGCACGGCAAGATCAGCCACTTTGGAGGAGTGGTCACCAAGGGATGAATCCTTCGCGTCGATCGCACTGGCCAGCGACAGAAAAGTCCCCAAGTATGCTGATTTGAGATCGGCCTTCTGCTTTTCCAACTGTTGGGATCCTCGATCGACGAGCGCAAAGATTGCCACGTACAGGAAGAAGAACCCCAGCGGCACGGTCGTGCGCACTCTCCAGCGGATATCATCCAGCCGGTGTGCTAAATCATAAAAAATATCGAAGACGGCAATGGGCTTGGTCTCCCCCTCGATGGTGAGGGGAACAAAGAAACGCACCAACCCGGCCGCGGCTTGGTCCGCCTGTCCTTGACGCTCGGCGAAAACGGCGAAGCCGTTTTGCGTGGACAGGTTGACGCGGATCGCTTGCACTGCTTTTGATTCGGAGGCGTTGCTGTACAGCAATAGCCCGTCAGCGCGCCAGAGCCGGACCCGCACCGCCCGATTCAGGCCCCCTTTGGATCGAAAGATTGAATCGAGGAATGCGCGCTGTTGGGAGGAGAGCGTCCGGCCAAAGTCGTTGGGTTTGAGCTGTGGGGCGATCGCCCGCAACACCTGTTCCGCCCCGACCTTGGCTTCGTCTTCGATGGCAAGACGTTCAATCCAACGCAGCATCGCCTCCGAGAACACGAAAGCCAAGGCGACCGTGATCGCAGCGCTGAGGATCGTGTACCGGTGTATGAGCGAGAGCCTGTTCCACTGTCGGATCATGTCGGAGAAGTCGTTCCCTCTGTGTCCAGGCGCTCAGTCCTGCCTAGCGGGCCTTGATTCGGGCGGATGAGGGCTGCTATTGGCCGGCGGTGTGGCATGGTTTTTGCTCTGTAACCCGGTTACTTAGTCCTTCCATCTACCCAAGGGACCTGATAGACTCATCGTACCGGAGGTGCTTAAAGTGAAGCGTAAGCCACTCATTTCCCTCTTGGTGGTCGCGACGGCTGCGTTCATCTGGGCAGTAGGACCGTCGATTTCCCTGAGCTTCCTTGTTCGCAGCCCGATTGTCCTTCTCCGCGAGTTAATGTCGCTCTTGTGGCCGACCAGTACCCACGCGTCGATCTTCACGCCCCAACGACCTGAGCTCCTTCTGGAGAGTGTGGCGATAAGTCCAGTGGGGACGGGTGGCACGAGAGTAGCGCCGCCAGCGACGACGGGCAGCACGAGCGTATTGAGCCAGCCGAGCGTGCTTACCCCGCCGACCGTTCTCAACCCGCCCTCGCCTAACCTTCTACCGAGCAGCATCATCGACAACCCGGTCCCAACGAATCCGTTGACGCCACCGATTGGGACCCTGCCTGACCTCCTGCCAACAATCACAGCGCCCAGTGTTCCCTTGGTACCTAGCGTGACGGTACCTGACGTACCTGCGGTGCCAAGTGTTACCGCGCCCAGCGTTCCCTCGACTCCTAGCGTGACGGTACCCAACGTACCTGCGGTGCCAAGTGTTACCACGCCCAGCGTTCCCTCGACTCCTAGCGTGACGGTCCCCAGTGCCCCGACACCGAACCCGCCAACTGGAGGCGGTGCACCTCCTGCAGGAGGAGGATCACCACCCAGTGGTGGCGGTGGCAGCCCACCCGGTGGCGGCGTGGGAGGCATCGGGATCAATCTGCCTTAGCCTTGACCCTCTGGCGTTCCCAGTTGCGGCCGATTTTACGCAACGACCGTCTCACTCGTCGCCGTCCCGATAATCACTCGCATGATTCCGCGCCACATCGCCGAGGTTGCGCCCTAAACAAAGAGACAACTAGCCAAGAAGCACGGACTAGCCGCCACGATCGTTTGAGATCCTGTTCCTCCCCGGCTGTTACACCGTCTCTAGTTTGATGCAATTGGATTGCCCACGCGAGGTGACTGTGTTAGCTTTCGAGGAATGAGCTTTGCTGTCCGCACCGCCAACGTCAGCCCCCATCTCTTAGATCCGCTGTCAGCCTCGTTGCTGGCGAATGTCGTATTCGCCTGTGGTGCGTAGTCCGGCCCCGAAGAGCTTGATGAGCACGAGACCCGCAATGAACCCCCCGATATGAGCGAAATACGCGACCCCACCGGATGTGGCCGAGATGCTGCCGACACCACCGATGAGTTGCAGGACAAACCAAATTCCGATTAACACCCCAGCACTGATGCGTGTGTGGGCGATCCAAAACGGCACGAGGATCGCGACCAAGATCCGGTCGTGCGGGAACTCGACCAAGAACGCACCGAGGACGCCAGCGATCGCGCCGCTCGCGCCGAGATTCGGGACGGTCGAAGTCGGATTGACCGCGATCTGCAAGGCACCGGCCGCCAGTCCGCAGACGAAGTAGAACAGCACGAAGCGGATCGGGCCGAGGTAGTTCGCCTCCAGCTCGTCCCCGAACACCCACAGGTACACCATGTTGCCGAGGATATGGAAGATGTTGGCGTGGAGAAACATCGACGTGAACAGGGTTTCGAGATGCACTCCCTGGACAATCTCGGCAGGCTTCATCGAGTACCGCAGAACGAAGGGGTCGCCCAATCTCAGCTCAAGGAGGAAGACGAACACGTTTGCCGCGACAAGGGTCAGGAGGGCGATCGGAAACCTGCTGAGCGCGCGGGATTCATCGCGTTGTGGAAAGAGCATCGCCACACCTTCCCCGTGGGGCCGACTCCGCTCCCACGAAACCCCGCGAACGCGTCACAACGCTAGCTGAACCAGACCGAAAGTGCAGAACGCCTGAGGAAGACGTCCCAAACACTAGAAGTCAAACCACCCGGTGTGGCGGAGTGTTCCGCCACACCGGGTGGGTGTTTTCACAACCGCGACGGGGCGAAGGACTAGCCGCCTTTCCCTCCCGCCGCGATCCACCGTTTCCTCAACGGCTTAAGGACGAAGAGGGCCAAAAGCGCCGCCGCAAAATCAAACCCGATGGACAGCCTGAAAATCGGAATCCAGCTCCCCGTGGCTGCCTGGATATAGCTGCCCAGGGGCACCAGCAAGGACGCCGTGCCTTTGGCTGTGTACAACGCACCGTAGTTAGTGGTCGCGTACTTGCGCCCAAACAGGTCTCCGCAAGTCGCAGGAAATAGGCTGTAGACCTCGCCCCATCCGAAGAACACCAACCCCGACAGGATCACGAAAAGCAGGGGGATGTGCGCATAC
>DASWFZ010000074.1:0-1527 GCA_036393975.1 bacterium | reverse complement strand
GAGGAAGTTCCAGTGCTTCTCGAAAGGGCGGGGGAGGTCGTATACGATCACCTGCGGGTCATGAGTTTCCAGGAAGGCGACGAGATCCAGCGCGCCGCTCTGGATCTCTGCCAATAACGCAGTCACCGTCGGCAAGCCCTCGCGATCAAGCGCCTCACGGAGGGCGTCGATAAACTCCCCATGGGAGTTGAAGATCGCTACCGGCGTCCTCTTCGTCATGGCGGAGTGAAGCTGTGCCCTCTCCTCGTCGAGTCGGGCCGACTCGGAGGCTGAGCCGTGGCAGCGAAACCTGCCGGGGGCGATTCACAACGATCCGGGATGTACAGGGAAGGCGGCTTGCGGGGAGCCGTCAGCGGAGCGGGGGGTGCACCTCACTGCACCTCGCGACCTGGGGTCGCTATGGTCAAGCCGGCGCGCGTTCAGGCATCCCGCCCAGAAAGCGCGTCACCACCTTGTAACAAATTTAGAGTGAACCGCCCGCGCACAGGTTGTCAAGTTCCATGGGCTTTCAATCTCGATCAAGGGCCAAGCCCAGGGGCCTCGTGGATCAAGGATTTCGCGGGCTTCGCTGGCTGGCCTCGGCTGCGGTCTCGGGGGATTTGTGACGGGTTATGTGCGTAGCCTCTCCGGCCTGGGCGGCCGCCCATCTGCCAGAGCATGGTGCACAGCTTTCACGACCGCGCCGAGGTCGTAGGGCTCGCCGAAGGCGATCTCGATCACGTCCGACGCTCCCACCGCCGCGTCCAGCGCCTTCTTGTCGGTGGTGGTGAGGATCCAGGTCCTCTTCCGCAGGGCGTCGGTCTGCCTCAGGAGCCGGAGGAAGTTCCAGTGCCTCTCGAAGGGACGGGGAAGGTCGTACACGATCACACGGGGGTCATGCACCTCCAGGAAGGCGACGAGATCGAGGGTGCCATCCTGGATCTCTGCCAAGAGCGCCGTGGCGGTCGGCAAACCCTCGCGATCGAGGGCCGCGCGGAGGGCGTCGACGAACTCCGAGTGGGAGTTGAAGATCGCCACGGGCGTCCGTGTCGTCGGACGAGACATTTCGACCGTACCTTTCTCGCTGAGCCTGAGGCGCAGTCTCAGAGACCGAACCGTGGCAGCGAGACCTGCCGGGGCGAGCCAGAACGATGTAGGGACTACAGGGCGGCCTGCGGGGAGCCCTTAGCGAAGCGTGGGGTGCACCTCACTGCACCTCGCGACGTGCGGTCGCAACGTTCAAGCCGGCGCGCGTTCGAGTATCCCGCCTCGAAGGCGCGTCACGAACTTGTAACGGAAACTACGGTGGACCTCTAATACGCGGGTGTCAACATCTATTGCCTGAGATCCCGCTCGGAGCCGTGCAGCATCCGAAACGGCCGTCGAGCCCAGACCAGTTCGGCCATCTCAGGGGTCGACTCGAGGTGCAGTGATCTCAGCCGGGCCGGCGAGGCTCCTGAGGATGCGTGGCTTGAGGAACCAGCGGAGCCGCCCGCCGGCGGCGGGACCGTTGGGAAGGTCCACCAGAGCCGCGCCGCCCTTCTCGAA
>DASWFZ010000073.1:0-3500 GCA_036393975.1 bacterium | reverse complement strand
TGGAGCCAGCGTCGGGTTGGTCCGCCCCAGAAGACCCGCCACGAATCCCATGACCGCGTGTGGGCCGATAGCCCAAAGCTGATAGGCGCTGCCGCGAACAATGCCATCCAGTAAGCTGCCGAGCCCTCCGGCCAGGGCGCCCGGCCCTGGGCCTAGGAGAATCCCGGCGACGACCACGATCGTCATGTTGAGAGCGATGATGGCCCCTGGCACCATGGGGTTCGGGATGAATCGGATCACTTGCCCGATCACGGCGTAAAGTGCGATGAAGACCGCCACGTAGGCGATCTGTCGTGCTGACATGGGCAACCCCTCCTTGGCCCCAACAGGCGTAGGGCCTCCCACTCCTTCGAGAAGAACGCGACCGCTCCTCGTTCCTTATTGCCGCGGGATTTTCTCGAGGTGGGTGGAGGATCTAGATGCAACGAGGAGAGGGAAGCTGCGTCGTTCGTGGGGACTACAAATGGCACTCGCGGGCGAATGTCCGCTCTAGCAGTGCGAGAAACGTGTTGCGATCGACAATTTCCACAATCCGGGCGTTCTCTCGTTGCGGGTCTCGAGGCGCCGCGGCGTGCGTCAGTCCCCGGGCACGTTCGCCTGTCTCCACGTGGACGTGCGCGGCGCGTATCTTCGTGGCACACTTCTCATCTAAAACAACTGCCATCGCCAGCGGATCAGCGAGCAAGAACCCGTCGCGCGTCGTCCGATGCCGCTGCGTCAGGCGTGTTGTCATCGGCCGCACGAACTTCTGCCCCAGCGGTCCTGCACTCGTCAGGGACTCCCACTGTTCCCAGGGGACCGAGGTCTCCAGAACGGTCTCCCAGGGCACCAACGTCAACTCCGGGGTCCGTTCGAAGACAATCGCCGCGGCCTCGGGGTCGGCGAAAATGTTGAACTCAGCGGCGGGGGTAACGTTTCCACGACCGTGCACCGCGCCCCCCATCGTCACGATGCGGGCAAACAGCTGCGGGAGGTCCGGGGCGAGAGCGAAGGCGAGTGCGATGTTGGTCAGCGGGCCAAGCGTGACCAGCGTGTGGAAGCCCGGATTCTCCCGCGCCATCCGAATGAGGGCGCGGGAGGCGTGCTCGTCCTCCACGGGGCGCGTCGACGACCGGAAGCCTGCATCTCCCAACCCGTCGTCCCCATGGACGTGCCGAGCGTGGACTCCTTCGCCGACAAGGTGGCGCGGGGCCCCGGGGAACACAGGGGTCGGCGGAGCCCCTGCGGCGTCGAGGACAATGCGGATGTTGCGCACCACGTGATCGAGGGGGACGTTCCCATTGACCGCGGTGATCGCCGCCACCCGATGGTGCGGGCTGGCGAGGGCCAGGAGCAGGGCGATGGCGTCATCGATCCCGGTGTCTGTGTCGATGATGAGGGAGCGAGGCCGTGGCGGATCTCGTCGCATTTTCGCGGGACGTGCCTCACCGCACCCTGCCGCGGGCAGCACGGTCCGGGGGTAGGCCGAACGACTATTTCCCCGCACTCATGGCGAGGGGCGCAACCCTGCCGTAATCCCCGTCCATCCTCCGGTCGACCGCCACACGGTGATGCATACCGCCCCCCACCCGCTCATCACGGCGAGCAGCCGAACCACCCACCCGAACGGGAGGGCAAAGAGAAGGGCCAAGATCACGGTTCCGACAGCAACTGTGAGGTGGAGCGATGCGGAGAGATCCTTTCCGCGGCCGATAGGCACGAGCAGCACCTTGCCCAAGGCCGCAGCCACAAACGCCTGCGACAGGTAGACGCCGGCGGCGAGCAAGAACGCGATGGCAACCGCCAGGGGGATGCCGATCACAGTCACGGTAAGCACTGCGCAGACCACCGGAAAGGCGAGGAGCACGACGAGACCAACCAGGAGACTGTAGGGGAACCGCCGGATCTCCATTGTGGAAATCTCGCGGGCGCGGTGCGGGATCACGGTGACGATGACCAGGCCGATCAACAGAAGCGCGAGGGCTTCCCAGATCCGGAACACCACCGGGACGGCGAGGCCCAGCAGCTGGGCCTCACGTCGCATCGGGCGGGCGACTCTCTCGATCTTGCCCTTGATCACTGCGCCGGCGCGCACGTCGACAGGAAGTTCAGCCGAATAACGCACATCGCCATCGATCTGGGCCGTGGGCATGATCGTCAGATGGCGGGCATCCACGCGCAGTCCTTTCCCGACCCGCCCAGCGACCACGACCGTATCTCCAATCAGGCGGGCGAACCGATCGACGGTTGCGGCCACGTAGACGGTCTGGCCGCTGGCGAGCAGATCTCGCCCAATGTGCGCCTGCTGGCGGACGTAGATCTCTTGGCCTGCGGCGAGGGCGTCAATTTTTACGGCACTCTCGATGGCCACGGACTGCCCCGCTGCCCGCACAGTTCGTCCGACGGGGCCAGTAATCCGCACATCCTGTGCTGCGGCGAGAATCCCGCCCGTGACCGTGCCGGTGATCGTGACCACGCGGCCGGCGGCTGCGACGTCACCATCGATGCGGCCTGTGACTGTTACCGTTTGACCGGCGGCATACAGATCATCAGATAGTCCGTCGGCGGCGGTGACCGTGTCCCCATTCTGGAAGACGAAGGCCCACGCCGCTAGCGGCGTCGCCACGACGAGCGCCAGGGCCAGCACCGCACCGATGCTGCGGATCCCCACGATAAGGTTCCTCCCGGAGGTGGACTGTGTCTTTCCGGTGATTACACGAGACCGGCCCGAGTGCCTGCCCCCGTAACCGTTTCGGAGGCGTTGACGGTCAAACGAGAGGCGGTGCGGATCGCTGGCGAACGAAACAGAGGGTGGTGTCTATGGTTTGCGGGGGGTCCAATTCCGGTACGGCAGAAGCGTGTCCACCGGCGCGTAATCATCCGTCAGCACCGGGACATCCGCGCTCAGAATCTCGCCGTCGTAGTAGTCTCCCGCGTAGGTCCGAAACTCCGGGAAGGTGACCCGCCGGGCGACCTGTCGCGCTTTCGCGAGGATCTCCCAGCGCGTGAGGCCTCGTTGGTCAGAGGCCACCAGAATGATGTTGCGGAGTGTCTCCAGATCGCGACTCGGTTGAAATCCAGTCGGGAACGGGTACAGCCCTCCGAATGTGGTCGCAAACGTCTTATACATCGCTCGGAACAGTGCACTCTGCGGACCCTCCAGTGCGCCGATGAGGTTGGAGACGACGATTCCGCCTGGGGCCAAGCGGGTGTGCGCGAGATGCACAAACTCGCTCGTGGTCAAGTGGAAAGGAATGGACTCCGCAAAGTATGCGTCCAGGAGGATCATGTCGTACTTCTGATCCACCTTGCGGAGAAAGAGGCGGCCGTCTTGCACCGTGATTCGTAGCCGCGGGTCGTCACGGACGGCGAAGTACCGCTGCGCCACCTCGACGACCTTCGGGTCGAGTTCGGCGACGGCGATCGTCATCTGAGGGTAGTCTCGCCGGAATCGTTTCTGGACCGAGCCGCCGCCGAGCCCGACCATGAGCACTCGGGTCGCCTGCGGCCGGAAGAGCAGT
>DASWFZ010000072.1:0-8565 GCA_036393975.1 bacterium | reverse complement strand
CGGCGCATGTCCGCGGCAATCAGCGACCGTTCAGCCTCAGCCGTAGACAAGCGCTCGTCTTGCACGTCAACGGGCACGGACACTGTCGCCTGCAAACGCTGGACAAACTTTCGTGCGGCAACTGCTGCCGGGCCCTCCGTTCCGTCCATGCGCAGGGGCAGCCCGACCACGATCCGATCCGCCTGCACCGCATCCAGCCGCGCCCGAATCTCCCCCATGACCTGCTCCCAGTTCCGACGGGTAATGACCCCGTCGGGGAGAGCGAGTGCGCCTCCGAGTTGAGAAACGGCCACGCCGATGCGTTTGTCTCCGAGGTCCAGAGCGAGAATCCTCACGGGGTCGGCAGGCTGAGGATGAGAGATGTCACGACGCGTTTGCGCGTTGCAGCAGCGATCGCAGGAAGGCCGGATCGCGACCGCGGCGCACGAGATCGGCGATGCGGGAGGCTTCCCCTACTCCACCCTGCCCGAATGTCGGGCGGCCGCCGCCACTCCCCCCGAACTCGGCCGCCAGTACACGGACCAAACGCCCGGCATCAAGCGAGGAGGCCGCCGCGGTTCGAGTCACCACCACCGCCCCCGTCACGGGCGAGCCCACCACGACGGCGCCGACCTTGTGATCCTGGTCTAGTAGAGTCCGAAGGCGGTCGGCCTCCGCCCGCAGCTCCTCCGGGGTTGTCGTAGAAACCTCGGCAAACGCAAACGTGACCCCGTCGACTTCAACCACCGGCACGCTCTCCGCGCTGGCGCGCGTGCGTGCGCGAGTGGCGCGGAGCTCCCGGTCGAGCGCGTCCACCCGCTCAATCAACTGCCGCACGCGATCCGGCACATCGTCTGGGGCAGCGCGGAGCCGCTCGCCGGCGGCACGGAGTGTGTTGTCCAACCACTCCAGCAGCGAGGCAGTCCCCCGGCCGGTGACTCCCTCGATGCGTCGGATACCGGCGGCCACGCTGCCTTCTGTGGTGATCTTGAACAGCCCCGCTTGGCTGGTGTGCGACAGATGCGTGCCGCCGCATAGCTCTTTGCTGTAGTCCCCAATCATGATCACGCGCACCCGCTCTCCGTATTTCTCACCAAACAGAGCCATGGCGCCCAGCGTCAGGGCCTCCTTGTAGCCCATCCAGCGGGCGCGCACGGGCAAGTCAGCGAGAATGTGCTCGTTGACCTGGCGCTCAACCTCCATACGTTGATCGACAGACAACGGGCTAGGATGGGCGAAGTCGAAGCGCAGCCTGTCGGGGGCAACCAGCGAGCCCGCTTGGCGGGCGTGTTCTCCGAGAACATCTTGCAGAGCCCGGTGCAGCAAGTGGGTCGCCGTGTGATTCCGCATGATGTCCTGTCGGCGCGGGATGTCGATTTCCGCGCGCACCGGCTGTCCGACGCGGACGCTCGTCCCGCGGACCTGACCCCGGTGCACGATTAGCCCTGCGACGGGTCGCTGGGTATCCGTAATCTCGATCATCCCGCGAGGCACGGTGAGACGCCCGGTATCCGCCACCTGGCCGCCGCCTTCGGGGTAGAAGGGTGTCCGGTCCAAGATCACCTCAACCTGGGCGCCATCGGCGGCTTGGTCCACGCGGCCGCCGTCCACGAGCAGAGCGAGGATCCGCGCACGCGCCGCGTACTTCGCATATCCCACGAACTCGCTACTCAGCCCCTCTCGAACGAGCTGGGTATACAAGCGGTCGTCAGGTCGAGGCCCGAACTTTTGCGCTGAACGGGATAGTTCACGTTGCGCGGCAAGCGCACGCGCAAACCCCTCCTCGTCGACAATCAGTCCCCGCTCGCGTGCCATGTCACGCGTCATCTCGAGCGGAAAGCCAAACGTGTCGTACAGACGGAAGACGTCCTCGCCAGACAACACGGTGCGGGATGCCTTCTGCGCTCTGGCGATGAGTTCTTCCAGCCGCTCCATCCCGGCAGTCAGCGTCTGCGCGAACTGCTCTTCCTCCTGGCCCGCCGCGGATTGAATGAACGTGCGCTGGCGCACCAATTCCGGATACGCGTCCCCCATCTCGTCGACCACAGCACCGGACAGGTCGGCCAAGAACTTGCGGCGTACGCCGGCGGACCGGCCAAAGCGCATCGAACGCCGCATGATCATGCGCAAGACGTAACTCCGGCCTTCGTTGCCCGGCGTGACGCCATCGGCCATCAACATCGTCATGGCGCGTCCGTGATCAACCATCACCCGATAGGGAATGCTGTGTTTCTCACGTTCCTGGTCGGACTGGCCGAGGATGTGCTGGAGGCGATCCAGCAGCGGCGTAAACAGATCGGTGCGGTAGTCATCCGCGACCCCGTGTAGGACCGCCGTGAGGCGCTCTAGACCCATTCCCGTGTCCACGCCGGGACGGGGCAATTTCACTCGCGTGCCGCCGGGCTGCTGATCAAACTGCATGAACACGAGGTTCCACAACTCCAGCCACCTGGCGCAACCGTTGTCCAAGGCGACGCCGCAGTCCGCCCGCTTGCACGTACAGGTTTCGGGACCCCAGTCGTAATGCAGCTCGGAGGTCGGGCCGCAGGGTCCCACATCGGCCATCATCCAGAAGTTCGTCGCGTCTCCCATCCGGAGGATGCGTGATGCGGGCACCTTCACGGCGCGCCAGGCAGCTTCGGCCTCATCGTCATCGGTGTGCACGGTGATGATCAGACGCTGGGGCGGAAGAGCGTATTCCCGCGTGAGGAGATCCCAGGCGTAGGCGATCGCATCCCGCTTGAAGTAGTCTCCGAAACTGAAATTTCCAAGCATTTGGAAGAACGTGTGATGCCAGGGGCTGGGGCCTACGTTGTCCAGGTCATTGTGCTTACCTTGCACCCGCATGCACTTCTGCAGCGTCGCCGCCCGGCGGTATGAGCGCTCCTCCCGTCCCAAAAACACATCTTTGAACTGCACCATCCCCGCGTTGGTGAACAGCAGCGTCGGATCTCCGGCCGGCACCAACGATGAACTTGGCACCACGGTGTGTTCTCGGGTGTGAAAGTAGTCCAGAAACTGTTCTGCAATGCGCTGCCAGGTGTGCCCCGGTTGACTCATCAGCTCATCTCACAAAAAGCAAAACACCTCTCATCGCCAGGGACGAGAGGTGCGCTCCCGCGGTACCACCCTCATTCCAGCCGTCGCTCGCAATCTTGGGTACGCTCGGGCCGGCTCTTGTGTGCCGATCACGGTGGCAACCGACCTGCTTCGGAATGGCGAGTTCCGTCATCGCAGGTGCTGTAATTCTATCGCTCCCAATGTAACCTCGAGCCTCGGTTATGTCAAACTGCTTGCGATCACGAGTGTGCTTTCACGTCCTCTGCGACCTCGGCCAGCAGCGCCTCCGCCACGCTGACGGATTCCTCCAACGCCATAACGGCCCGGTCCAGCTGCGCTTTCGTAATGATCAGCGGCGGCGCGATGCGGAAGGTCGCCGGGTTATTGAGGCTGTAGAACACGATGACGCCGCGCTGCAAAGCCTCCGCAGTCACGAGCAGCACGATATCCGGGTCTGTAAACTCCATACCCACCAGCAACCCCTTGCCTCGGACCTGTCGGATGATCCCTGGGTGCCGGCGGGCCACCTCAGTCAGGCGGTCCAGGAGATATCTTCCGAGTTCGGTGGCGCGCTCAGCCAAGTGCTCGTCCTGAATGACTCGGATCGTCGCGATCCCCGCTGCACAAGCCAGTGGATTTCCGCCGAACGTGGACGAGTGCAAGTACGGGTTCGACTCTAGCGCCTTCCACACAGAGGGACGTCCGGTGAACGCGCCGATCGGCACGACGCCCCCGCCGAGGGCTTTGGCCATTGTGAGGATATCGGGTACCACGCCCCAGTGCTCGCAGGCGAACATCCTGCCCGTGCGGCCCAGTCCGGTTTGGACTTCGTCAAGGATCAGCAGCGCGCCGCGGCGGGTGCAGATCTCCCGCACGGCGGGGAGGTAGGTATCCGGAGGGATAATCACCCCATTCTCCCCCTGGATGGGTTCCAAGATCACCGCGGCGGTGTGTGTGGTGACCGCGCGGTCCATGGCGTCGATATCGCCGAATGGGACGTGGCGAAACCCCGGGACTAATGGTTGAAATGGGGTCTTGTACTTATCCCGCCCCGACGCCGACAGCGCCCCCATAGTTTTGCCGTGAAACGCGCCTTCCGCCGCCACGATCTCTGTCCGCCCGGTCGCGAGACGGGCGAGTTTTAAGGCCCCTTCATTCGCCTCCGCGCCGCTATTCGCAAAGAAAGTGTACTGCAGGTCGCCGGGAGTAATCTGGGCGAGTAGCTCAGCGAGATCCGCTTCGCCCTGACGGGGCATGGCCCGCACCGACATCGGCATGCGGTCCAGCTGCTCTTGCACAGCGGCGATCACGCGGGGATGGCGGTGCCCCACGTTGAACACCGCAGGGCCTCCGGAACAGTCGAGGTATTCCTTCCCATAGATATCGCGGATGACGGCCCCGCTCGCCTCCCACTCCGTCGTCATCACGTCGGCAAACCGATACAGCTTCGCCAGCCCGGCGTTGATGTAGCGAGCGTACTTGTCCAACGTGGCCTGGACGATCTGATCAGGATGCTCCGGGCGCATTCGACCCTCCGCTCAGATACTCTTGGGCGCGGCGTACGACCTCCCGCGTCTCTTTGTACTTAATGCGGGCGATCGCCTCGTCAATAGGCACCCACTCACAGGCCACGAACCCTTCCTCTGCTTGCGGCCGGGGCTCTTCGCCCCCGAGGAACTCCAGGAGAAAGTAGTGGACGGTCTTATCGTAGTACGTGTTCTCGGACTTCCAGTAGAAGTGGTAGTGCTCCATGCCTAGGTCGGCGACGACTCGGACTCGGGAGATACCGGTCTCCTCTTGCACCTCGCGCAGGGCGACCCCCTCCGGAGTTTCGCCTTCCTCAATGGTTCCTTTGGGCAACATCCATTTGCCGCTGGTGTGCTGCAGCAACAGCACTAGTGGCCGGCCATTCTCGCGGCGAAACACGACCCCCCCGGCGCTGCGGGCGCGCTTTACGAGTTTCCGGGTGCCGGTCCCTGTAGTCTTCACGCGACGCGCACTCCCCAGTTCCCCTGCCGGAGAAGAGACATCACTGCCCTGCTCCCAGCAGCTCTCGCACGAGTTGACTCACTGTGTTCCCATCGGCGCGGCCCTTCACTTTAGGCATGACGACCGCCATGACTCGCCCAACATCTCGGGGGTCTTTCGCGTGGGCCTGAGCGATAGCATCGGCCACGATCTTCCGGAGCTCATCGGTTGATAGGGGAGCCGGGACATACTCGGTTAGAATTGCCAATTCCAGGGACTCCTTGCGGACCAGGTCGTCACGACGGCCTTTCGTGTAGGCTTCAATCGCCTCCCGCCGCCGTTTCATCTCGTGGCTCAGCACCTCGACAATTTCCTCGTCGGTCGGGGGGCGACCGCGTTCGATCGCCAGGTTGTGGATCGCCGCCCGCGCGAGGCGAATGGTTGACACGCGCACGGCATCCCCGGCGCGCATCGCCTTCTTGAGGTCGGCCTCGAGCCGATCAGCAAGCGTCATCAGCACGTCACCAGTCCTGTGGCTCCGTCCCGGTAATCCAGAACGACAGAAGGGGGACCATTGTCCTCCTTCTCCCTCACGGGTCTACTGCCGCGTACCTGGACACCGAGAGAAATAAGACAGCGGCATCGGCCAGATTCCCGGGACGACTTGCTACGCGCCGCCGCCGGAGGTGCCACCGCGCCGCTTCCGGCGGGCCAGCTTCCGCCGCCGTTTGGCACTGGGGGATTCGTAATGCTCGTGCCGTCTCGCGTCCGTAAGAATGCCTGACCGCTTCACCTGCCTCTTGAATCTCCGGAGGGCACTATCCAAACTCTCGTCCTTGCCCACCCGTACTTCCGTCATCTCCCCACCTCCTATATCGCCACCCTGCCCATTGAGCGCAGGAGGCGTAGGAAACATGAGCCATTATAACACTCGACAACAGGGGCAATTCAAAGCCGCCGCATTTTGGGGATCACGAATTTGTGTGCGGTGTGCGTCTCTGAGAACCGCACCACTTTGACATCCACCAGCCCGGCTTTCCGTCCTCCGGCCAAAACATCGGCTTCGGTGATCTCCTTGACGCCTTTGGGCGCGACCACCCACAAACCGCCCGCCGGGGCCAAGGCGCGTCTGAGAGGGTCTAGGCGCGACAGGACTGATCGGCGATCAGCTTGCACGAAGATCGCGTCGTGGCCCGTGGTCACTCGGCCTCGCACGTCCGTCCGCGCGCGCAGTTTGTCCAGAAAATCCGCATCCTTGATGCCCACAGCGGCCACTTTGTCTCCCGGTTTGACCCCGAGCTTGTCGATCAGAGACTTCGGATGCAGGATCTTCTCCGCCCACTTCGGGGCATGGGCCCCCAACGCGAAAGTCGCCGTCCCACCTGAGAATTGCACCGTGAGGCGACCGCCTCTTACCCGCACGGCGGTCATGCCCGTAAAGGGAATTGCGAGGCGGAATGCACCGCGGAAGATCAAGTTGTCGGTTTCGAGGTAGGCCCTTCCCTCCGACTTCCGCCCGCCGTGGGTCGCGGTGCAATCAGCTTCCAGTCCCACCGTGACTCAGCCCCTCCCCATGCCCCGGGTGCGACCACCCAGTTCCGATTCGCCCCTTTCGACGCTGCACTGCCTCCATCACTCCCACTTCCGACGATCGACCAGTCGCTTCTCCGTTGACCCCAGCGTGCCAGGGGACACCACCTCCACGACCGCGCGCAGCCGAGTGGCTTCCCGGATGCTCTGGCCGACTGCTTCAGCGAGGTGCGATAGCAACTCAGCCTCCACCTGCACGGTTAGTTCGTCATTGTGATCGGCTCGGGTCACCACCGCCTGGTAGCGAGTTACCTCCGGGTGGCGCGCGATCGCTCGGTCGAGGTCATGAGGATGCAAGAAGATCCCCCGTACCTTCACCGCGTCGCCCACGCGTCCCAGGATGCGCTCCAACCGCAGCGACGTCCGCCCGCACGCACACTCACCGGGGACAAGCCGCGACAGATCGCCGGTCGCGAAGCGCAGCAGCGGATACAACTCGCTCAAGAAGGTTACGACCACCTCCCCGATCTCACCAGGGACCACAGGGGCCCCCGTCGCTGGATCGACCACTTCTCCAATGACGCGCTCCGCCAAGTGCAGCCCGCTGCGCTGGGGACATTCATAGGCGACGAGCCCGATGTCACCAATCCCATATGCCTGGCTGATCCGCAACCTGTGGCGCCCCTCGACATCACGGCGCAATGTCTCCGGCAGCATTTCCCCTGACACGCACGCTACCTCCACTGAAGACGGCGCAGCCTGCTCGCGGACTCTGTCTAGCACGGCAGCCAAAAAGCTGGGCGTGCCGATGAACCCGCGCGCCCGCAGTTCGACCAGCGCTTTCACCTGTGTCTCGATGTTGCCAACGCCCGTGGGCACGACGACGCACCCGAGGGCCTGCAGCGCCCCGTCAAACATCGCTCCGGCCGGGGTGAAGTGATAGGAGAAGGTATTCACGACCACATCTCCACGACGGAACCCCGCAGCCACTAACGCGGGCGCAAATCCCCAGTAGTCCTCCCCAAAACCCTCGGGGTCATATATTGGCCCAGGCGACACGAAGATCCGTCGCACCTCCGCGAGTGGTTTCGCCAACCATCCGCCAAACGGCGGCACCGCAGCCTGCTGGAGGGGGAGCGTGTCTTTCTTCAATAGGGGAATCCGAGGTAAGTCAGCCAGCGTCAGCGTCTGAGGACTGAGGGCGGCGGCGGCCAGGGCGGCCCGCAAGGGGGGCGATCCCGCCAAGGCGCGTTCGGCGACCCTCCGCAGAGTCGCCTCCTGCGCCGCGGCCCGCTGGGAAAGCGGCTGCACTTCGGCGGCATCGTACACGTCGGAGGGGGTCTTCATCTCCCGCATGCTCCGGAGTTCAAGTTCCGTTCCCAGCCAAGGCGCTCCTCTGAAGGAAGGAATCCCACAGACAGGAAATAGTCGGCAATGCTCCCCGACGAGCCGGTCCTGCGTGTCGAGGATCTCCACCTCAGATTCCACGGGATCCAGGCGATCGCGGGTGCGGGTCTTACGCTGGCTCCGCGTGAGATTCTGGGAGTTATTGGCCCCAACGGCGCCGGGAAGACCAGCCTCCTCAACTGCATCAACGGTTTCTACCGGCCGCAACGCGGCCGCATCCTCTTCCGTGATCGCAACATTACATACCTCCCCCCGCATGCGCGGGCGGCGTTGGGCATCGCGCGGACGTTTCAGAACATCGCGCTCTACCCCGGTATGACCGTCCTCAACAACATCATGACCGGCCGGGTCATCCACATGCACGCGGGAGTGCTGTCCTGCGGGATGTATACCGGGTCGGCCGTGCGCGAACACGTGGCCCACCGCGCGATCGTGGAAGAGATCATCGACTTCCTGGAAATCGAAGACGTCCGGACCCACCTCGTCGCTGACCTCCCGTACGGCATCCAGAAGAAGGTCGAGCTCGGCCGCGCCCTGGCGCTAGACCCGAAAGTGTTGGTACTGGATGAGCCGATGGCGGGGATGAGCATGGATGAAAAGGCCGACATGGCCCGCTACGTT
>DASWFZ010000071.1:0-2287 GCA_036393975.1 bacterium | reverse complement strand
CACGTGGTCCTGGCCGTTGGCATTGGCCTATTCTTTGCAGCGAAGGCCTCGCGCGAGGAGCGATACCTCCAAGATCGCTTTCCCGACTACACGGGATACCGTCGTCGCAGTTGGCGCTTTGTGCCGTGGGTGTACTGATTGCGAGAGCGTGCCCCGTGCGCCAGGCGTATCCAGGCATACCACGCCCGTAAGCTGCAATACGGCGGGAGCGCTAGTTCCGACTGCGCTTTGAGGCGGCCGACACGTGAGCCTTGAGCTGGGTCACAGTAGTGGGGAGGACCATTGCGAGTCGGTAGTCCGGAAATCGCTGGCGTATTTGCTGGACCAACGCTTCATCGGAGGCGCCCTGCGCCACGCCTGCGGCGATGAGGTCCTGGACTGCCTCATGGTAGGCGGCTTGACGCGCTAAAACCTCGGGTCCGTCAGATGGACCATGGCCGGGGATAAACATGTCCGCGTCGAGGGCTTCTAACGCCTTCAGGCCTGCGCGAACTCCCGGAATCGATGCCTGCTCGTAGTTGAAATGGTACCCCGCAAACGCGAGGTCTCCGCAGATCGCCACGCGCCAGTCGGGCACGAACAGGAAGGTGTCCCCCGGCGTGTGTCCCCATCCCGGATGCCACAGCTCGACATCGATGTCGCCGAGGTGCAGAGTCAGAGTGGCGTCGTAGGTGACTGTGGGCAGGGCTGGGATCACATCAGCGAACAGAGGGGCGAGGTCGACGTTGGTCCGGCGGGACTGGAGCAGGGCGGGATGCTGGTCGACCATGAGGTCCCGACACGCATGGTGGGCCACGACGGTGGCGCCCTGTGAGGAGAATACCGATGCGCCCCAGGTGTGGTCGGTGTGGTGGTGAGTGAAGACGACGAACCGCACCGGAACGTCGGTGCGCCGCCGGAGCGCGATCTCCACTTGCCGCGCGAGGGCGGGAGTGATCAGGGGGTCGACCACCAAGACGGACTCTTGCCCGAGGACCCCGACGCAGTTTGTCCCGTAGCTGGTCTGAATCGTGTCGCCACCGGCCGTCCAGACCACGACGCGGTCCGCGGCATCCGATTCGATGAGAGGCTCGGCCATGGTACTCCGTAATTCCCTCATCTGGCGGCATGGTCCTGGCGTGATCCCCCGCCGTTCTCGCTGCGCATGACAACCGTGCGCCGCGGAGCGATCACCTGCTGGTAGAAATAGGAATGGCAGGGTAGGTGCCCCTGCGGAACGGGCTGCTATGGGCTCTGGCTGCTTGGGAGCTAGAAGGGGGAAAGACCACGAGGGGCGAAAAACCTTAGAGATTTGCCTCGATTTGCCGCGCGCCCCACTCGGCGCGGTTTCCACCGGGCCTGCCCGCGACTATGCCGGGCAGGATGTGGGTACAGTACTCCACTAGTTGCAGCGCTGAGTATAGTCTTTCTTGCCCTTCGGTTCTTCTACGGCAGTATCTCGTTCGGCAGCACGAAATCGAGTCTGAAGTCCAAGGGGAGGGATTGCATATGGAAGACCTCCGTCGAATTGGTGGAGAGGCTGGTGTAGTTGCGGGGATCGCGCTAGGCTGGCTGGTGCTGGGGATGATGGTTATCCTGCCGGCCGCTGGTCTGAGCATCGGCGATCAGATGAACCCGCACAAGCTCCTGACCTTCATCCACAGCCATGGGGCGACGGTCTGGATGGTCAACGTCCTAGGAGGCCTGTTGGCCGCGGTGATGAGTATTGTGCTCTATCTGGCCATCGGCGACCGGTTCTCTGACGACGAGCCCGCGGGTGCTCGGATCGGTGCGTTGTTCGGAGTCCTGGGCGCGTTTGCATTCGCGACCGCATCACTCGTGCGGCAGTTCGGGATGGGCTCGCTGGCTTCGCTGTACATCGCGAACCAGGTCGGCGCAGTCCATGGGTTCCGCGGGTTGAGTGGGACGCTCAGCGCCGTCACGGCGCTGGCCGCCTTGTTCACGGGACTCGCTGCACTCGCCTTCGCGAGCGCCATGGTGCCCGCCAAGCAGTACCGCAACGTCGGGTACCTCGCGCTGGGTGCCGGGGCCGTGATGGTCCTGGCAACATTCATCCCAGATCGCTTCTTGGCGGTCATCGGCCAACTCGCGGCGGCTGCGTGGTTTGCCTGGACGGCCCTGATCTTGCGGTCCGAGTCAGGCCCCGCATATTTCCGGTGGCAGCTCGCTCCAAAGGAGACCCGTTCGCAGCGGCGCGCGGCATAACCCAGCAGACGTGCATGGTACTCACACGCACACCTGCCTAACATAAGATGCAGGACGGCCCGGGGGCGCATGCCCCCGGGCC
>DASWFZ010000070.1:0-3778 GCA_036393975.1 bacterium | reverse complement strand
GCATCGTAATCGCCTTCGGACTGCTCAAGCGACTCCGGAGATCGCCACGCAGCACCGCATTCATGGACGTCCCTCCTCCCCCTGTAACGGGACAGCCACGAGCTGGTGAACCTCTACCGATGTGGAGCGACTCCGGATTGACAACTCCGGGGTGTTAATTCGCCCGACCAGCCACGCAGACGCACCCGATCCCTCGAGCCGACCTGCGATGCGGGAGAGAACCACCTCCCTCAGACGGTCGTCGAGGGCCGCCTGTGGATTCGGGTGAGAGGCGAAGGGTTCCCAGCGGGCCGGGTCGAGGGAGATCGAGAGCCCAGCAGTGATGAGCGGAAGGTGGTAGATTTGGCCGCGACGGACCAGTACCGGGTCTTCAATCCGCAGACCGCCGCGAGGGGTAATCTCCGCTCGCTGGCCCTCCGGGCCCGCACGCAGGCGCCCTCGAACAGGCGTCGGCATCAACTGGAGCACATCTAGCTGAAGCCCTGAGGGTGGTGCCGTCCCGCGGACGGCAGCGGGTGAGTCGAAGGTGAGCGCGTGCGGCTCGATGGGCTGCACCCTCGCCTCGGCTGGAGTGGTGAATTCAACTGCTCCACCGTACGGACTGAGCAATGCGACGACGGAGCGGACACGCGCCTCGTCTACCCCCGCCATCCCCTCGACGACCGACATTTGCACGGCAACCGTTCCGGCCTGACGCGCCCGGACTCCAAACCCGTACATCGTGGGGACAAACACCAGCATCAGGGCCAACACCGGTACCCACCCGAACCGAGAGCGACTAGCACGAAGGAGGGCGAATCGGACGACACCAAGGTACGCGAGCGCCAGCGCCGCGAACCAGACTTGCATCGCGATAGTTAGCGGCCGGTTAGCAGGAAGCACATCCTTCAAATCACGAGTGACCAGCCAGGACTGCACCGGCGTGTCGAGAGCTTCCTCCCATAAGGCGCCCTGCCCGTTCCAGGTACGCAGATTGGGTGCGAGGAGATCGATTGCCCACACTGTGACTGCGCCTGCTCCTCTCCGCCCTTGCGCTCTCAGCTGACCGTGCATGGTGGCGCCTGAGCGCGGAGACAACGAGGCCGCAAGGATCGGACCGCGGGCACCTGGCAACTCCCGGGAAGGGTCTAGGCGAAAGAGACCTACAGGCTGGGCGGGCAGCATCTGTCCTAGCCACGAATCACGCAGCCGCATTAGGGATTCGCCGCCTGAGACGACGAGCCGACCGCCTTGTTCCACCCACTGCACAAGGGCGTCCCGCTGCTCCGGAGTAACCATCCCGGGATCGAGATCGTGTACAACCAACAGCACGACGCCTGCGTAGCCCTGCCAATGAACTGGGAGCTCTGCTTCAGTGATGTAGGCTGGACGGAGTTTACGCGGCAGATCGAACAGGCGCTCCAAACCGGCGGGCTCTCGCGTCAGGACGAGGACGACACCGTCGGCGACAGAGCGGAGCGACAAAGGAATCTCCTCACGGGCCAGATCGCGCCCTCGCTCGACGACGCGGACGAGCAGGGCCCTGCGCGCCTCTGGAACGATGATCTCTAGCGTCACACGCTGTCGGGATCCGGGGACCATGCGCACCGCGTGGCGAAACGACATCGGAGTTGACGGGTCACGCGTCGGCACGTCAATCACAATCGTGCCATCGACAGCATCGGTGGAGATAAGCTCCACCCGCACGGGGACCCACGCGCCTAGGGGAATCCACCCCGACCACCCGGCCTGTGCGTGGAGGCTAACCTCAGACGCGGAGGCAGCACCCGTCACCACCAGCGTCATCAGGAAGGCTGCCGCGCCCGCTCGCCACCACAGGCGAGGGTGCGGGGCCTCGCGCAGAGCCCTTAGGACTTGGACGGGGGCGATGACTTAGACGAGGATGATTCGGAAGCTGGCGGAGTCGCCGGAGTCTTTGCCGCATCGCCGTCTGAAGACGACGCCTTGCGGTTGTCGGTGTGGTAGAATCCCGAGCCTTTAAAGATCAGACCTACGGAGGTAAACAGTCGTCGCGCGGACCCGCCGCAGACCGGACAGGGCCCGGGTGTCCCGCCGACGGCGTGCGTCACGTCAAAGGTGTGGCCACAGTTTTCGCAGCGATATTCGTACAACGGCATCTGCCTACCCTCACCATACCTACTCTATATCTTATGCTGGCTGTCAATATTTCGTGGAGAAAGCACAAAGGACATACAGAGGATCTCCGATGCTATCGCCGCTGCAGCGTGGCCAACCAGATGGGCCCCACGAACGTCCCGGTATTGGTGCCAAACACCAGATGTCGACCGTCAGGAGCCCACGTCACGGCCAAGTCGATCCCGGGATCCGTGTATTCCATCGGATACGAAAAGAGGGGTAGCCGGTCCGAGCGATCAGCATCTGCCAGCCATAGTTCCGCCCTGCTCTCCTCAGTCACCCGCGCGTAAATCAGTTTGTCACCCTGCGGTGACCAAGCAAGCCCCGTGAATCGCCCAGGGTCTGCGGCTAAGACCAGACGGCCGCTGCCGTCCAAACGCGAGACGATCACTTCCCCGACGCCGACTGCCAGGCGATCTGCAGTAACAACCGCCACTCGCTGGCCCGTGGGTGCCAGGCGCAGCGCCACCGTGCGGACAGGCAAGGGAATCTCTGTGTGGTCTGGGTAGCTGATCCGGACGCGGTGGGCTTCTCTAATGAAACGCTCGGCGGGGTCCGACAAGCCATACAGTATATACAGGTTGTCGGAAAACCATTGGACGTCGCGCATCACGCGGCCTTCGGGAGCGCGGGTCACCAACCGCTTGAACCCGCCGTCGTGGTTGGCCACCCAGAGCTCGAAACGGGGCTGCCCGTTTCCAGTGCGGCGGAGGACGACGGCCATCCGATCACCTCCGGGAGCCCACGCCAGTGCAACGGCGACCCCCGGCAGGTCAATGACACGGCGGTCGCTCCCATCCGGCCGGAGGGTAGAGACGACCCCGCGATCAATGAGGGCAATCAGGTTCAACGCAGCCGACCACGACAACGCGGTTCCCATCTCGGCTGAAGCAATCCCCTGATCCCCGCGGTCTAGAGAGTACACCCATACGCGGTGGTCGCCGCTGTGCGCGAAGGCCCGACTGTCAGGCGCCCACGCCACGGGGGCGACGGCCGGATGCTCCACGATGCGTTGGACGTCGGCAACCTGCAACTGCCGCGTGCTCTCAACCGCCGGGGCCCGGCGAATGTCGCATCCCGCCACTAGCACGGAGGCGAGGAGAAAAACCGCGAGGGTCCCCCACCCCTGCCGTCCTCCGAGCACCTCGAGTAACGTGCGGGCGCGAGCCGACGACTTTCTCCGTGTCTGCATGCCGACGTCGTCCGTCCGGAGCGGGTGAGGGTTCAATCTGAACTGAAATGCGCGGGCGTGTCTAAACGACGGGGTACTTTCCTTGGGCGAGGTCGCGGCACAAGGCCCCGATGTTGGTCAGTTCGTGCTCCATGATGTCGCGCACGCGGCGTCGGGCCACCTCTTGGCGTGCCCGCTTCGAGAGGATCACTTGCGCCGCAGCGACTTTGGGCTGGTCGATTCGTGAACCGATCTGGCTGAGCAGCCAGACGTAGACCTCACGAATACCAGGCACTTCCCTGTAGATTCGGTCGGCGACCTGGTGTGTCATGATCGTGTAGATTTTGCCGACGTGGGACACGGGGTTCTTCCCGGCCGCCGCCTCGGTGCCCATCGGGCGGTTGAGAGCGATGACCCCGTTCACCTTGTTGCCACGACCGATCTGTCCGCTGTCCCCACTTTCGGCCGATG
>DASWFZ010000069.1:0-1992 GCA_036393975.1 bacterium | reverse complement strand
CGCCGGCTTGCAAGGAGGCCATCGTGGAGAACAAGGTCGTGCAGGACGTGGTGGTCGCACCCGACGAGAACTGGTCAGCGGTCCTGACGCCGGGACAGGTGTTGCGCATCGTAGACCTCGAGGGGAAGCAGGCTGTCGACTTCCTCTGCTATAACGCCGACGATCCCGCCGATCGCTACAACGCGGCGGACACGATGAAGTACAACAAGAATGCGTACCTGGGCGCGGGCCACGGCATCTATACGGTACGCGCGACCAAGCTCTTCACGATCGTGGCGGATACGATGGGGGGCGGGCACGACACCATCGGTGGGTGCTGCAGCGCCGCCAGCAACATGTTCCGCTACAAGGTGCCGGACACCCCGAGCTGCTACGCCAACTTCCTCCGGGCGCTTGCCCGACACGGCATGGGCGAGAAGGACATCGTAGCCAACATCAATTTTTTCATGAACGTCCCCGTACTGGCCGACGGCACCATGGGCATCGTGGACGGCAAGTCGAAGCCGGGCGACTCCGTGGAGCTCCGCGCCGAGACGCGCGTCCTCGCGGTGGTCTCGAACTGCCCCCAGGTGCACAACCCATGCAACGGGTTCAACCCCACGCCGATCCGCGTGGTGATCACCAATCCCGCGGGGTAGAGCTTCGGGCGCAGCCGGTCGCTCGCCCCGGCCGGCACGGAGGAGATTGCAGGCCTGTTCTTCCTGCACGCCCCGCGGCGCGATCTTCTCCTGGATCGCCAGCCCATTACCCGGGGCGAGGGCAGGCGGGTGATCCCGGTGAGGTGGATGGTGAGACTGTGGCAGCCGCTCCTGGGGCGGCTGGCAGCGGCTCCTGAGGCGGCCGGTGTCCGCGTCTGGATTGTTATTAGAACGCACCCGATGCGGTGGGCCCCAGCGTCAACCACTTCCTGGGTGAAGTCTGGGTAAACGAAAGGGGTTAGCGGCTGCTGCGTCCGCTAACCCCTCGTCTTTTTTGGTTGCGGGGGCCCGCAACCACTTGCAGGCAAACAGGTCGCTAGGCTTCTGCTTCGAGATCGCGATCTAAACGCGTGTTTCAGTCGCGACCACGTTTTCACCAAATGTCTCAGCAGCTTTGCGCTCACCGCCAGCACGCCACCAAAACATGCGCCCCTGAAGCTGCCTGAGCACTCCCTGAGGCACATCAGGAGCTCGATGTGCTCTGGAGGCAGGGGAACCATCCAGCTCCGGGCAGACCCCAAGGACACCCAGACCACTGCTCCCGGGTTACACCACGTGATCGACGCGACGCGAGGCCGCCCTCCCCGACCGTTCCGGAACGTAGACGCACCGCCGGCAGCTGTCCGGCCGCCGCCGTCCCCACCATGCTCGGTGTATCAATCTCTCAGCATTGTCCCGGTCGGCGCCTTGACCCCACCTGGGAGCCATGGCCCTCCAGCGAGCGGTCTACCGGCCCCGCGACGCCGAGCACACCGTGCTCCATCAGGTCGTCGCCGAGCACCTGGAAGCCTTCCTGGGCGCGGCGGCGGAGGCTGGCGACGGGGGCGGGCCTCCCGCAGTTCGTCGAGCGCGAGTTCCGATGACATCAACCTTGAGATGAGCGAGTTCAACGGCAAGGGCAGCGGCACGATCGCTGCGGCCCTCAGCAGACCGCCATTCGATGACGATATTCTGGCCTTCGACGTATCCCTGATCCCTTAAACCGTCACGAATCGCTCCTCGCACGGCCTCCGTGAACTCGGCACTAGCCAGCACGCCGATGGTAGCCGGCCTGGCCGGCTGCTGCGCCTCAGCGGCGAGCGGAGCGGCGAGGAGGCCACCAGCGAGGGTGCCCATGAAGGTCCGCCGGTCCATCACTGATGTCATGAGAACGGTCTCCCGCGGTTGGTAGGCTCGAGTTGCGGGACCGTGACCACCCCCTCAGACAGGAGGTCGCCCTCATGACACTCGTCGGCTGTGATTTGCACACACGGAAGCAACAGGTGGCGGTGCTCGATACCGAAACGGGAGCGAT
>DASWFZ010000068.1:0-16037 GCA_036393975.1 bacterium | reverse complement strand
GCGGCGTTGATCTCCTGCGCGGTGGCCTTTCGCTCAAGCTCACAGACCAAGTCGACGATGGACACCGTCGCGGTCGGCACCCGAAGAGCAATCCCATGCATCTTCCCCTGCAACTCCGGGAGTACGAGGAAGATGGCTTTGGCCGCCCCCGTCGCCGCGGGAATGATGTTGATCGCCGCCGCCCGTGCCTCGCGCAGGTTTTCTCCGACCACGTCGAGGATCCGCTGCGTGTTCGTATAAGAATGCACGGTTGTCATAAAGCCCCGCTTAATCCCAAATTCCTTGCTTAACACCTTGGCTGCCACGGCCAGAGCATTGGTCGTACACGATCCGTTGCTGACGATCGTGTGCTTTTGGGGATCATACAACTCGTGGTTGACGCCCATGTTCACCGTGATGTCCTCGCCCTTGGCCGGGGCGCTGATAACGACCTTCTTCGCGCCTCCGGTCAAGTGGCCGCGCGCCTTGTCTGCGGCCGTGAAGCGGCCTGTGGACTCCACGACCAAGTCCACATTAGCCTCCTTCCAGGGGATCGCAGCCGGCTCGCGCTCCGAGAACACCTTCAGCGTCCAGTCGTTGACCCGCAATTCGCTGTCGCGCGTTTCGACCCGCCCGGGAAACGCCCCGTAGTTGGAGTCGTGCCGAAACAGGTGCGCGTTCGTCTGCAGGTCGGCGACATCGTTGATCGCCACGACCTGCACGCGATCGGGATGACGTTCCAGCATGGCACGCAGTGACTGGCGCCCGATGCGCCCAAACCCATTGATCCCCACCCGGATACTCATGTAAGTCCTCCTGTCTGTGACTTCCGACGCACTAGCGGCAATCTGTGCATCCCGGCGGTGCTCCTCCAGGATCGAAGTTGACACCGCACGATTGCGACTACATCACCACGTACACGACAATTCTGTAATGGGACCCTGCCAGGTGGGTAGCTGTCTGTGCTCGCGAACCATCGTTGTCTGGGACCATGATGGCGCCATCCAACATAAGGGACGGCGGTCAATTTTGAGTATAGGGGGTTTGCCGGAGGCAAAACAGGGTCAGCGGGCGCGTGCTTCCAGCTTCGCTTTGATGCGCTTGAGCCGGAACACATCTTCGCGCGCTCGCTGTTCCAACACGGCGGCGATGAATCGGATTTCCCCCGTGATGCGCGGGATGACGACCTGCTCTAAGGCATTCACGCGGCGGGTGGTTTTCTTGATTTCCTCCCCGATCTTCTTCAGCTTGATCTCGGTCGCCGCGACCTCGAGAATCGCCCTCAGCACCTCTTCAAAGTTGGAGGCGCTTTCCACCGTCCGCACACTCGTCGTCGTGGGATTGTGCCCCCGCTCCAACAGGGCGCGGCGCACCTCCTTCACAGAGACTTCGGGGATCTTGGTCCCCCAGACGTTGCGGAGTGTGATGTCGACGAGCACCTCGCGGCGGTCGGCCATGGCGGCCGCCTCCAGCGCCTCGCGACCTTCCCACGCGGTGGCCAGAGCCAGGAGGACATAGGCCTCCTCGCAGGCCTTCGTCAGCCGCTCCCGGGCGGCCAGCGACTGGCGGACGATGTTGAAGAAATCTGCTACCAACGCGTCGCGTTTGCGCTTGAGGAGGTCGACGCCTTGAATGGCAACCTTGGCCTGCTGCTTGCGCTGCAGCAGGTTCATCCGGGTCGGGCTTACAGCTTCAGGCACATGCTCCTCCGCGTAACATCACAGCGTCCCCCAGGACAGCAGATCTCTGTCCTGCCCCCTGCTCCTAGACGCGCGTCTTGTCCTTCCAGACGTCTTCCATCAGGTCGCCGAAATAGTATTTGTCGATGTGATCCTGCTTCACACGTTTGAGTTCGCTCTTCGGGAAGGTCGACAGCAGTCGCCACGCGAGGGTCAGGGTCTCCTCAATCGAACGCTCGGTTTCCCCCTGGTTGAGGAACCGCTTCTCAAACTCCTCGGAGAACCGCAGATACAACCGGTCCCGGTCCGTGAGCGCCTCCTCACCGATGATCGCCACGAGTTTGCGCAAGTCCACGCCATTGGCGTACGCCGAGTACAGCTGGTCGCGCAGGGCGCTGTGGTCTTCGCGCGTGCGCCCTTTGCCGATGCCGTCGTTCATCAGGCGCGACAGGCTGCGCAACGGTGTAATCGGAGGATAAATGCCTAACCGGTGCAGCTCGCGGCTAAGGAGGATCTGGCCTTCCGTGATGTACCCCGTGAGGTCCGCAATGGGGTGGGTGATGTCGTCATCGGGCATCGTCAGGATGGGCAGTTGCGTGATCGATCCTTTGCGCCCGTGGATCCGGCCCGCGCGTTCGTAGATCGTGGCCAGATCGGTGTACATATAGCCCGGGTAGCCGCGGCGGCCGGGGATCTCCTCGCGCGCGGCGCCAATTTCCCGCAGCGATTCGCAATACGCCGACAGATCCGTGAGGATCACCAACACCTGCATGTCGAGTTCGAAGGCCAGATACTCGGCCGCCGTCAACGCCACGCGCGGGGTGATCAACCGTTCAATCGCGGGGTCATCGGCGAGATTCAAGAAGACCACCGAGCGGGCCAAGGCGCCGGTGGATTCGAATTGGTCGATGAAAAATGCCGCCTCCCGCTGGGTGATGCCCATCGCCGCGAACACCACCGAGAACTGCTCCTCGCTGCCGAGCACCTTGGCTTGGCGGGCGATCTGTGCGGCGATCTCGTTGTGGGGCAGACCCGCACCGCTGAAAATCGGCAGCTTCTGGCCCCGCACCAGGGTGTTGAGACCGTCGATAGCCGAAATTCCGGTCTGGATGAACTCCTGCGGCCGATGGCGCGCCACGGGGTTGATGGGAGCGCCTATGATGGGGATTCGCTTCTCGGGAATGATGGGGGGCAGATCGTCAATCGGCTCGCCCAGCCCACTGAACCGCCGACCGATCATCTCCCGGGAGACCCCCAGCCGCGCGACTTCCTCGCGCAAACTGATGGAGGTCTTCGCCAGATCCAATCCGGTCGTTTCCTCAAACACCTGGATGACCGCGTTTTTCTCGGAGATCTCGATCACCTGGCCCCCTCGCACGGAGTCGTCGGGTAAGTGAATGTTGACGATCGCGCCGATGGCCAGATCCTTGGCGCCCTCCACAAAGAGCAAGGGCCCCGAAATGTACGTGATCGATTGGTACCGCTTCGTCGTCAGTTCCATGGTGCGATGACTCCTCTCACGGTGTCCTCCCCCGCAGGCAGGGCGGACTGTTTAAATCTGATCTAGCCCGCCGCGGCGGGCTGGGCCGATGGCGCGGCGAACGCCGACGGCAGTTGCTCCAGCCAGCGCTTCAGATAGGCGTCGAACTGATCTTTGGGTACGTCTTTCATCCGGGCAATCTCTTCGATCGCCTTGAGGTTGAGAATGTCGTCCAGCAGCATCCCGCGTTTAAGGGCCGCCAGAGCCTGATCGTAAAAGGCGAGGATGGCAGTCAGAATTCCGTAGGACTTAAGAAGCGGGCTATGCGCGTCGTCGGTGTACGCATTCTGCTGCAAGAAGTCCTCGCGCAGCATCTTGCCCGCCTCGATGATCATCCGCTGGTCGTCCTGCAGGGCATCCGGACCCACCAGCTGCACAATCTCCTGGAGTTCGGCTTCCCGCTGTAACAGCGCGCCGGCCCGATCGCGCTTCTCTTCGAAGTCGGCCGGCATGTTCTCTTTGTACCAGGCCCGGAACAGCTGCGTGTACAGGCTGTAGGATCGCAGCCAGTTGATCGCAGGGAAGTGCCGGCGACTGGCGAGTTTGTCGTCCAGGGCCCAGAACGTCCCCGCAATACGGAGCGTCGCCTGCGTCACGGGTTCGGACAGGTCACCGCCCGGAGGAGAGACGGCCCCGATCACGGTAATCGACCCACGCCGTTCGGGCTGGCCCAAGCAGACGACCCGACCCGCGCGCTCGTAGAACGCCGCCAAGCGACTACTGAGATAGGAGGGATAGCCCTCCTCGGCCGGCATTTCTTCCAGGCGGGAGGAAATCTCGCGCATCGCCTCGGCCCAACGGCTGGTGGAGTCGGCCATCACGGCCACTTTGACCCCTTGGTCGCGCCAGTACTCGGCCAGCGTAATCCCGGTGTACACCGACGCCTCGCGCGCTGCCACAGGCATGTTGCTCGTGTTCGCGATGATGACCGTGCGCTCCATCAACGGCCGGCCGGTGCGCGGATCTTCGAGCTCGGGGAACTCATCCAAGACGTGCGTCATTTCATTGCCGCGTTCGCCGCAACCGACGTAGATGATCACGTCGGCATCTCCCCACTTCGCCAGCGTCTGCTGCGTAATCGTCTTCCCGGAACCAAAGGGCCCGGGGATCGCCGCCGTCCCTCCCATCGCCACGGGGAAGAGAACGTCCAGCACACGCTGGCCGGTGATGAACGGCTCGGTGGGATCCATCCGCTGCTGGACCGGCCGCGCCGCCCGCACAGGCCATTGCTGCATCATCGTCAGCGTGGTCCCGTCCGTCAGCCGGCATACCGGATCGACCACGGTGAACTCCCCGCGCTTGATCTCTGCAACGGCGCCCCCCTTGCTGGTCGGCGGCACGAGAATCGCGTGTTTGAAACCAAACTCTTGCACCCACCCAATCGCATCGCCGGGCTTCACGGAGGAGCCAGTCTTGACCGTCGGCTCGAAGGCCCACTTCTTCTGCCGGTCCAGCGCCTCGACGACCGCGCCGCGGGCGATGAAGTCGCCTTTCTGCTTGCGCACTGCTACCAGCGGTCGCAGGATGCCATCGAAGATCCCGGTCAGCAGCCCCGGGCCCAACTCCACGGTCAGCGGGTTCCCGGTGCTCTCGACCGGCTCTCCGAGACGCAGGCCGGACGTATCCTCATAGACCTGCACGAACGCACTCTCTCCATCCAACCGGATGATCTCGCCCAGCAGACCTTCCTGGCCGACCCGGACGATATCGTACATCCGCGCTCCGAGCATGCCGTGGGCGATCACGGCCGGCCCAGCAATTTTGATAATCGCACCCCGAATAGCCACAGTGATCTCTCCTCAGCGCAACTTGACGTAGAACCCGATGTGTTCTTTGACGAGTCTGGCGATATAGTCCTCACCGCTCTCCAGGTGCTCCTGCGGGGCGGGGAACGGAATGATGATGGGAAGATCCCGGTCGCGCATCAGGCGGGAGACTTCGTTCTCGGTCCCTTTAAGGAGGCTCTCGTTCACGGCCACCAGCCCGTAATCTGCGGCGACCAGCGCGCGCAGGTGGGGCAAGGCGGCCCGCGGGTCAGAGGCCTCCCGCACTTCCACCCCTGCGAGCCGAAACCCGGTCGCAGTCTCCGCATCCGTGATCACAGCCATCTTATACAAGGGCCATTTCCTTCCTCACCCGATCCCGGGGAATGCCAAGGGCCTTGGCGCGAGCGATCAGCCGCAGATTGACCACTTCGCGGTACTTCATGGCTAGATACGCGATCACCACATCGATCCCCAGCGGATCTTTGAGGTACAGGTCCACCTGCGCCCGCAGCAAGGCGAGATCGATCTCGCGTTCAAACGCCGCCGGATCGTCGACGGAGGCGCGCACCGAAAAGCCGAGCACGCGGACCAGACGGAGTCCCTGCTCTATGGTGGCCCGATCGGCCACCAGCAAGAAGACGTGTTCACTCAGCCGGCCACCCGGAATAAAGAACTTGAGCTTCTCGTCCTGGGACAACGCGTCCACCTGCTGCAGCTTCACGGCCGTCCGGACGTTCGTGGCGTCGAGTTGATCTTGCAATAAGTTCCGCACGACTTGTTCATCGTGGCCCCGTCCCCGCGCCACCCGCAGGCCGTAGGTCGCGTAAAATCGGTCCATCCGGAGTTCGAGGGCCAGGAGATCATTGGATTTCTGATAGGCTGCCAGGCCTTCCGCCAGTGGCGTCGCAAGAGGATGATCCAGCCCACCGAGGGCCCCCACCACCCCGGCCACGTCGGGCTGGGAGGCGACCTCTTTGAGGGCGGCGTCGTTAAGGCTACCTACCGGAATCAAATTGGAGAGAATGTCCTCAGTGTTTCGGCCTGCGTGCTTGGCCCGCAGGATGATCTGGACATTCATCATGTCCCACCGCACGAGCACAAACTCGATGAGCTCCCTCGCCTTGCCGTCGGCAAAACTCACGATGCGCCTCGCCGTGACCGAAAAATTCCGCGCCAGGGCCTCGTCTACGGCGCGCACGCCATCGGTGGTGTGGCTGAGGGCTTCCTGAACTTCTCGGGCATACGGTGTGGACCCTAAGCTCTGCAGCAGCGCATCCATCGTGGGCAAGCCCAGGAGCTCTTCCACCCGGGCGGCGTCGAGCAGCCGACTCCGCATGGCGCGGACCCGGGCGTTGATGTACGGGAAGTCAGGCACAGCACGCTCCTCCGCGTACATCAGTACCACGGCGCTCCTCATCGGAGGCGGACGCGCGCCGCCCCCAGCTGGTCACGATCCCCATAGCTGGGCAGCGATCTCCGGCACGATCAGGGACCGCACGCGTTCAACCCGTGATGCCAGGGTGTTCTCCACTACGAATCGGCCGTCACTCGAAATGAGCCGCACGCCGCCGCTGATGTCGTCACCCGTCTTCACCTCAGCATCCAGCTTCAAGTCCTTGACCGCCTGCTTCACCAAGTCGAGGTCCTTCGGGTTGGCCTGAACCGTCACACGACCAGACAAGGCCCCGCTCGCTTCCCGGATCAGCCCGCGCAGAATCGCCCCGTAGCGGGTCTTATCCTGCTGCAGACGGGACAGGTCCGCACCCGCCGTCGCAAAGACCTCTGCGATCGCCTGATCTTTGGCCTTCAGCACAAGAGCAGACGCGCGCACTTGGGCGGCACTGTCTGCTTTCACCAGAGCCGCCTTGCGCTCGGCGTCGATCCGTTGCCGCTGCTCTGCGAGATAGGCCTGGGTCTCCTGGTTCGCCTGCGCGATCAGCCGCTCGGCCTGGCCTCGGGCCTCGGTCAAGATACGCTCGATCTCAGCGTTGGATTCCTTTTCAAGAATGGTAACAAGTTCCGACGACATTAAATCTTGCCGATGACGAAGAAGGCGACCAGGAAGCCCAGGATGACCATCGTCTCAGGGAGCGCCAGGAAGACGAGCATTAGACCACCCATTTCCGGTCGCTCCGCGATGGCTCCGGCCGCCGCTGCCCCAATCCGAGACTGAGCCCACGCCGTGCCGATAGCGCCGAGGCCTACAGCAAGAGCCGCCGCCAACCCCAACAGGCCCGAGTTCGTTCCACTGGGCTTTGTGGCCCCCGCCGCATCCTGCGCTACGGCCATCCCGGCCGTTGCGAAAAACACGAATAGTGTAGCCATCACCACAATACCTAACTTCTTCACCCTCATCACCTCCAGGATATCGGTCCTACTCTTCGTGCGCGTACACCATCGCGCGGGCTTTTCGCCTACCCGCGATCATGAGAATTGCCTCACCTGACCACTTTTAGCGACCGGGGGCCGCGGACTTCTGGAATGGCCGGTAAGCCCGGCCGGTCTCCTCATGGAATTTGAACTTGCTAAAGAACTCCACCCAGTGCAGACGGGCGGGTTGGATAATGTGCCCAAAAATCGTAAAGATGAGAAACAGGCTCTGAAAGAAAGCCGCGACGAGGACGGCGGCGATCACTCCGATCGTCCCGAACTTGGCCCCCAATTCGTTCGCCGCTTGCGCCAGCGCAGCGGCGGCTAACCCAAAGGCCATAAGCCGGGCGTGCGAGAGGATGTGGCCGAGCGCCGAGGTACTCTCCAGCAGCCACAGGAATCGCTTGATGACATCGCGCTCGACTATGAGAGAGATCCCGGCGACGACGACCGCGGCGACAAACAAGTACAATCCGATACTGCCTAACCCCGCGGGCAGGATCGCACCCTGAGCCCCAAGGAACAACAAGAGTCCCGCAGTCCCGAGAATGATCACCAGGGACTCGAAGACACCCACGTAGTACCTGTGCCGGAGGGTCTCCACCAAGTGGACGCCCAGGCCCAAAAAGATCATCAGGATGCCTGCCGCGATGATGCTCAGAAAGTACGGTGTTTGATTCTCGGACGCCAGGCGGTCGAAAAGCGGACGAATCGGAAGGTGGTATTTGTGGGCGACAAGCTCAGGCACGTTCCCAAAGAATTCCAAATAGATCGCACCGAAAAAGATGATCCACGACGCACAGACTCGCATCAAAAAAGACAGATCCGATAAGAGTTGCGGCGCAAACCGAACGCTCAGGAAGTTAATCGATAATGCCCGCCCCGCACGTGCCAACTGTCGGAGCTTCCATCCCCCCCAGAACATCAGGAGGCCATACCCGATGTCCCCGATCACGAGCCCCACGAAGATCGGAAAGGTGATTGCGACAACGGGACTAGGATCCCACGCCCCATAACGTGGAGGCTGAAATAGCGCGAGTAAGCGCTGAAACGGGTGGATGAACGCGGGATTATCGAGCAACACCGGCACGCGCTCGGGCTCCACGTGCGCATCGGCGGGTTCGTCGGAGACCACAATGTCGCCATCAAATCGGCTGTGGAGGGTACGCCGGACGTTGGGGATCGTACGCGTCGGCGCCCACCCATACAAGATGAACGTGTAGTGCGATTGTGCCATCTCGGGAACGACCTTCAGCTGGGCCAGCCGGTCCGTCAGCCAAGCCCGAAGAGCCAACAGGCGCGGACGCGCCGGCGTCGCGAGCGCGCGGAGTTCCTGATCGATGCGCTCCAGCTCAGCAGGGATCTCAGCTTTCCGACGCTGCATGGTGGCAATCGTCTCGGCGGGCCCCTCCTGGGCGAATCGCGCCGGCAGCCGGAGCTCAGCGGCCCCGACGCGGGACAAGATGGCCCGGACCCGTTCTGCTTCCGGGCGGAGGAATGCGACGACGACACCGATGCGGCGGTCGTCCACAATCCGGCTGACCACCTCGACCCGGCCGTCGGTGACCTTGACTAGTTCGTTCCGTAGCGCCGCGACGACGGTGAGGTCTTTCGTGTTGAGGAGGAACCCGATCGTCTGGAACGCCTGGCTGCCGGACAGCGCGCTGAGCAGCGGCGACAGGACCCGGATCGCGCCCTCGTAGGAGTCAATCAACTGACGTTCTTCCTCCAGTTCGAGGCGCCGTCGAGTGAGGTCCCGGACCCGACGATCGAGATCCGTCGTCTCCGCATCAATCGAATCGAGCGAGGAGTCCGGGGGGAGAGAAACGGGCTCAGAGGCGAGTGGTGGCAGCAACCCTAACAGCCCGTCTACTCGCGCCAGCGTGCCCTCCAGCACCTGCACAGTCTTTGTGTCTTCTTCGGACAACTGCAACGGCTGGACGGTGGGGCCGTCCTTGGCTTCAATTCGGTCGATGTGCACCGTGCCTAGCCGCTGGACTTCCTCGATCACTTGGCCGAGCAGCCGCTTCGGCCCGAACACCAGCACACGACTCATCCCCACGATCATGGAGCGCGCCCTTCATCCGACCCTGCGCGGGCCGGCTTGCCTACCGGTTCCCGCGCCGCCGTCTGCTCTTCCAGACCTTCTAGGACGCGCCGGACGACGAGGGCTACGGCCTCACGCATCCGTTCGGATGCGCGCGAGCGCACCCGCTGCGCCTCAGCCTCCGCGGCCGCGATTCTCCGTGAGGCCAGAGTTTGGGCTTCCTGCACAACTGCCTCCTGCGCCGCACTCTCTAGATCTGCCACCTCACGGCGGGCTCGCTCGCGGATCGCCTGGGCCTGCCGCGTCGCCTCGTCCACGACACGGCGGGCTTCCGCTTTGGCTTGAGCGACTTTCGCTTCAAGCTCTTTCTCTTTAGATGCGATTAACTGCAGGAGGTTGTCTTCCGCAGGGCCATGCATGTCCGTCATCGCCGTTACCCGATCCATCGCGTGGTGACCGCACCCTGGAGTGGTGAGAAGACAATTCCGCCCCCGATCAGAGGGGGTGGGTTCGCGGGTCCCCGGAACCTTCTATCCCGAGAAAACCCAGGTACGGCGGGTCGTCCCGCATCGTCCTGGGTTCTGCATGCACGCGCACATCATATCAGACGAGTGAAAAGGCCGCAATAACTGGCGCGCATCCCGGGGCCACGCTTTTCTGCCTCCGTGCGATAACGTACGGTGGGACGGGGCGATCGATCCTTCCGCGGATTACATCCGCAGCAAAAACGCCGCAGAACGAGCGAGGGCAATAACCGGATCCGGATAGAGTCCAATGACGAGCGTCCCCAGACCCGCAACCCCTAAGGCAACCTGCAACGCAGCCGGTTCCACCAGGGGAGCAGACGACGTGGCCGGCATGACGTACATGGCCCGGATCACACCCACGTAGTAGTACAGGGAGATCACGCTGTTCACGATCCCGACCACGGCGAGCCAGAGCAGGCCGTTGTCGATGGCCGCGGCCAGGACGTAGAACTTGCCGAAGAACACCGCCGTCGGAGGGATGCCGGTTAGAGACAGCATGAAGATCGTCATCAACAGTGCCGACACCGGCGCGCGCTGCGCCAAGCCGGCGTAGTCAGGGATCTCATCGGTCCCCAAGCGTGAGCCGATCAGTGTGGCCACGAAGAACGCACCCAGCTGCGTGAACGTGTAGCCGAGCAGGTAGATCAGCAAGCCCGGCATGCCGAAGTTCCCTTGGAACGCGGCGACCCCGATTAGAATAAAGCCGGCGTGCGCGATGCTGGAGTACGCCAGCATCCGTTTGATGTTCCGCTGCGGTAAAGCCAGCAGATTTCCCACCGTCATCGTGACGGCCGACAGGATCGCAATCAGCAGCACCCAGTTCACGCGGGTCGGATCGAACGTCCCCACGAGGACACGCACGAGGACGGCAAATCCTGAAGCCTTCGACCCCACGGACAAGAACGCGGCGACGGGCGTGGGGGCGCCTTCATAGACATCAGGCGTCCACTGGTGAAACGGGACCATGGAGATCTTGAACCCGAAACCGGCGAGCATCAACGCTAGTGCCAAGTACAGGGCTGGGGCGGGCGCGCCAGCCAGACGCACGGCGATCTGTGCCAGGTTGGTGGACCCGGCCAGGCCATAGACGAACGAAAAGCCGTAGAACATGACCGCTGAGGCCGTTGCGCCGAACAGGAAGTACTTGATACCCGCCTCATTGCTCTTGGGGTTGGTCTTCAAAAACCCCGCCAGCACGTAGGAGGTGAGGCTGACATACTCAATGGCGAGAGCCAGCAAGATCAAATCCGTGGCCGCCGCCATCATCATCAGGCCCACGGCCGTGAAGACCAGCAAGGCATAGAACTCCCCCTCAAAGGGGGTTTGCTTGGCCATGGCGTCCATCGCGGAGAGGATCACTAACACAGTGGCCACGATCGCGATGAGTTTGAAGAAGACGGCGAACCCGTCCACCGCATAGGTGCCAAACAGCACCGTGCGCGCCTGCCAGGGGATCATCGAGATCACCGGGATGAGGGCCATCAGCACCCCGGTCATGGCGAGGAGGGCGACCGCGACCTTGCGGCCGGGCGGAATGACCAAATCGGCCAGCAGCACAAGGAGACCCACAGCCACGAGCCACAACTCTGGGACCAGCGACCACAGGTCAGCCTGCAGATTTGCGAGATTCATCGCCTCACCGCACGGCGGTCACGAGCACGGCCATCGCCGCGTTGATGACATCCAGCAGCGGCTTGGGGAACAGCCCGAAGACGACCATGAGCACAGCCAGGGGGACTAACGACACCTTTTCTCGCGTGTCCATGTCCGGGAGAGCGGCCCACCGCTCGTTGACGGGCCCCAGGAAAATGCGCTGAATGGTCCACAAGAACATCGCCGCGGTAAAGAGCACTCCCGTCACGGCGACCGCGGTCAAGTACGGGAAGATCCCAAAGGATCCTACGAAGATGAAGAACTCGGCGACAAATCCCATGAGCCCCGGCAATCCCAACGAGGCGAGCATCGCGACCGTGGTGATGCCCGTGTAGATGGGCAGCCGGGCGCCCAATCCGCCGAACTCGTCGACCCCGCGCGTGTGCGCGCGGTAGTCGTAGAGCACGCCGACGATCAAGAACAACGCGCCCGTGATGATGCCGTGCGCCACCATCTCGAACACCGCGCCGTTGAGCGCGGTGGCCGCGGCGGCAGCCTTCTCCGGCACCCCGAACGCCGCCGCGGCAGCGGCCACGCCCAGCATCACGTACCCCATGTGGTTGACGGAGCTGTAGGCGACGAGCTTTTTCAGGTCCGTCTGGGCCAAGGCCACCAAGGCCCCGTACACGATGCCCAATAGCGCCAGGACCGCGACGACGGGCGCGTACGTCCGGAACACATCGGGCAACATCGGCAGACTGATACGGACGAACCCGTAGGTTCCCATCTTCAGCAACACGCCGGCTAAGATCACGCTGCCCGCGGTGGGGGCCTCGACGTGCGCGTCGGGCAGCCAGGTGTGGAAGGGCCACATGGGCACCTTGATGGCAAACGAGAGGAAGAACCCCCAGAACGCGAGCGCCGCCAGAACCGGCTTACCGGCCAGCGGCTGCTGCTGGGTCAGCGCCAGCATGTTGAACGTGTGGGGATCGGCATTGAAGTACATCAGCAAGATTGCGAGCAACATCGCCAGCGAGCCAACCAGCGTGTACAGGAAGAACTTGATAGCCGCGTACTCCCTGCGCGGGCCCCCCCAGATGGCAATCAGGAAGTACATCGGCACCAGCGTGATTTCCCAGAAGATATAGAAGAGGAAGAAGTCCAGCGCGGCAAAGACGCCGAGCATGCCCGTCTCTAGCAACAGGAACAAGAACAGGTACTCTTTCAGCCGGACCTCGATCCGCCACGAGTACACGATCGACAGCACGCTCAATAGCGCCGTCAGCGCGACCAGCGGCAGACTCAATCCATCGACGCCAACGTGGTAAGTGATGCCCAGAGTGGGAATCCAACTGTGCTGCTCGACGAATTGCATCCCGCCGCCGATCTTGTACAGCACCGTCACGAACAGCAGGAGGATCGTCGAGCCCAGCGAGGCCCCCAGCGCGACCCCCTTCATCATCGCCTCGTTGGCCTTCGAGGTAAAGAGAATGAAGATTCCGCCCGCCAACGGCAGAAAGATGATCAGGCTGAGCATCGTGCGCCTCCGACTCGACTCCGCATTCTTGTCGCCACCCTCTCTGCTGGGGGCGCGCTAGCGAATCACTCCGAGGACCGCGAGAGCGATCACGCCGAGCGCGATGACCAACAAATAACTTTCCGCGCGCCCCGTCTGGATGGGGCGCAGGGCGTTGCCGATGGCCTGGGTGATCCAACCCACGAGGTTGACGGCACCATCCACCGCGTACAGGTCCACGATGCGGTACAGGCGCGCCAATCCCACGAAGATCAAGCCCACTGCGTTCACCGCCCCATCGATCACGTAGATGTCGAAGGTGCGCAGCTGGCGCGTGGCCCACAGCGTGGGCCGGATGATGGCAAACACATACAGCTCGTCCCACCAGTACTTGTGTACCAACAGGCTGTACAGCGGCGCGAAAAGGCGGCGCAGCGTCGCCGAGGGCACCCACTTCCACCAGTAGATCACGGAGGCGGTGAGAACGCCGGCGAGAGCAATTCCCGTGGAGAGGAGGGCGAAGGAGGGGTCAAACGGCACCGTCTCGGCCGCCTCGAAATGCACAAAACGATGGAACAGGTTTCCGACGACCGGCCAGGGCGCGCCCACCAACCCGATCACGACCGAGAACGCGGCCAGGATCGTGAGAGGGACGGTCATCACCTTGGGGGATTCGTGGGGGTGGACGCCGTGACTGCGCAGGGAGCCGGAAAACGTGAGGAAGATCATGCGGAACACGTAGAACGCCGTGACGAACGCCCCCACTGCCCCCAAGTAGAACAGGACGCGGTCGTGATGAAACGCCTCCAGCAAGATTTCATCCTTGCTCCAGAATCCGGCGAGCGGAGGGACACCTGCCAGGGCGAGGCTCCCGATGAGCATGGTCGCAAACGTGGTCGGCATCGCGCGGGCCAGCCCGCCCATCGCCTTCATGTCATTCGTGTCCATGGCGTGGATCACCGAGCCCGCTCCTAAGAACAGCAGCGCCTTGAAAAACGCATGCGTCATCAAATGGAAGACCCCCGCCGTGTAGCCCAGAACACCCAACCCCAGCATCATGTACCCGAGCTGACTGATCGTAGAGTAGGCCAGCACGCGTTTGATGTCGTCTTGCACGATGCCGATGGTGGCGGCCATGATCGCGGTGATTCCCCCGATGTAGGCGACCACCGTGAGCGCGGTGTGGTCGGGGCTGCCAAAGAACAAGGGGTAGGTGCGGGCCACCAGGTACACGCCGGCGGCGACCATGGTGGCGGCGTGGATGAGCGCCGACACCGGCGTCGGGCCCTCCATAGCATCGGGGAGCCACACGTGTAACGGCACCTGCGCCGACTTCCCCACCGCTCCCCCGAAGACCAGAACCGCCGCAAGGGTGAGCAGCGGTCCGGTGAGCTGGCCGGAGGTCACCGCCGCAAAGAGCGTCTCAAAGTGCAACGACCCCACAGACGCAAAGAGCACCAAGATGCCCACGAACATGAACAGATCGCCCACGCGCGTGGTCAGGAACGCTTTCAACGATGCGCGAGCTGCCGCGGGTCGCTCGAACCAGAACCCAATCAACAGGTACGAACACAACCCCACGCCTTCCCAGCCGGCGTAGAGCAGCAGAAAGTTGTTCGCCAGCACCAGCGTGAGCATTGACGAAGCGAACAGCGACAGGTAGGCGAAGAACCGCGGGTATCGGGGGTCGCCGTGCATGTACCCGGTAGAGTAGATGAAGATCAGCGACCCCACGACGGTGACCACAAACAGCATCACGGCGGCCAGGGCATCGATCCGGTAGCCGATCTCGAACGCATAGCGACCCATCACCGCCCAGGTCCGGGAGGCCTCGTAGGTCGCCCCGGCGATGACCTGGCCCAAGATCACTAGCGAGATGAGCCCCGAGAGTCCCAGGGCGCCGATGGCAACATATGCCCCCTCGCCAGGCAGTCGACGCCCGCGGAAGAGAATCGCCCAAAAGGCGATGAACGGCAGGAGGGGGATGAGCCAGGCTACCGATAACATCGCTGCTATGAAATGCCTGGGTGCTCGAACACGGGTGTCACCATTTCATGATGTTGATCTCGTCCACCTGGGTGGTCTCTAGACTGCGGTAGGCCGCGAGCACCAGCGCCAGCCCCACGGCCGCCTCACAGGCCGCGAGAGTAATGATGACCAGGGCGAAAACTTGTCCGCCGACCGCTGCCGGGGTGACGTAGCGGTTGAACGCGACCAGGTTGATGTTGGCCGCATTCAACATGAGTTCGATCCCCATCAGGATGGCCACGGCATTCCGGCGGGTCACCACGCCATAGAGCCCTGTACAAAACAGCAGGGCGCTGAGAACCAAATAGTGCATGAGTCCTACTTGCATCGGTGTGCTCCGTGTTCTCCGCGCGCAACATCCCCAGACGCCGCGCGCACTGCCGGCCGGGTCTCAGGCGTCATTCCTCTCCCCGCGCCGTCACAATCGCGCCGATCAACGACACCAACAAAACCAAACTGGTGGCCTCAAAGATCAGCACATAGTCGGTCATGAACGCATTCCCGATGGCGACCGCATTGTAGGGCGGTGGGGAGCCGGCCCCGATCGGCCACACCGTCCGCGTCAGAATGACGATGATGACAAACGCCAGCCAGACCGCCGCCATCGCGCCGAGAGGGACTTGTTCGTTCACCTGCCGCAGGCGCACCCCCGTGCCGCCCTCGGTGAGCATGATGACGAAGAGCAGGAGCACCGTGATGGCGCCGACGTAGATGAGCACTTGAATACCGGCGAGGAACTCAGCCTGCAGCAAGATGTACAGACCGGTCACCCCCAGGAACGAGGGCACCAGCGAGAGGGCCGCCCGCACGATGTTGTGCGACGTAACCACGACCACGGCGGGGATGAGGGTGACGAGCGCCAGGATAATGAACACCCCGAGTTCGCCCATCGGCTATCGTCCTCCCAGGGTGAGGACGAGCGCGGTCGCGAGCAGGTTGAGCAGACCGAGCGGCAGCAGGACTTTCCAGGAGAGATTCAACAGTTGGTCCAG
>DASWFZ010000067.1:0-3220 GCA_036393975.1 bacterium | reverse complement strand
CACGTTGAGGATCAAGTAGCTGAGAATCAACCCCGTGTGGGTCAGCGCCAGCCCCGTGGCCGCCATCAACCTCACCAGGGGGATCAGCACGGCCTGGTAGGGGAGGTACAGGGCAATCGCCAGCAAGACAAAGATTACCTTGGTGATCGGCCACCGGAATCGCGCCAGGAAGTAGCCGCCCAGACCGCCCACGAACACCGCGAGGGCCGTCACCGTCACGGAGATGATGGTCGAGTTTACGAGCGACGGCACCACCAGCCGCAGCGCGGTCTTGTAGTTGCTGACCTGAAGGGTCCCGCTGGGCGACAGATATTGCCGTTGAGTGATCTCGAGCGGGGTCTTCAGTGACGTAACGCCCATTACGTACACCGGCAGCACATAGGCGATCGTCACCGCCACCACCGCGAGCGCCACCAGGACTCGGACCCCGCGCCCAGGCTTCATTCAAACCACCGCTGCAGCGCGTAGAGCGTGTACGGGACGATGATGATAAATGCCAACGCGAAGATCACCATCGCGATCGCAGCCCCCATCGCCACCAAGTGCTGCTGGAATGTCGCGATGAACTGAAACAACGCCAAGACGTCTGTGGCATACCCGGGCCCGCCAAACGTCACAACGTACACGATGTCAAAGACTTTCAAGGCCGAGATGAGCAGGAGCGAGACGACCATCAAGAGTCCGCCGCGGATATTGGGGAGGAGGATGGAGAACAGAGTACGCAACCGCGAGGATCCGTCGAGCATCGCCGACTCCACCATCTCCGCGAGTTCACTGCTGCGAAACGCGGCCTGGAGAATCAGGACCGCGAGCCCCAGGTACTGCCAGACGAAAATGAGGATAAGCCAGTACGTGGCCGTGGCAGGATCGGTGGTATAGCCGCTCGTTAGCGCGTCGAGCCCGACCGCGCGGAGGATCGTGTTGAGTACCCCGCGATCGGGTTCGTACATCCAGGACCAGATCGTGCCCGTGACGACAAACGACATGGCCGCAGGATAGAGGATGAGAGTCCGCAGATAGGCCTCGAGGCCCCGAATCGACCCGATTTCCAGCAGGTAGGCGAGGAACAGCCCCAGCACGACCGTGGGGGCGACGCCAAGAACGAGCCACCGCACGTTGTTGCCCAAATCCACCCAGAACCGATCGAACCCCAGCATGAACCGGTACCACTTCAGCCCAGCAAACGTGTAATTCGGAGCGGTCCCCTCCCAATTCGAGAGGGAGGTGTAGAGGGTCCACGCCAGCATGCCGTACAAGATGATCAAAAAGACGAGCAGCGGACCAGCGAACAGGGCGGCTTCCCTCGCGCGGTCGCGCCACAGGGCAAACCGAGAGGTACTCACTGCAGGGAGACAGCGCAAAAACAACCGGGCCCCCCCGACGGAGTCGTCGCGTGGGGGGGCCCGTATTGAGACCGCCGCGGCATCGTTCGGGCTGCCGCTCCTAGCCTCTGCGCTCGCGCACTCGGAACACGCGGCCCGCGAACGGTGCTTTTACTATTACGGCCACTGGTACCAAGCCGCGCCGTCTTTCACGTTGAACTTCATGAATAGATCGTTCACGCGTTTGATCGTGCCGGCAACATCGGGCTTCACCACAGCACTCGCCACTTCGTCCCAATACGCTGTGGTAAAGCTGAACGGCGCGATGCTCCCATGCTGATCCAAGATCAGCTTGCCGGAGTTCCCGCGGACATAGTTCTGCAGCTCCTGGCGGATGGGGTCCGGGAACTGCGCCGGGTCGATATCCACCCGCGCGAACAATCCCCCCTGCGTGACATCGGTGGGGATCTGGAGTTCTGGGGATGCGACGACCCTCAGCCAGTCCGTCGTGGCCTTGGGGTGCGGCGCCCCTTTCGCCAGTCCAAAGGTATCGGGGTGGAACAACAGGATCCGGTCAGGTTTCTGGGGGAACGTGACTGCCCCAAAATCAGTGCCGGGGGTCCACCCACGACTCTTGAAGTACCCGATCGCCCACGTCCCCATGATCACCATCGCCGAGTCGTTGGAGACCACCAGACCGCAGGATTGGTCCCAGGTCAAGCCGGAGTGACTCGGATAGATATAAGGCCGGAGGGTGTTGAGTCGGTCTAAGGCTGTCTTGAAGTTCGGGTCGGAGGTCACATCTACTCCACCCTTGTACAAGTTGACGTAGTACTCTGGGCCTCCGAGTTCCAACAACAGGCTGTCGAGGAAAAACGCCGCTTCCCACTTCTCCTTGGTCCCCAGTCCCAACGGCGACATCTTCGGCCGGGCGGCCTTGATCGCCTTGGCCGCGGCGAGCAACTCGTCATAGGTGGTCGGCGGTTGCAGATTCAACTCGGTGAACAGCTTCTTGTTGTAGTACAGGATGTTCTGGATGTGCATGTTGAGCGGGACGACGTACGGATGCCCGCCGATGGTCACCGCACTCGCCAGCGGCTTGGGGATCGCATCGCCATATTTCAACTCGCTGTACAGAGTATCGAGCGGCGTCAAGTAACCGCCGTCCACATAGGACTTCAGTTCTGCTCCGCCCAGCGTCTGCCATGTATCCGGTGGGATACCCGCGGAGAGCCGGGCCTGCAAGACGACGCGATGGCTCACCCCGCCGCCGCCTGCGACCGGGTTCTCCACGAGCTCGATGTCCGGGTATTTGGCCTTCAACGCCTTAAACATGGCATCGGCGGCTTCGCGTTCGCCACCGGCGGTCCACCAGTGGAAGATCTCGAGTTTGCGCGCCTCCGTCGGCGCCGCTTTGCGCTGGCCACCGGCCCAGTACCCGATCCCGCCGGCAATCACCGCGACGAGAACGACCGCAATCCAGACCTGAGAGCTGGATGACTTCCCGTTGCTCACACGACACCCCCTCCCGAGTACCTACTACGAGGTTTGCGATTCAGCATTGCGGATATGCAGGGGATTTCGGCGCATCGCGGGGGGCTTCCTGTCCGCGCCCGCCGCCCGGGCCTTTCAGGTGGCGAGATTTTTCTCCACCACGGTGAGGCCTTCCGGACACCACGCGTGGGGGGTCCACTCCCGGACATCAATGGGTTCCAGACTGCGCGCGTCGGGGGTGAAAATGACCACGTGAGAGGTCCCTCGCGCACGCGCCTCCTCCGTCAGCGCACCGAACACGGCCTGCAGTCCCGACGGACTGCCCCATAACAGCGAGATGACGGTATCTTCATCGTGCCATGCATAGAGTGCCGCCGCTTGCACCACGTTCGGCTTCGCACCCG
>DASWFZ010000066.1:0-5676 GCA_036393975.1 bacterium | reverse complement strand
AAGAAGCGGGCGAAGGAGAGGTCATTGGTGGACGAGACTCCCGTGACGGGCCCAGCTGGGAGCGGCTGCGGGATTCAACTCCTCCACGCGCGGTTCGAAGCCCGCCCGCAATGCGGTCTGCAGGTACTCTTCGGTCGAGATCTCCTCGGGCCGACGACCCAGGAGTGCAACAATCACACCCTGCAACACGTTAGTGGCGAAAGACCGACCGCCCATATCCGGACCGTCGGTGACCAATAGCCACACCCCGCGCTCGCGCAGGGCGTCCACGTCGGTCGGCGTGACCGTCTGTGTGAGGATCACTTTGCCGCGGAGATCTGCGGGCATGAACCGGCGGATGAGCAGAAAGTCCCCCGCCACCACGTCGGCCCATGCGTAATAGCGCCCCCACTTAGGCGTGATCTCGTCTTGCTTCTTGCCCGTGGGGTACAAGAACCTGATTGGCAGCTTGGTGAGAATCGGGAGCAGAGCTGCGGCGACAATTTTGACCGTGGTCAGAGAGTGCAGTGGGATCGGCAAGCCCAGGGCGAAGATGAAATCACCAAACAGGGTCTGGGCGCCTGCGTCGGTAAATGCTTCTGCCATCCCGTAGCGGTCGACCGAGGATACCAGGAGCACTTTCCGATCGCGCAGCGACAACCCTTTGCGCTGGGGAAGGTACTCTGTGATCAACCACCGCTCCCAGGATGCCTTCATCCCACCGCCGTCCACAAATGGGGTCTGCCGGATATTACGGACGAGCCCGGCGGTCTCTCGGATGAGGTACTTGCGCTGACCCGCCCGAAGATAGAGGTCCGTTCCACCCAGGCCCAACGCGTCCACCCTGCCGTCTAACTCCTCCAGCAGGGCCCGTGCGCGGCGGATGTCTCCGTCGGTCCCCCGGCGCTCAATGACGAACCGCTGGCCCAGGATGTCGGTCTCAAATCGGTGATCCCGGCTGTGGCTACCCAGACTGACTGAGACGACGCGCTTGGTGGTCATGGGCGGCTTCCCCGAGGGACTACGGGCCTCGATGGTTGACTCCTCTCACGGCGATGCCGTGCGCGCGGCGTCGGTGGTGAGGCGGTTCCGGTCGTGAATGATCCGCAATCCCTCCAGGGTGAGCAACGGGTCCAGGTTATCAAAACACCGGCACTCGTCGACGATCAGCTCCGCCCATCCCCCTGTCGCAATTGTCGTCGCGTGGCCGCCGAGTTCAGCGCGCATGCGGCGGACAATCTCGTCCACCTGTCCGACGAAACCATAGAGAATCCCGGCCTGCATGGCCGCCACGGTCGACCGCCCGATCACGGACTTCGGTTTGCCGAGTTCGATCCGGGGCAACTGCGCCGTGTGCTCCACCAGCGCATCGACCGAGATTCCGATGCCCGGGGCGATCGCGCCTCCCAAAAAGTCGCCTTCCGCGGACACCGCTGTAAACGTCGTCGCCGTCCCGAAATCGGCCACGATGGCGGGACCGCCGTACTTCTGGTAAACGGCAATAGCGTTGCAGATGCGGTCCGCCCCGACTTCTTTGGGGTTCTCGTAGAGGATGCGCATCCCGGTCCGCACCCCCGGTCCGACCACGAGCGGGGTGACGTCGAAATAGCGCTGACACAACCGTTCAAACACCTCGGTCAGAGGCGGCACCACAGAGGAAATGGCCGCGGCGTCGATCTGCGCGACTTCCAGTCGGGCGTACTTCAGGAGTGCATGCACAATCATCGCGTATTCGTCATCCGTCTTGTCCAAATCCGTAGCGATGCGCCAGTGGGCCCTGAGCTCGCTGCCCTCATATCCGCCGATCTTGATCTGCGTGTTGTTGACGTTGAGCGCAAGCAACATCGTGCGCTAGCCCCTCCCCCGGGCAGAAGACACGGCCCGGTACACCGGGACGGTAATGAGGACCGCCAGAAGCACCTCGGGCAGACCGTGCGTGGCCCCGATCACGAACGCCGCCCCGGCCGGAATGAACCCCAACGCGACCATGAGCGACAAGACCCCGACAGTATTCGTGAGCGTCCCCGCCACCGCCGCCGCCGCGGGGGCTGCATTTTCCCCAGCCAACAGCCAGTATGCAATTGCCGCGGCCACAAGGGCGGCGGACAGGTACAGCCAGGACTGGGGAGCCGTCACGGCGGCGACGGAATGGTAGGCCGTGATGAGCCAGGTCGGGGCAATCTTTCCGGCGCGATACGCCGCCTCAAAGCGTGCAGCCCCTGGTCCCAGAATGGTGAAGATGACCGCGCCCAGCGCAACGGCGGAGAGGATGCGGGCGTACCTGTGCTGCAACAGCGAGAACACCAGTGCGGCGACAACGCCGATGAGGATCCGCGGGCCAAGGGCAATGAGCGGGTTCCCGAACGCGGGAGTCGTGTGCCGGAGAAGACTAACCATCCCAAAGATGGCGCCGACAAAGGCGCCGACGACCGGCCCCGCCAGAATTCCCGCCACAATGGCTGGAATATGCAACGTGGTCGCATTCGCAGCCGGCGTCGGAAAGGGAATCAGCCCAAGGGGAGAGTATCCGAGCACAATCGCCACAGCGCCCAACACGCCGGCGACGGTCACATCCTGCGTGGACAAACGAAAACCCCTCCGCGACGTGGCAGGGGCATACTCACTGTGTGCCATATGGTTCCCTCCGTTCCAGTCTCAATGAGTACCGGACGAAGCCCGTACCGCTTGACTCTCTTGGGGTCCAACCCTCACGGGGTATCGGCCTTTCCGTCAGTCTAGCACAAGCGGCGTGGCGGAGCACCTGCGAGCCGGTCGTGGAGAGGTCAGACGATCCCCCCGGTCAACCCAGCGCCGCCTCACCTTGCGACGCCGCCCGTTGACGACCCACTCACCTCGGAGTCTCAACCCTCATCGGCGAGACCGGCGATGTTGCCCCAGCCTTTGGCCAGCCGGACCGCCCTCTTAATGGACTCGGCAATCGCTTGTACGGCGGCCACACCGACCGCCATGAAATCCGCTTTCGCCTCACCCGCAGACAACGCAAAAACCGTATCTCCATCGAACATCGTATGCACGGGCGAAATAACGCGCGCCAGCCCGTCATGACCGAGCTGCGCGAGTTTGTTGGCTTGTTCTTTTGTGAGCGCCGCGTTCGTCGCGATCACTCCCACCGTCGAGTTCGCCGAAAATCCCGGTGCGCGTGTTCCCCTGACCAGCGCCTGCGCCGTGTTGAGGAAGTGACCTGTGTGCGGATCGCGTGCGCCCGCGAGCACCTGCCCGGTCCGGTCGTCGATGACGTCCCCAAAGGCGTTCACGACCACCAGAGCCCCAACAATCACGCCCCCGGATAGGCTGATCGCCCACGTCCCGACTCCGCCTTTCATCGCCGCCTGGGGGCCCATCACTTTGCCCACCGTGGCTCCGCTGCCCGCTCCCACGCTGCCCTCATCGACTGGGCCCGCAGACGCCCCGCGTGCAGCCGCGTAGCCCATCTCCGCAGTAGGACGCACGGTTGCACTACCAATCATCAGGTCGAAGATCACTGCCGCGGGAACGATTGGTACTTTCGCGACGCCCACGTCGAATCCAATCCCCTGCTCCTCGAGGTAGCGGACGACACCATCGGCGGCTGCCAAGCCAAACGCACTGCCCCCGGTTAGCAGCACCGCGTGCACCCGTTCAACGAGCGTCATCGGACGCAGCGCATCGGTCTCGCGTGTCCCTGGCGCTGCCCCGCGCACATCCACCCCGCCTACTGCGCCCTGTCGGCACACCACAACCGTGCATCCGGTCGCGGCATGCGCATCGGAGGCGTGGCCGACCGTAATCCCGGTGATGTCAGTGATTTGCGGCATCGCTAGCGGTGTGGGACACTGACCGAGCGCAAGGACACATCCCCAGCCACGATGCGCCGGATCCCGGCGCCGGTCCTGACCAGCAGAGCCCCCGTCCGGTCCACGCCTTCAGCGACTCCCTCGAGATCCTCTGCACCCGAGAGCCTTACCTGTTGACCCCGCGTGAGATCACGCTCGCGCCAGCCGGCGAGCACCTCCTCGGGGTTGTGGGCGAGGAGGTCGTAGGCGCGTTCAAACTGTTCCAACAGCGCTCGCGCGAGGGCGGCGAGGTCCACGGGGCGTGCCAGGGCCGCGAGCAGGGAGGTGGCGATGGACCTGATGTCGGGGGGAAAGTGGTCGAGGGCGAGATTCGCATTAATGCCGATCCCGACGATTACCGCTGGCCCGCGCACCTCCATCAATACCCCGCCGAGTTTCCGCTCACCGATCATCAAGTCGTTGGGCCACTTCAATCCCACCTTGACCTGGGCAATCTCCTCAACTGCCAGCGCCGTGCCGACGCCCGCGGCGAACCCGACCAACGGCCATTGATCGGTGGGGAGAGCAGGACGGAGCACAACCGACAGCCACAGGCCTCCTGCCGGGGAAAGCCACGCTCGTTGGCGTCGCCCGCGTGCTCCGATTTGCTCGACCCCAAGGACGGTGGTCCCTTCTGCCGCCCCCTGCGCGGCCAGGGTTGCGGCCTCATCGTTGGTAGACCCCACCTGCGGATAGACGTGCAAGCTCTGTCCAAACCGGCGGGACCGGAGCCCCGCCTGGATGGCAGACGCCAAGTCCTCCCTCACTGCGCCTGCCCCCCGCAAGCCCTTGGGCCCGACATGGGTGGCCTCTCGGGAAACGCCGCGCGTGGTTTAAGGATCGAGACCTTATTGTTGCGCCCCCGCGAGATTCTGGTGGGCGTCATCGTTCGACCAACGGGAACAGGGAGCCCAGACGCGACTGCATCTCGGCCACCAGGCCGTCTAACTCTTCAAGGGCCAGAGCGTCGGCGTCGATCGTCACGACCGGGCAGAGGGAAAAGTGCTCGACCCACTCCGCGTAGCATTCATTTAGTTGCGCCAAGTACTCGGTGGGAATCCGTTGTTCGAAGTCCCGGGCGCGCGTCTTGATCCGGTGCACAAGCGTGGGCACCGACGCCTTCAGGTAGAGGATGAGGTCGGGCGTGCGCAAGAACTGCAGCATCGTCATGAATAGTTCATGGTAGTTGCGGAAATCGCGTTCATCCATTTGGCCGTGCAGGTACAGGTTGCGGGCAAAGATCTCGGCGTCCTCATAGATCGTCCGGTCCTGGACGATGGAGTTTGCGGCCCGCACAATCTGTTGGTGATGCTGGAAGCGCTTGCTGAGGAAGAAGACCTGCAAGTGAAAGCTCCACCGGCTCATGTCGCCGTAGAAGTCGGAGAGGTACGGGTTCTCATCCACCACCTCGTAGTACGGCGTCCAGCCCAGCTTCTCGCTGAGTAAGGTGGTGACCGTGGACTTCCCAGATCCGATGTTGCCGCTGACGGCGACAAACCACTTCACGGGGCGGCAGTCCCTCCGGAGATCTGGCGTGTGGCGGCGCCCGGCCGACTGCGATCGCCTGACCGGCACTACCCGGCGACCTCTTCGGTCACATAACGCAAAATCCCCTGCAGGTCAGCAGGGCGGAAGATATCGACGGCATCGGTATCCACTCGGAGGACCGTCGTGTCTTCAAAGGCGTCAAAGAACTCTTCATAGGCTCCGCACAATCGATCCAGGTAGTCAGGGGCGATAGTGCGCTCAAAAGGCCGGTCCCGCAGGGCAATCCGCCGCAACAGGGTGTCCAGCCGTGCGGTCAGGTAAAGAATCAGGTCCGGCTGCGGGGTCAACGGGGCAATCAACTGGAACAGCCGATCAT
>DASWFZ010000065.1:0-7545 GCA_036393975.1 bacterium | reverse complement strand
GAACCCGTATGGCTTGCTGACCCCGATCCCCGCTAGCACTTGCGTCAGCGCGGCCGTCAGCGTCGTCTTCCCGTGATCCACGTGCCCGATCGTCCCCACGTTCACGTGCGGCTTCGTGCGCTCAAACTTCTGCTTGCTCATCTCCGTGCGCGCTCCTCTGTTCTGGTATGGTTTCCCCTATACATTTGCGTCCGTGGATCGCGCGGCGCGACCCACAATCAAGTTTAATGGTGAACCGCGAAGCCAACTCACGATTCACCATGCCGCTAAGACTATTGTATCGCTGGCCACAAGCCTGCGCTGGAGCCCACGACCGGATTCGAACCGGTGACCTTGTCCTTACCAAGCAAAGGCTCTGGCCGAGTCGTGGAACGGGCCGCTGACGGGCCCTCCGCGAGGGCGAGCCCATTCTATGGTATTGGTCGTGGGAGGGCAACTCCCTCCCGGCCGGGCCCGGGCGTGCTTACCAGGATGGGGCAGGGAAGGTGGCGATGACACTTCCTGAGAAAGCAGTCGAACGAAGGCTACGGGATCGCGTTGGTCTGGTCGGATTGTCGCGGGGTGGAGGGCACTGATGGACTTCGAGCTTGCGAGGACAGACCCGCTCATGCCTTGCGAATGATCCCGCCTAGCAGCATTCCCGCATGTGTGCTTCTCCTTCCAACCCATGACCGAGGCCACGAGCCGACCAGTGAGTCGTTGGGCCAGATCGGCGAGGAGGCCACGCGGCCAGAGGACCGAACCGGATTGGTGAAGACATTGCTGGCTGGGATCCTGAACTAGGAGGTGGAGCTTGTGATTCTCGTTACGGGGGCAACAGGACAGGTGGGAAGCCAACTCGTCAGAGTGCTTCGAGTGGCCGGCGTTCCCTTCCGGGCCCTGGTCCGTGATGCAAAGCGTGCAGCGGATATGCTCGGTGCTGATGTGTCTCTCATCGAAGGCGACCACATGAACGCCAAATCGCTCGTGTCGGCGCTTGTTGGTGTGGAGCGCGTGTTTCTTATCTCACCCCTTGTGCCGGAGCTGGCCAGACTGGAGGGGAACGTAATCGCTGCGGCAGCCCGGAGCGGCGTGAAGCACATCGTCAAGCTCTCCACCTTAGGGGTCGTCCAGACCAAGCGCGATTCGGTCCTTCCTGAACCGCGCCAGTACCCCCTTCACCGGGAGAGCGAGAAACGATTAGAACGTTCCGGCATTGCATTTACCTATTTGCGCTCCGGACCGTTCATGCAGAACACGCTGAACTTCGCTCCATCAATTGTCAAGGAAGGAGTCTTCCGGGGTTCTTGGGGAGACGGACGGATGGGCTACGTGGATATGCGCGACATCGTCGCTGTCGCCGCCCGGGTACTGACAGAGGACGGGCATGAGGGCAAGGCATACGGGCTCGCGGGGCCAGAAGCCCTTTCGCATGCGCAGATCGCGGAGAAAATCTCCGCCGCGACGGGGCGAGAGGTCCGCTACGTGGATGTTCCAATAGAGGCTACTCAACGGGCATTGCTAGCAAGGGGAATACCTGAGTGGCTGGTCGGAGCGATGGTCGAGGTGATGGCCCATGCTAGAGAAGGAAACGCAGACGGTGTATCTGATACAGTTGGGAAGATAACTGGGAAACCGCCACACTCCTTCGATGACTTCGCCCGCGAGTTTGCCTCAGTCTTTGGAAGAGCCTTCACCGAACCTCATTCGAAGACTTGATGGGATAGATGGCAAGCGCAACGCGTGAGCCCGATATGATCCCGGAATATGACCGCGTTATCCCCTCGATACCTAACGATACCTGAAGCAGTCGACTACGTGGTCGTTCACCATGCCCACCGCCTGCATGAAGGCGTAGCAGATGGTGGAGCCGACGAACCTAACCCCCGCTCCCGCAGATCCTTGCTCATCGCGTCTGACTCTTTCGTCCGCGCCGGGATCTGGGACATGAACCGATATTGGTGCGTGATGGTCTTGCCATCAACAAACCGCCAACTTCTCGCTCGAGTAGCCAAAGATGGGGTTATGAGGTCTTACCCTTCTAACGCCTCGTACTCAACAGGCTCCGGTAACTCGGCCTCCCGCTCCGCTTCATCGACTAGCCCGCGTATTCTGTCCACTCGACCAGGGAGGGATGGCTTACGGGAACGGGGCGCCCGTAGTAGGATGGGTCGTCAAGGGAAGTATGTATATGCAAGGTGCAACGAAGCGAAAACTGAATAGGCTCTCCGCGTGATGCCAGGAGCATGACGTGGGGAGCCGGAAGGTTCTCCAAGGGACCGGCTACGTGGTGGTGCTCCTGGCCCACTATCGGATGGCCGGTCTTCCCTTTCCTGGGGCATCACCTCGCGGGGTGGTGGAGGCGGGCCTCTGGTAGCCGCCGTGTGTGAGTACCCACCTTCCTCCGAGGGCGCACGAAACCCACGACTACCCGTCAGGGGTTGGAGACGCTGCGGCAACCTCACGGGCGATCGCGCCCGGGAGGGCAGTGCGCACGAAACACGCGGCGACGCACCAGCGGAAGAACGTCCTGACGACGGAGAAGGCCTTGAAAACTGACGACGCGGACAGGCCCCGATCGCGCAGCGACGACAGGAACCTCTGGACGGCCAGCGGATCCGTGTGGTCGACCTCCTTGGCGAGTCTCTTGAGCCAGTGGGAGTACGAGACTTCCGTGTCCCGCGAGACGCCGGACACCTTGCGGCTGACGACGAACGCGTCAGTGAGCTCTGCGAGGCTCTTCGGAGATTCCTTCCTCCGCGCGACCCTGACGATAGGGGTGAAGCCGGGAGGGATAACACCTGATGACGTGCGAGAACGGCCCACGACACACCTCCATAGAAGCCCGAATGAACGGGCCTCGAGTGTGCCGCGAGCGCTGTCGCGGGACTACCGGCCGGGAGAACCCGACCGACCGCGATCCGCCGCCGGCCATGAGCCCATTCTTTTTCGAGCCCGAGATTGGGCCGTGCCGCGCGGAAGACCACGTCAGACGTGCCTGGAGCCCACGACCGGATTCGAACCGGTGACCTTGTCCTTACCAAGGACACGCTCTGCCACCTGAGCTACGTGGGCGCGTCACATCCGTATTATAGGAGGCGACTATACCCATTTCAAGCGCGCTGCATCAGGGCTTTTCTCATACCCCGCGCACGATCAACTCGGCCCGGAGCCCTCCCCCGGTCTTCGGGCGGAGCGGATGGATCGCGCCGACAGTGCTCGCCACCCCTGTGGGTCACAGCAGTCCTTCGAAGACGGCCAGCCCGACAATCAAACACCCCCAGAACAGCTTAAACGCCCGGAGGTAGTCCTGATCGGTGATGGCAATCGTGCGGGGCCCGCGCCGGTCGACTCCAGGGAAGACCGTCGCCATGCGTGCGGGTGCGGTCCGCTTGAAGTCCACCTCGAACGTTACCGGAGGAGGAACCCGGTACGGACTGAGCCTCCCGGCACGCACCGCCTGCATGGCATCGCGGGCGCGATCCCGGATGAGACCCTGGGCTTTTTGAGGTGTCATGCTGAGACCCGTGTACCGATCAAAGCCCTCTTTCACGGGGGCCACCAGCACACCTGGGAGTCGCCGTCCCGCGTCGGCGCACACGGCGGTATCGCCCGCCACCAAGGCGACGGGAACGCCAAAGGCACCCGCGATTCCCGCGTTGACCGCCGCCTCATCCGCGGGCTCGCCATTAAGGCGAACCTCCTGCACAATCTTCCCCAAGAACGTGTGGTTCAAGATGCCGTCCCCCCCGCCCTCACGCTGGTGGTAACCGATGAAAAACGCCGCCGCGAAGGTCTTGTCGATTCCTTCCATTTGCCCCAAGATCCGGTTGCTGCCGCTGAGAAGACGTGCCTCCGGGTGGAGCTCCTCCACCAGAATATTGGTCATCGGCCCGTGGCCGTCGCTCACGACGACCTCCTGCGCTCCACCGGCTAACGCACCCTCGACAGCCGCGTTTGCCTCCTGTGTCATCACCCGGCGGAATCGATCGTAATCGCGTTCTTGCGACTGGACGTGCTTCGCTGCTGCCACACCCGCAATTCCTTCCATGTCGACGGAGACATAAACCCTCACTGACGCACCCTCCTCGGCTTCTCTGGCACTGGCATCTAGTTGCTTCATACAAGAGTGCGCGCTGAGAAAGCTGAATCCTTCGCCTGCTCAGGCCGAGGCCGTGCCTGGCCACCCAGGATCTCCAGTCTGTCCCCGTGCGATCGGTGGCGCCTGCTCGCCATATCTCTAGGGACGGCGTAGGGGAAACTGAGCATCTCCGTCTTACAAGCCTCCTCCCGTCGCCTCTGGGGGCAATCGCGGAGGTGCCATGAAGCCCAGCCAGGGACGACTTTAGATGGATGGTTTGTATGCAGAATTAGCCGGAAAATCAGGCATTTGAACACGGGTACAGGCGTGCGTCACCAACCGTCTAGAAGCACCTCGCACGGGGCAAAGAGTTCAATGCTCCGGGGTACTTGCGGCAAAGGAATTTTTCTAGCGTTCCTCCGCGGAACTGGGTTCCCCCCGGAAATCTTAGTAAGGTGGGTGGGGAATGCGACCGACGAGGCGATCTGTGCGGGGGCTGCTAGCAGTGGGCCTCCTCATCCTCCCCGCCTACAGCGCATCGGACCGCTGGCTGGTGTGGTCTACCTCCCGTGCCATCCCGTTCCTGACCACCGCCACGAGATTTCAGCATGCTGTCCGGAGGCTGGCTTCAGCGTCGATCGGTCCAACCCTCGCGGTCATCCCCCCACCGACAGGGACCGGTGTAGCCGTTCGCGGCCCTGCAGCCTCACTTGTCCCGATGTCGCTGAATGCAGTACCCGCCAAGGCGATCGTAACCGTGCAGACTGGGCAGACGCTGTGGGCCATTGCTCAAGCGCACGGTGTGACAGTCGAAACACTCCAAGCTGCAAACGGTCTCGCCAAAACTCGTCCGATCGAAGTCGGTCAACAGATCGTGATTCCGGGTCACTCCTCGGCCGCTATCGCCCTGCCCACGACGGCGGTGGCGGCGGCCGCACAGCCGCCTGCGCGTCGGCCCCTCTCCGTTGTAGTGGGTGACGGCGAGACGTTGTGGGATATTGCCCAGACCTATGGGGTGTCGGTCGACGCCATCGTGGAGGCCAACGTACTCCCGAACGGCGACCTGATCCGTCCTGGTCAGCGGCTGGTCATGCCCTACGGCGCGACGGAGGTTCCAGCCCGCGTGGCGCTATCGAACCGACTGCGGTCGGTGGTGAGCATTGCCACAACGTTCATGTGGCCTGCCCGCGGGCGCATCACCTCCGGATTCGGGTTTCGAACGCATCCGGTTTTCGGAACCCGAGAGATGCACACGGGCATCGATATCGGCGCGCCTTTGGGAGCACCCGTCGTGAGTTCCCGTGAGGGCAAGGTGATCTGGGCTGGGTGGTACGGAGGGTATGGGCTACTTGTGCGCGTCGATCACGGGAGTGGCCTGATAACCGCCTACTCTCACTTGTCCAAGATCTCCGTGAAGGTGGGCCAGATCCTCCATCCAGGAGATCTGATCGGCCGGGTCGGGAGCACCGGGTTCAGCACCGGCCCGCATCTGCTATTCGAGATCCGAATTCACGGACGACCGCTGGATCCACTGAAGTACCTGTAAACCACCGCAGGGCAGCCACGAACAAACCTGACAAATCGGACACGGCCCGCGATTGGTGAGTGCCGGAGATAGGTCCTGCAGTTCCGCCCGTGGAAAAGGGCGAGCACCGACGTTACGGCTCCCCAGGAGAGTGCACTCATGCGAACGGGACTGACCCCCTGCGTCGTCGCCCTGATTCTTACGGCATTCGTGGTCTCGATCTCGCCGCGACAGCTGGCCGCACAAGAGTCATCGCTCAGCTGGCTGGTCGTCAAATTCAAGTTGTCGATGATCGAGGGCAAACCCCTCATCCAGGTTATGGGCCCGTTCCCCACAAGCAGTATGTGTGACGTAATGCTGAAAATTGTCCAGGAGGGGTTAAGTAAACAAGGCTTAGAACTGACATCGATTGCCTGCCGAAATGACATCACCCTGATCGTCCCGGATAAGGGGACTCCGGCCTCCCCTCCGCCATCTCAGGCTCCGAGCGAGGGAGGACATTGAGCTCCTCGCTCGTTTTCTTCCCGTGAAACGCTCTGGCGTGTGATGCCAAAACTCCAAGTCTCCTTCCCCGTCCAGATAGTCATCGTAATAGTTCTCCTCATGGGCGCGATGGTTCTCTCTCACGCGGGGGCGCCTGCAAACACTGTCCCGCCCTTCTCCCACATCTTCGTAATTGTTTTGGAGAACCGGGAAGCCAACTCAATCCTCGACTCGCCCGACGCCCCTTACCTGACGTCTCTGGCGCCCCGGTATGCGGTCGCCGAACGCTACTACGGTGTTAGCCACCCGAGCCTCCCGAACTACCTCGCGCTGACGGGCGGCGACACGTTCGGCATCACCACCAACTGCACGGATTGTCGAATTGATGCCCCGAACCTCGTTGACCAACTGGAGGAACACGGCAAGAGCTGGAAAGCCTACCTCGAGGGATTTCCCGGGAATTGCTTCGCAGGCGCCGGGGCCGACGGATATGCGAAAAAACACAACCCGTTCATGTACTACACCAGTATCACGACGAACTCAGAGCGCTGCGCCCGGCAGGTGCCGCTAAGTCAGCTCCAGCATGATCTCGCGCAGGACTCCATCCCCAATTACGTCTGGATCACGCCCAATATGTGCCACAGCATGCATGACTGCTTGACGCGAGAAGGGGATGAGTGGCTGCGAGTCATCGTTCCGCAGATTCGTGCCTCGCGAGCGTGGGCCAACCAGGGAGTGCTCTTCATTGTCTGGGATGAGGGGACGACCGGGGCCGGATGTTGCGGGCAATTGGGTGGCGGACGAGTGGCCTTGTTTGCTATTAGTCCGCTGAGCAAACCGGGATATCGGAGCATGACGCCATCGAGTCACTACTCGCTGCTCCGAACGATTGAAGATGCCTGGGCCTTGGGTCATCTCCACCACGCCGCCGATTCCACGACATCTGTGTTGGCTGACCTCTTCATCGGGACGCCGCGGTGAACCCCGATCCCCGCCAGGCCGCGTCTGCCATCACCTTCCGACGCAAGCAGGAAGCGCGGGAGCCCTGCCGTAGACAGTGACGGCAAAATAGTCGGTGTTGGACCATGCATGTAAGGAGGCGGTCGCGTGGATTGGGTTGGCTGGATGGTCGCGATCTTGTTAGTATGGTTCCTGTTCTTCCGCAAGCCGTGAGCATTCGATCACAGACTTCGTCAGGGCTTGGACCATGCGCGCGGGGTCAGTATAATGAGGGACAGGTTGCCCTCCGCTATGGTGGGCGCCGGAGATCAATCGAGCGGGAGTAGCTCAGTGGTAGAGCGTCTCCTTGCCAAGGAGAAGGTCGCGGGTTCAAGTCCCGTCTCCCGCTCCAGTTCGCAAGCGCTCTGGGCGGCGTAGCCAAGAGGCAAGGCAGGGGTCTGCAAAACCCCCATCCCCCGGTTCGAATCCGGGCGCCGCCTCCACCTGAACGCACCAGTTCTCAGACCTCTCCTTCCTT
>DASWFZ010000064.1:0-4895 GCA_036393975.1 bacterium | reverse complement strand
CACATCGTCAGAGACAAGGCTGGAATGATTACTCTCGATAGGTGTGAACCCGCCCCCAGAGGCTCTTCGTCCCCCAGATCCCCGAACGCAGGCATTCGAGTTGGACAATCTGGCTGTGGTCGACAAACAAGTTGACATCCGGGCCGTAATTCTTGATATACCACGCAAACACTGCTGGGTCTGACGCCTCGAACATCACGCGTTCTAGACCCAAGGTATCGATGATCTTTGCGGGCACGTCCGTACGCCAAACCTTTACGTTCTCGGTGACCCCTTCCGACTCAATCATGACCAGGTAGGCGCCGGCATCGAGGAATCGCTTGGCTTGGGCCACCGCCCAGGACACATCTCGCGTCCCCTCTGCTTCCAGCTCGGCTGCGGCGGTGGCACCCCCAGCGCCGAATTGAATCCCGACCTCGGGTTTGGCCTTCAGCCCTGCCTTCTGCACCCGCTCCACTAAACGCAGCCAATCGTCGGTGGGAATTGTAATGAAACCGCTACTGACCTCGATGATGTCGAACCCCACTGCCGCGCACTCTTGAATGTAGCGGTCCACGGCAGTGGAACCCTGGGTGAGCACGTACTCGATAAATCCGCCGGTCGAGACCAACACGTCATGGTCGTGACAGAGATCGATCAGTTCTTTCAGAGATTGCCGCGGCATCAGGGTGAACGATCCCCCAGCGAACTTGAGGCTGTCCACATAGGTCCCCATCGTGTCCAGGACATCTTGGAGATAGTGGGGGCCCATCGGCGTGTAGTAGGGTCCGCGGATCTCAGTGATGCCGCTGGTGCGCGGTTTCGGCGGCCGGGCGTTCGTCGTCAGAAACTCAAAGCCTCGATCAGAAGCTGAGGTTCGCTTGGCCATGTTCTTTCCTCCCCTAAGGTTGGGTCAGGCCGCGAGCGCCCGGACGCGGCCCAGCAGCGCTGACAGATCGACAATTTCCAGTTCATCTAATTGATCCACCGCGCTCGCGATCTCCGCCCGCAAACGCGGACTAGAGTAGGGTCCGGCCAACCGCTCGAACTTCTTGAGCGCGGTCTCCCACGACATTGGCCTGGTCTGGAATCCCTCGTAATCCGTTTTCTCTTTCACCGCGCGGCTGCCGTCCCGCATCTCCACGGTAATCCGGCAGGGCATCTGGTCAGGGAACCGGCGACTGAACTCCGCAGAGGGGCGGACCGTGATCCGTCGCAGGAGCTTCTGGACATCGTCGCGCCTGATCCGCTCGGGCAGGTACTGTTCGGGCATGACCTGATCGTCCAGGACAGCCACGGCGACCATGTACGGCAGGCTGTGGTCGGCTTCTTCTTTGGTCCGGACCGTGGTCTTATCCCCTTCTTCGCCGCCCCCAATGATGTGGTAGGCGACGTCAAAGGTCTCAATCGTGATCTGCGTAATATCCGCCGGCGTAAATTTCGTCTCGCGCTTGAGTTCGAGGATCCCCTCCAGAGCAGACTGCGCGTGGATCTCCGCATTAAACTTCTTCACGATCGTACGCCGGACGCGTTCCAGATCTTCTCGCGACCAGTCGATCTCGAAATGGCCGGCGATCGCGTCCATGAATCCCTTGTTGCCCTCAAAGACCTCCCGCGGGCCCGTGATCCCGCGCATCGCCAGCAATGCCGCATGCGTCCCGCCAAACGCGGTATTGGCGTAGGCCAGACCCTTCCAATGGGACAAGGCACCGGTGCGCGTCACGCGCAACGCATTGAATGCCGTCCCGGCAATTGCGACCGCGTTCGCCGTTTTCTGTTCATCCAGACCCAGCGCCTTGGCTACCGCCGCCGACACCGCATACGATCCCTGCGTCGTATGATCGAACCCCTTGGCGCGTACAGGCGCGACATCACTCAGCCGGCATTGCACCTGATAGGCAACTGCCAGCGCGGTCAGGAAGTCGCGGCCGCTGCGAGTGGCGTAGTCGGCGGCAGCCAGGACGGCGCCGAGATTGTCGCTAGGGTGACAGGTTTCTCCGGGGGCGAGGTAACTGTCGTTGAAATCGAGGTAACGGACGAGGGCGCTGTTGTAAAAGGCAGCCCTATCCGGAGCGGTGGTCCCGCCCCCGATCAACGTGGACCGGCCCGGCCCGCCGAACTCGTCCACGTGCGCCCGGATTCGTTGGATGGGCTCCCCGGCCAGTGCTCCAGCGGCACAGCCCAGAGCGTCGAGGACACGGATCTTGAGTTGCTGACGGGACTCGACCGAGAGGTCGTCGTAGGATGCTCGGACCACAAAAGCAGCCAGCTGTTCGCTGAGCGTCATGGACCGCAAGACTCTGCGCTCACTGTGGACCGTCTCCACGCCTTACTGGGCGAATGCGCGGAACCTCCGCCAAGAAGTATACCGCTGGGCTAGCGATCTGGAAAACTCAACCCGTCTGTTCCAAAAGGGTGGTGTTGCCCCCCCCCGACAAAGTGGATGGCTGGTTCCTGGAAGAGCGTGTCGTAGAGGGCGTTAGGCAACGTTTGAGGAAACGGAGAGGGCGGCGAATATGAGCCCGGGCAGAAAGCGTCTGCCAGGAAGCGAAGCGTGAGGACGTGAGGAGGGGGAGATGAGTCCTCATCGGACGGGCGCGTCGGCAGGCGCGAGGGACGGATCCCCCTGTCGGGATCGCTCATGAGCGTCAGGACAACGGCAGCAGATACTTGGGCCGGCATACGGGTGGAATCACGGTACACGAGGAGGAACGGACTTTGAGCCTTGCGCGGACGCAGATTGACGCCCTTAAGCAAATCTCAAGTCCCACTGTGGCCAACGCGGTCGAAACTTTCAAGGTCCGGCCACGAGAGCAGGGCAATCTGTCCTCCGCCATCCATGCGCTCTTTCCGGAGATGGGTCCGATGGTGGGTTATGCCGTGACCGGCGTGATTCGCGCCGAGCAAGGGCCAGTTGAAGGCCATCGGGCCAGCACCTTCGGTTGGTGGGACTTTATCCAGACAATTCCCGCTCCACGGGTCATAGTGATTCACGACCTCGACGATCCACGCGGGCAGGGGGCACAGTGGGGCGAGGTCCAAGCCAATATTCACCGGGCGCTGGGATGCGTTGGGGTCGTTACAGACGGGTCGGTACGAGATCTCGCCGAAGTCCGCGCCTTAGGATTTCAGTTCTGCGCGGCGCACGTCTCCGTTTCACACGCGAATGTCCACCTCGTCGACTTCAACCTGCCCGTGAAGGTCGGGGGGGTGTGGATCAATCCAGGAGATCTCATCCATGGGGACCAGCACGGCGTCGTAACGGTTCCCCAGGCGATCGCAGACAAGATTCCCCAGGCTGCCGCTCAGGTGGAGGCCGATGAGCGCCGAATTATCGACCTGTGCCAATCGCCCAAATTCTCTGCTGAACGGTTGAAGGCTCTCTATGGGGAAATTCGACCTGGTACTTACTGAGGTTATTGCGCAGGACCCTCCATGAGCCAGCAGTCGACACCGGATCGAGCGGAAGCGCGGACGTGGGGCACTGCGTTGGCCAAGCTGCTGCGGTTGGCTGAGGAGTTCGTCTACATACTTATCGGCGTCCTCCTCGTCATTGCCGCGGTCGGCTTGCTCCTCAGCGCGGGGTTCCGTTTCGTGAGCACCGTAGGCGCCGACGCCCATCGTGCGACGCTCGAGATTCTTGACACCCTCCTGTTAGTGCTGATGCTGGCGGAGATTCTCTACACGCTCATCGTCACATTGGTCGAACACGTGCTGGTGCTGCGCCCCTTTCTCATCATCGCCCTCATCGCCGTCGTGCGGCGTGTGTTGGTCATTACCGCCCAGCAGGCGTCGCTAGTCTCGGCGAGTGCAGAGCAGTTCAGTCGAGCCATGCTGGAACTCGGTCTGCACGCAGGCCTGATCCTCGTCTTGGTGATCTCGTTGGTCCTGCTCACCCGGTTCCAAGTCGAGTCCCAAAGCTGATCAGACCGACGCTGGATTCGCGTGCGATCATGCAGGGAAACCTTGCGAGGATCCTTCCTGTCGGTAAACCTTGGTGCCTTAGGGCGTCTTCAACGAAATTTGTGTCTCCCTGCTACGGGTAAGAAGGTGCTTAGAACAAGTGCCGGTACGCGAGCGGCTGTGGGTAGATTCCGGCAGAATAAACTGGCTTCAAGGATCCTATCAAGAAGCGGAATTTCTTCATGATTCGCCTAAATACTAATGCCAGTCTTTCAGTCTCCCACACACTGTCTCCGCTAGAGCCGCCGGACCGAAAATACGAGTGCGCGCAGATGGCAGCGGAGTGGGTGGTCACCGAGTTGAGCCGCGAGATTTGTGATCACTGCAGCCTTAATGTCCGTCAGAGCCTCCGGTCGCCGATCCATGATGGCAGAGTAGACGGGATTGCCTTCGATTAAACCTATGGCCGCCTCAGCCGCCGACGGACTCATACCAATCCTTGTGACAGAATGCGCCTCGATGTCCTTGAAACCGGCGGCCTCCAACCAAGCACAGACCTTTGCCTTATCGTGAAGGCTGAATGGCACCGCGTAGAACTGCGGTGGGTCAGAAGGAAAGAACGAGGCAATCGTCTCGTGGGTGATCCGCGCCACGGGGTTGTGCGCGAGGGCCTCCCATGTGTTTAAGATGTATCGCCCACCAGGCTTGAGAACTCGGTGTGCCTCGCGGATACCGGCAGCCTTGTCCGGGAAGAACATGAGCCCAAACTGACACACAACGGCGTCAAAGGAAGCGTCTTCGAACGGTAGCTTCGTCGCATCGGCCTGCTGCCATTCGAGATTGGGTGCCCCCAGGAGCTTTCGTTGCCCGTGGGCGATCATGGGTTCGTTCAGGTCCGTGGCCACCACAGTGCCCCGACCCGCGAGGCGGCGAACGAGCCTCTCGGTTAGGATTCCCGTGCCACAAGCGGTTTCCAGAACTCGCATCCCCGAGGTTACTGGGAGGCGCGCGAC
>DASWFZ010000063.1:0-16197 GCA_036393975.1 bacterium | reverse complement strand
GACGCGGCGAGTCGGACTAGCGCAGCACTCCAGCGGGTGTTTTGGAATGGCGAGTATTTCACGGACTGGATCCGCGGGCCACGTCACGGCGGATTCGCCTCGGATGGGAATGTGCTGGCAATTCTGTTCGGGGCGGCAGGGGAGGAGCAGGCGCGCGCAATTCTGCATTTCATCGCCTCCCGGGGGCTGGACCGCGATTCGCCCCTGCGCACATGCGACCCAGTCTATCCGATCTCACAGGTATTCCCGTTCTATTTTCTTGCCGGCATCCCCGACTATCACCGCACCCTGGTCTGGCCCTGGCTGGGCACGCTCAATGCAATCAACAAGTTCCGCCTCGGGGACCAACCAGCGGCGCTCTCTGACCTGGCTCGCATCGGGGCATTGTTCGTGGAACGCAACGCGGTAGCGGAAGTCTACGAACCGGACGGCAGGCTCCTCCAGCGGCGCTTCTACCAGGCCGAGTTCCCTTTTGCCTGGAACGCCGGCCTGTACATCTACGCCGCACACACCCTCGGATTGATCTAGCTAGGTTTGGTCTTGCGTCCGACCGGAGTCTTCGAACTTGACCGTCTATCGGTCAAAGCGGGTCCTGCGCTGGGCGCTGGCCGGGTGAATTCGGCGCCGCATCCTTCCGGCAAACAATCTACTGGCGCTTTCCAGAACGAAGGAGCTTAATGGCCTCCAGTCGGCTGCGGAGGTCGAGTTTCTGGAGGATGAGGTGCACGTAGTTCTTGACGGTCTGGGGCCGCAGCGATAACTGCTGGGCAATTTCCTTGTTGCTGAGTCCCTCCGCCAGCATTTGAAAGATCTGTTCTTCGCGCTTTGTCAGCGGAAAGGGGCGAGGGCGGTCCCCTCTGGCCTGAAGGCTGGCGACATAAGCAAACAGCGATGTGATCACCCGAGCCGAACTGTAGGGCGTCCCCTGCGCCACGGACCGGATTGCCGCGAGTAGATCCTCCAGCGAGGCGTCCTGGAGGATGCACCCTGAGGCCCCGACGTGGACGCACTCGATGATGGCCTGGTCGTCGTCCACCACGTTGAACATCAGGATCCGGGCGTGGGGAACCCGCTGGTGGAGCTCCATCATCAGGGCCGGTCCGTCCTGTCGCGCCGTGGAGAGATCAAACAAGAGGACATGCACTCCAGCAAGAGGCTGCTGCAAGACGTCGCGGGCACTGCGAAATTTCTCAACCACGCGTATGCCCGGCTGCCGCGTGAGGAGATCCCTAGTCTCCTCCCGGATGAGCCGACTCGCGTGCACAATGCCAACGGGGGTGGCTTCGGCCAAGGGTTCGCTCCAATTCCAAACCTTCGACTGAGCGAACGAAGACCCTGGCCGTCCAGATTCCTAGCGCGGGATTTATTTAGAGTCGAGGTGCAGTGCTAGGTAGCGGCTATCAGTTACGTCCGTGGTTGTAAACCGCATGCAACTTGGTGCCGGCTTTTTGCAATCAGCGAGTGGCTCCAAGGGTGACTCACGGACCGAAGACTCCCGTGAACCCGCCCCGGCTGACGGTGCCGCACCTGAAACTCCATAGGGTGTGACCATTCTCATTCAGAGCTCCGGGGGGCGGGATACCGGACCTTCCCGCCCCTCCGGAGGTTGTTACTTGCGCCCCGCGGCGGCACCGACTGCGCGTGCGTTGAGGGTGGCTTCAATATGCTGCTGCAGTTCAGCCTTCGGCGCGTACCCGACAATCCGGCTCACCAACTGGCCATCCTTGAAGATCGCCAGCGTCGGGATACTCATGATGCCGTAGCGGCGGGCGAGATCGGGGTTTGCGTCCACATCGATCTTGACGACCTTCAGCCGCCCCTCGTAATCCCGTGCCAGCTCCTCGACGATCGGGGCGATCATCCGGCATGGCCCGCACCAGGCCGCCCAGAAGTCCGCCAGGACGGGCAAAGGCGATTGCAATACCTCACCATCAAAGATCCTCTCGTTCACCTGCACTGGCTTGCTCATGTGTTAGACCTCCCTCTGTCCCCTCGGTTAGGCCGAGGCCGTCTTCACCTGCAGCGCGGGCTCCTTGCGGGTCGCGGCCAGCAATCCCAACGCGGCACCCCACATGATGTGGGCGATAGCGAATGCCGTTGCGTTCAGATGTCGAAGCACCGGATCGATTGCCGGAACCACCAGGTACCACATTAGGAAGAACACCGCCAGCCCGTAGGCTGCCCCCGACGTGACCAGGGTGCCCCGAGCTCGGGAGCCGCGGGCGAACAGCGCTGCGAAGATGAAGCCGAGGATGATCGAGTTCATCATGTGTCCCATCAGCCCCAGGACCACGCCCCAGAAGTTGAACGCGACCGGCGCCTGGACAGCCTGCAGCCCACGGAGCACCGTCGCTCCAATGTAGACCACGGGCGCCCAGAATCCGCTTCCCGCAACCGCTTCATAGACCATCTCAATCATTCCCATGACAAGGCTTGCCACGATTCCGCCTGCGAGCACACGACGAATATCCATCGCAATCACCCTCCTCAGTGTAGAATCACATCCCTGATAAGTTTGCGGGACTCATTCCTCCCGGATCAGCGACGCCGCCTGCTCTCGGGAGACCTGTTTCCCGTGTCCTTCCTGCGCATGCTGGACGAAGGCCTCTACAAGCTCCTTCTCAGTCCCGTGCTCGTGCCACCCGCAGTTGCAACTGATCGACTTGGCCATTGTCGTTCCCTCCTCGGTGATATTTGATTGGTCCCATCATAGAAAGGTGTAGCAAGATCGGCTACAGACGGGGGTACCGGGAAGACCCCCGCCCGTACCGGTACCGTGGTACCGACTGGTGCGGTCGTCTCAGAAGTTCAAGCGGGTGTTGGCCAATGTGGGCCGCATTACATTCCATGACGGGCCCCCACCATAGTATGAACTCGACAGCAAGTATGAACTCGACAGCATCGAGGAGGAGAGAACACATGGCCCAGTTGTCATGTTGCGGCGTGGAGTTCAAGAATGAGGAAGAGCTGGCGCGGCATCAGGCCAAGGCCCATGGGCAGGAGAAGAAGGTCGTGGGGAAACACTGCGGCCAGGAATTTTACACGCAGACCGGTCTCCAGGAACACATGCGGATGGCCCACGGGAAACCCTCGTAGGAGTTTCCTGAGGGATGATGAGATCTGCCACGCTAGTTGCCGCGACAGTCGTGCTGGCTGTCCTTGGGGGTGACGCGAGCTCCTGGGGCGACGGTCAGCGCATTCCCTTTGATACCTCGGAGTGGACTACGGATTTTACAAAGCACAGCGTACCTCTCAACGAGATCGTGTCTGGCGGGCCCTCCAAAGATGGCATTCCTGCCATCGACACGCCGCGGTTTGATGCCGTCGCTGATGCAGATAAGTGGCTGAAGCCCCGAGAGCCGGTGATCCTTTTTGGGCACGCGGGGGAGGGGCGCGCCTATCCCCTGCAGATCCTGATCTGGCACGAAATTGCCAACGACACCGTAGCCGGGCTGCCGGTGGCGGTGACGTTCTGTCCACTGTGCAACACCTCCATCGTATTTGACCGCCGGCTGGAAGGTCGGGTGGTGGACTTTGGCACAACCGGTAAGGTGCGGTTCTCGGACCTGGTCATGTACGACCGGCAGACGGAATCCTGGTGGCAGCAGGTCACCGGCGAGGCGATCGTCGGCGAGATGACCGGCAAGCGCCTGGTGTTTGTGCCTTCTCAGATCATTTCGTGGGAGACGTTCAAACTGACCTATCCGGGAGGGAAGGTGCTGAACCGTGAGACCGGCCACGGCCGGTCATACGGCCGCAACCCGTACGTGGGTTATGACGATATCAATTCCTCGCCGTTTCTTTACCGTGGGCCGAAGGACGGTCGCCTGCCGCCGATGGAGCGCGTGGTCACAATCTCGCTGAACGGCGAAGATGTGGCGTATCCGTTCGGCGTGATGGAAAAGGTCCGCGTGGTCAACGACACCGCCGGCGGCAGGCCCATCGTCGTGCTTTTCACCAAGGGCGTCACCTCTGCGCTCGATGGCGGCAGCATCTCAGATTCGCGCGACGTGGGGACCGCCACTGTCTTTGAGCGCACGTTGGAAGGAAAGGGGCTGACGTTCAAGACAAGCAACGCCCAGTTCATCGACACCCAGACCGGGAGTACCTGGAACATCCTGGGAGTGGCCATGGCAGGGCCGCTGGCGGGCAAACGCCTGACCCCGGTCGTCAGCGGCAACCACTTCTGGTTCTCCTGGGCGGTGTTCAAACCAAAGACGCGGATCTATCAGTTCTGACCCTTAGGGAGTAGTGTAAGCCAGGCCACAGCACTGAGGTTTCCCCGTCCGTAAGCTATGTATTGAGGAACCTTCTTAGCCGCTCTCTCCAATTTTTTCTCGCCGGGAGGTGCAAAGATGCGCATGTGCTGCCGTTTGCTGCGGATTGGCCGGGTGGTGCTCCCGCTGATAGTGATTACCGCTCTCAGCCTGTGGGCGGGTAGCGCGCCCCAGGGGGTCCGGGCCCAGGGAGTCGAACCGCAGATCACCATCGTCTCGCCCAAGGATGGTGAGGTGGTGACCGCCAACGCTGTGCCAATTATCTTACAGATCCGCAACTGGACCTTAGACTGCTCGTTGGCCGGCACGCCAAACAAAACCGGTTCGGGTCACTGGCACTTGTTGCTCGACAAAGGACTTGTCAACATGATCTGCGATCCGGTCTCCACGCTCGTCCTGCAAAACGTCAAACCTGGCAAACACATCCTGGCCGCAGTACCGGCCCAGAATGACCATGAGGAACTGGACAAGGCCGAGGTCATGGCCACGTTCGATTATCAGCCTGCCAACCCGCTGCCCCCGGTAAGGAGTCTAAACCTTGGCAAACCTAGCGTCAGCATCCTGTCGCCTAAGAATGGGGCGACGGTGTCAGGGCAGACGTTTTCCTTGGTCTTTGATGTGCGGAACTTCCGTCTCTCGTGCGACCTCCTCGGCCGACCCAAAGTGGACGGCACCGGCCACTGGCACGTGAATGTCGATACCACGCAAGGGCCGATGATGGGGATGTTGACGATGCTGGCTATGGGGTGCTCGAACACGTTTGAGGTACCGTTGGCCGGGATCAAGCCGGGGAGCCATAAGTTCTTCGTTCTCCTTGTTGACAACCTCCACGCACCATTCTCGCCGGCGGTGGAAGCGGCCGTGACAGTCAACGTAAAGAAGTAGGTTTAGACGACGCTGGAGAGGGCTCGCCGCATCCGTGCGGCCGGGCCCTTTTTAGTATCATGATTAGCACGCCCGAACTCCCAACCCCCCTGACGTGAGATGGAAAACGGATCTGGCTTGGACGGGATTCCTGCACAGGATTTTGCGCCGGGTGTTGGATGAGCGTTCGGGAAGGAGAACACCATGGGCGACCCAGAGCTGCTTGCGAGTTACAACTATGATGAGTTCATCCCTGAGAAATTCATGCGTTGGCTCAACTTCACCGCGAGCCCGTTGCTGGGCGAGCCGTCTCCGGACTTTCCACTGTGGAACCTCGACGGCCGCGCGACCAGCCTGAGCGCCACCTGGTCCCGTTACACGTATTTGATCGTAGAGTTCGGGAGCTTCACCTGACCGTACTGCGCGATGGCGGCGCCATCGATGAACGCGATCGCAGACCGCTTCGCCTCACAGAACGTGGGCTCGATCTTCCTGTACACACACGAAGCGCACCCCGGTGAGAACTATCCACATCTAGCTTCCATGGAGCGGAAGTTCCAACACGCCCGCGACTTGCGAGAGAAGCTAGGTGTCACGCGCCCGATCCTGGTGGACGCCCTCGATGGTGCATGCCACCGAGCCTACGGGTCTATGCCGAACATGACGTGGATCTTTGCGAAATCAGGCGTCCCAGTGTACAAGTCCGACTGGACCGACCATCACAGCGTGTCGAACGCGATGGAGTACTTCCTGGAGGTTGCGACACGCCGCCGGGCGGGCGAACGCCTGGCGCCCTTCCGGGTCGAGCGGCTCGATTTCAAGAACAAAGACATGGGCGCGTTCTACAAGGGGCTCGAGCGGAACGGGCCCAAGGCCATACGGGAGTACCGCGCCGCATTCGGATAGACGGCCGCGGTGATGTCCGAACGGATCGGCCAGGTATCCCTTCTCACAGCCGCCGCCCACGCCGAGTCGTAGTGCCGTTCAGAGGATCGAGCCGGAGAACCAGACCCAGTAGTAGACCAAGTAGAGACCAGCGCCGATGAGGAAGAGCGCGCTGGCCCGGTGCACGTAGGGGACGATTGCGCGCACCATCCCCGCCAACGCATCCTGGAACAGCGCCGCGCCAATGGTGATGGCTATCAGAATCGTCCCCATGCCCAGGCCGAAGCTAATGAATTGGCCAAAGGACGCCAGCAGTCCCCGCGAGGCCAGCGACGTCCCTACCACCAGCAGGAACACCGGCAAGGTGCAGCTGAGCGAGCCGATGGCATAGGAAATGCCAAATAGAAAGACGTTCCGTAGGCTCCGTCGCGGGGCGACGTGAGCCCGGCTGGCGACAAGCAGCCCGAAGGTCCGGCTACTACGCAGCATCCACGCGCCAAAAATGGTGAGCGCACCCCCCATGGCCACGCCGGCGTAGGGGAAGGTCCGAATGAGCCACTGGCCTCCCGCCGCAATCACCACTCCCACCGCCGCCAGGATGAGCAGAAAGCCCGATGTCGCGACTACTCCCAGAGCCAGGGCGTGTGCCGCGCGACTGACTCGCGATGACTGCTCAAAGCCAGCGCTGCGGACTCCTAGCTGATACGAAAGATACGCGGGGAGCATGAAGAAGCCGCACGGGTTCACGCTGGCGACCATCCCTGCTGCGAAGGCCCACCCCAGCGGGATCAGCGTCGCGAGATCCGCCACCGTGCCTTCCGCACGATTTCGAACGGCGATCAGGAGGGCCAGTGACCCGATCACAGCGAGAGCAGACAGCAGGAGCAGCGCGGCCGCCACCTGGAGCTGATTGGCGCGCCGGATGGCCAGCGGAGGAGTTCGGGATTCATTGGCCATCGTCCGGAAGCCTCAGGGAGTCATCGCGAAGGCGATACCCGGGTGAGCTCGTCGGCAAGTGGCTTGATCTGGTTGAATGTCAACAGCCCGGTGTGCTTCCTCCAGATTCGTCCATCGGCAGTGATGAACACAGTCGTTGGCATCCCCAGGATCTCGTAGTTCCGCACGGTTCTGATGTCAAACGTCGACCCAGCAGGGTAGGTGATCTTGAGCTCTCGCAGCAACGCCCGCGCGTCGTCGCGGGAACCCAGGCCAATGAACGGACCGATATCGACACCGATCAGGGCGAACTTGCGGTTGGGTTGCTCGTAGAGCCGCTGAAAATCGGGCATCTCTGCGCGGCAGGGCGGGCACAATCCTGCCCAGAAATTCAGCACGGATGGTTGTCGCCTCTTCTCCCAGAGGTCAGAGAGCACGATCTTTTCCCCGCCGACCTCCCCCTGGCCCTGGTACATGGTGATCTCGATATCCGGTGCGAGCCGCAGCGACGGAGGAGACGCTGCACCGGACGGCGTTTGGACGCCGGGACGGAACACTGTGAAGCCTATGATTGCGGTAAGCGCGACAACCACGGATACGCCAACGACCGCCGTTTTTGCGCGCATGGATTTCCCCCCGCACCTGCAAGAATGAGTATACGGATTAACTCCACCACAAACGGGAAATGTTTCGCGGTGGTCTGGCGTACATTTGGATCGTTGGGCAAGCCGTTGTGGGATTCAACTGCTCCAGGCTAGAACAACTCCTGCGATCGCTATAGAGTGAGTTATGCGGCTGACACGAGAAGGGTTAACGGAGATATTCGATCCTGCCAAGACGGTCGCTGTGGTCGGGCTGTCCAACACGCCCCGACCACCCGAGCTATGAGGTGGCGGGATATCTTCAACAGGTCGGCTACCGAATTATTCGGCTTACCCCCATGACCGATACGGTCCTGGGAGAAAAGGTCTACAGGTGTCTGCGCGACGTAGCTGCGCGTGCAGACGTCGTACCGATCTTCCGTCACCCGTCCGCGGTTCCGCCGGTCGTTAAAGACGTCATTGCCATTGATGCGAAGGTCTATGGATGCAGCCCAGCGCCAAAAATGAAGGGGCCGCGGCGCGGGAGGAAGCGGCCGGCTTTCAGGCTGTGGTGGGTGCGTGCAGGATGACTGCGCGTCGGATCGTGGTGCTGTAAGGGTGGCTCCGGTGAACATGCGCATCGGCGAGTTGGCACAACGCAGTGGTGTGCCGGCCAGGACGATCCGGTACTACGAGTCGATCGGGCTGTTGCCCCGCGTCACGCGCACACCGTCAGGATACCGGAGTTTCGACGATGATGTTCTGACCCGTCTTGATTTCATTAAGAAGGCCAAGGACCTGGGGTTGACCCTGGCCGATATTCGCGAGACCCTCAGCGTTCGGGACCACGGGGCTTCCCCTTGTCCGTATGTGCTGCAAATCATCGACCGGAAGATTGCAGAGCTGGATCTGAGGCTGACTGGGTTGCAGGCCCTGCGCGAGGAACTGCGGACCGTACGGCAGATCGCGTCGCGGCTCCCCCCCGAAGCCATCGCTGCCCGCGCACGCTTCTGTCACATTATCGAGAACCGCGCGTTGACCACCCGGCGCCCCAAGCCAGTTATTACCCTCCGACCTGTCTGAACTGTCCAGAAAACCCCCTCTTGACCTTCCAGTTGACTGGAAGGTGTATGGTCAAGTTGAGGGCACGGTGCTTGAGGAGGGGCTCGTCATGGCGAAGGTCCAGGTCAAAATCGGAGGGATGTCCTGCTCATTTTGCGCGCTGACGCTGGACAAGGCGGTCGGCCAGCTCGGCGGAGTCGAGAAAGTTAACGTCAGCCTCGCCCATGAGGAGGCGCTGGTGGAGTACGATCCGGCGCGCATTGAGGAGACGCAGATCAAAGACGCGATCCGCAGCGTGGGCTATACCGTCCGCGACCCCGCGAAGGTGCGCACATTCGAAGAAGAGGAAGCGGAGCTGAAGCGCGAGCGGGACCGGCTTATCATCGCAGCCGCGTTCACCTGGATGGCGTTCCTGTCCATGGTGATGATGTGGAGCGACCGACCGTTGCCGGGGATGCAGTGGCTGATGCCCGTGCTAGCGGTGGGCACGGTATTTGGCCCGGGCTTCTATATCCTGCGCATGGCCGTGCCTTCCATACGCCGGGGTATCTTCAACCAACACGTCCTGCTGGAGTTCGGGGCATTCGCCGGGCTGGTAGGTGGTGTGCTGGGCTTCTTCCGGCCCGACTTCCCGATGCCTGATTTCTTCGGCGTCGCCGTTTTTATCACGACCTATCATGTTCTGTCCGGCTATGCGTCGCTGTTTGTTCGAACCCGCGCCTCGCAGGCGGTGCGCAAGTTAATGCAGTTACAGCCGCCCTCGGCACGCGTCATACGGAACGATCGTGAGGAAGAGGTGCCGATCGCGCACGTGCAGCGGGGTGACCTCGTACGCGTCCGGCCTGGTGAGGCGATTCCGGTAGACGGACAGATTACTGAGGGCGCATCCGCGGTAGATGAGAGTTTGATCACCGGGGAGCCGATTCCCAAGGAGAAGGTGCGGGGTGATGAGGTGATCGGCGGGTCGATCAACCAGGCGGGGACGCTCGTGGTGCGGGTGACGAAAGTGGGCGAAGAAAGCTTCCTGCAGCAGGTCGCCCGCCACATTCAGGAGGCCAGGGCGCTCAAGCCCGGAATCATCCAGCTCGTCGATCGCATTCTGAGAGCTTACGTCCCCGGGGTGCTGGCATTCGCAGGGCTTACGCTCCTGATCTGGGTCGCCGGTGCCTGGTTGGTCACGGGGCAGCCCGACTGGACCCGGGCTACGTTCGGCGCGCTGGCGGTGCTGGTGATGGGCTATCCCTGCGCCCTGGGCATGGCCACCCCGCTGGCGATGATCCGCGGGGGAGGTGAGGCAGCGCGCAAAGGCGTCCTGATGCGGAGCGGCGAGGCCTTCCAGGTGTTCAGGGACATCAAGAAGATCATCTTGGACAAGACCGGAACGATCACGGTTGGCAAGCCGCGCGTCGTGGATGTATTTGCCGTTCAGGGAAATGAGCGGGACGTGCTCAGGGTGGCGGCGAGTGCAGAGAGTCCATCCGAGCATCCGCTGGCCCGCGCCGTAATTGATCGTGCGGAGAAGGACGGCATCGAGCTTCTGGCGGTGGAGGACTTCGAGGCTGTCGCCGGCCGCGGCATCCGCGCCCGTGCGGGGAACAGCCTGGTGTTGGTCGGCAGCCCACGCTTCCTGCGAGACAACGGAGTCGACCTGACTCCTGCGGAAAGGCAGATGCGGGAGTGGGTGGAGCAGGCCAAAACCGTGGTCGGCGTGGCGGTCGACGGCTGCCTGCTAGGGCTCCTCGCAATCGCGGATGAGATCAAAGAAGATGCGGCGGAAGCCGTCGACCGTCTGAAGCGGTTGGGTATCGAGCCGGTCATGATCACCGGCGACAACGAGCGCACTGCGCGGGCCGTGTCACAGCAGGTCGGCATCACCGAGGTGTACGCGCAGGTGCTCCCACAGGATAAAGCAGCGAAGGTACGCGCGCTGCAGGAACAGGGCTACCGCGTGGCAATGGTCGGGGACGGCATCAACGATGCGCCAGCCCTGATGCTGGCCGACGTGGGCGTCGCCATCGGCGCAGGGACCGATATCGCCATCGAATCCAGCGACATCATCATCGTCGGCGACCGCCTGAATGCCGTCGTCGACGCCTACCATATCGGCCGCAGCAGCTTCCGAAAGACGGTGCAGAACCTGATCCTGGCTTTCTCCTTCAACGGGATCGGCGTACCGGCCGCGGTGACGGGGCTCGTCCACCCCATCTGGGCGATGGTGGCAATGGTCGCGAGCGTCAGCACGGTGCTGCTGAACTCCTTCGGCGGGCGGCTGCTGCCCAAAGCGCGCGCGCCGCAGGATGAGAAGTTGGAAAAGATCGTTCTGAATGTGCCGTCGATGCACTGTCAGGGATGCGCCGGAAATATTGAGCAAGCGTTGCATGGGCTCGCGGGCGTGGCGTCGGTGACAGCCGATCACCAGTCGAAGCTGGTGACCGTCGCGGTCCGCGACGGCGTAGGCCGTGACAACCTGTGCTCGGCCATCAACGCGATCGGCCATGTGTGTGGTGAAGAGTAACCGTCGGAGATGACGTGAGGAGGAAGGTCTTTAAGGTCCCCACCATCCACTGCGCGGGGTGTGTCGTGTCCGTCAAGTTCATCATCAGACGCGTCCCGAGCGTTCAGGACGTGACCGGTGATCTGGAAAGTAAGGTTGTCACGATCGCATTCAGCGAGCAGACGGCAAACGAAGCCAGATTTCATGAGGCGGTCCGGCAGGCCGGCGGCCACGGAGTCGAGGTGTAGGCCGCGGTCTCTGCTGCGGTGCGCAAGAAAGGGGAACCCGTGATGCGGTATCTGGCGATCGGTGCGGTTGCACTTGCGGTGATGCTCACAGGATACGCGGTGTTCTACGCGGTGACGACGAAGCCTCAGCCGATCGCGCCGCGGGGAGCGGGTCTGCCCGTGGCGCAGGATCTGGCGCCGCCCGTCAAGGGCCTCTACAGGGGGAAGGAGGTCCTGTTCATCCATACCGAGGCCTCCGACCGCCAGGTAGCGGAGATGCTTACCATGATGATGGGCCCCAAAGTACTGTTGGTGCCGAGCCTGGCAAAAATCCCCCATGACTTGTTGGCTGACGTGTATGTCTTCACCGGTGGGGTGAAAGGTGGGGGGCCATTCGGGTTCCAGGCCGACGTGTTCAGCTCTGTGCCCGGTCATCCACGCTACACGCCGCTGCGGGCGGTGACGCTGGTGGGGTGGAAGGATCGCGTGGAAACGCGGACGCTGGGGTCCGTGGAGGAGATTCAGGAGGCAGCGCGCAAGGGTGAGGTCACCCTCAAACTGCCCGGCGTGGTTGTGAATATGCCAATCCTTGTCTGGCCCGGAGGACAGCGCTAACTTTAGCCACAAGGTCCGCACGTTGCCCCCATCGGCAAGCTGCCCACCTCGATTCCGTCGGATTCCCTACCCGCGCTCTCCGGCTGGCCTTCCGCGCGATGGCCTCCGCTGTCCAAGGTGTTGCGACCTCGCTGGAAGGGGACCCACCTGGGACCCAACAGATGGCCGGACATGTGTCCGTGCGTGCACGGAGTCCTCGACGAAGGTAAACGGAGCCAGTTCTTCGTATCACACGTGTAGACGGAATATGCATTCTCGGCACCGTATCACACAGAGTCAGGAGGCTGATGCAATGGCGATCTACAACCTCGTAGTCGTCGGCGGGGGAATGGGCGGGCTCGGCGCAGCGAATCGCGCCGCCGCGATGGGGGCGAAGGTCGCCCTGATCGAAGGCGGCAGGCTCGGGGGCACCTGAATCAACGTGGGGTGTATCCCCACCAAGACCCTGGTAGGGTCTGCGAAGGCCATCCACACGGCGAGGCGCGGCGCGGAGTTTGGGTTCCGCGCGTCAGGATTGGAGATCAACTGGCCGCGCATTAGGGAGCGCAAAGACACGATCGTCAACTCGATTGTTTCGGGTACCGAGCGCAGCCTCCAGCAGAATCCACGGATCGACCTCATTCGGGGCTGGGCCCGGTTCACCGGTCCGGGCAGGCTGGATGTCGGCGATCGCAGCATTGACGCGGAGCGGGTGATCATCGCGACCGGAGTTGCACCCAATATTCCCGATATCCCTGGCCTGAAGGAGGCCGGGTTCTTCACCAACGAGTCGGTCATGGACATGGAATCGTTGCCCGGGTCCATGGTCATCTTCGGCGGCGGACCGCAGGGCATGGAGTTCGGGCAGATCTTCCACCGGTTCGGGGTGCAGATGACGATCCTCCAGCGCCGGGATCGCGTGCTCCCACGGGAAGACGAAGAGATATCCCGGGAACTGGAAATGATCCTCCGAGAGGAAGGCATCGCTATCCTCACCCGCGCCGTCCCGACCAGGGTCGAAAAGCTCGCAGGCGGCCGCGTCGCCGTGACGGCGACAGTGGCCGGGAAGCAGGAGCGCATCGAGGCTGATCGGATCCTTGTCGCCGCCGGACGGCGGCCGCACCACCTCGCTGAGCTCGGCCTCGAACGCGCTGGGATAGAAGGCGACCCGGACGAGGGAATTCGAGTCGACGAAACCCTCCGCACAACGGCTCCGAACGTTTGGGCTATCGGTGATGTTCTGGGCAGGTTGCAGTACACCCACTTTGCCGTCTACACGTCGGGAATCGCCGTCAGGAACGCGCTACGGGGAGAAGCCCGAAAGTATGACACCGGCCGGATTCCGGGCGGAGTATTTACGGATCCCGAGGTCGCCAGCGTGGGATCGACCGCTGAAGAAGCTCAGGCCCAAGGCCGCCGGGTCAAGGTCGGCAAGAATCCGATGCGGGCCGTTGGGCGTGCGCGCGCAATGGGCGAAACACGTGGGTTTGCGAAGTTCGTTGTGGATGCAGACACCAATGAGGTCTTGGGCATGCACGTCCTCGCCCATCTGGGCGCAGACCTGCTGCCCCAGGGCATCCTCATGATGCACACGGGATCAATCGACCCCCTGCAGGCCTGCGTCTGTATCCATCCGACGCTGTCAGAGGGCGTTAAGACCGCAGCGGTCAATCTCAAGCCCCTTGAGGCGGTGGCCACTGCGACGGGAGACCTTCCCGACGAGGGACAGCACTGACTAGAGGACGATGCGACCTGCCTCGTGGTCGTCCCCGTCCACGTAGTCCCTCCACATCAACCGGCCGACTGACGCCCTCCCGCTCATAGGTGGCTCGCTCGCGCAGACATGGCCCTACGGCCTCTCTAGCATGACCGGGGAATATTGCGCAGTAATCAAGCATACAGAGTCTCTGCGGTACTTTGCCGTAGACTAGCAGGGAGGAGGTGAGAGTCGATGCTAAAGTCGGTTGTTGTCTACTCGCAGCCGGGCTGACTGTTCTGCGGTAAGGTGAAGGAGTTCCTTCACCAGAAGGGCGTGGCCTACGTTGAGAAAGACATCAGCACAGACGAGGCCGCCCTCAACGAACTCCTCGCGAAGGGATTTCAGGCCACCCCCGTGACAGTGATTGACGGAGAAGCCGTGGTCGGGTTCAACAGGGCGAAGCTTGAGGAGCTGTTGAAATCATGAGGGACTTTCAGGGGTGAAGGTGACGACAATGCCACGAGAGTACGGACCCAAAGTCGGAAACACAATCCCACCGTTCAGCGCTCCAGATCAATTCGGGCGCCGGCAGACGCTGGAGGCGATCTCAGGCCCTGCGGGGGCCGTGATCGCCTTCGTCCGCAGCGCGGATTGGTGACCATACTGCAAAGGCCAGCTCGTTGAGCTGGAGAAACTCGCTGACCAGCTGCGGACGCGCGGGTACGGAATCTGCAGCATCAGTTACGATTCGGTCGACGTGCTGAGGGAGTTTGCGGACCGTCGCCGGATCACGTATCCGATGTTGTCAGACGCGGATTCCTCCATCATCCGTTCCTTCGGTCTCTTCAACGAGACAATCGAACTGGGCACCCGCGATTATGGGATTCCTCATCCGGCGCTCTTCTTTGTCGACCGCACTGGGACAGTACGTCGCAAGTATATGGAGGAACGATACTATCATCGACGGGCGCTCGCTACCATTCTCGCGGATGATGGCGAAAGGGTCCCGCTACAGACGGTCGGGCAGGCCGATCATGAGCACGTCGCCGTCCGCGCGCTAGCACTGCAACGGGAGGTCTACCCGGGGAACCGGTTCGCCCTGGTGGTCGAAGTTGAACCCAAACCCGGTGTGCACGTCTACGCGCCGGGAACGGGCCCAGACTACCGCCCACTTATGCTGCGCATCGATGCACAGCCGTACCTGACCACATACGATCCGGTCTACCCGATGCCAAACGGAACCTGGTTGTCTCCGCTTGACGAACGGGTTCCCGTCTACACTCGCCCAACTCGTGTTCGCGTCGAGGTGGCTCTCGGGACCCGGCACGAGCTGAAGCCTGTCTACGATGCGGGGGGCATGCTGGAGGTGACAGGGGTCCTTTCATTTCAGGCGTGTAGCGAGACCGTCTGCTGGGCTCCACAGGACATCCCCGTGACCTGGGCACTGACGCTGCTCCCGCCTGATCTGGAGCGGTCTCCTGAGCCTCTCCGGCGAGAGCAATCGCTGCCACGGAGCGGCTGACGCAAGACCCACCGCAGAAACCGTTATGGTGCGGGAGTGGGGCCCAGCGAACGACCGTTGAGCTCATGGGTCACCCGGAGTGGGACCTCGCCCCGCAGGCAGCTTTCCGTATAACACGTCGCGTGCGCGGCCTCCAGAACTCGCCGCACCGCATTCACTTCCGCTCCCGTCTGGATGGCAAGTTTGATCTCGAACCCCACTGTCTCTCCTCGGGCTGTGCCTTGCAGGACGGATCCCGTCCGTCGGAAGTACGCGACGACTTTCGCCCGCCCATCCTGCAACGGAACTTTCAGGTCTCTCGCGCACCGCGAGAGCTGGGTCAACAGTCAGAAGGCCACCCCCGCGACGAAGTACATGAGGGGGGTTGGCGCACTGCCATCCCCGCCGAGGTGGGGACCTTCGTCGCTCACTAACGAGAACACATCCGCAGTTGTCTCGCCTCGTCTCGTGAGACGCACAACCGCAAGCTTCCGCATGCCCTCCATGGTCTGAGCATCCGCTTCGCACGCAATCTGGTAGTCGTCTCCCACTGGCGCTTCCATGGTTACTCTCCTCTCGGTGATTGGGCAGAACACTTTGCCCGGCACGTTCGGGCATGCGGTCACGCACTCCTCTGAGCCCGGCGCTCGGTCAGAGTCACGACCGCCTCTCGACTCTCGCCTGCCGGACCTTGCACGCCGCGCGTGAATCCGCAAGACTGGCTTCATGGGGAAGACGCAGCAGACCATCGTGGAAGCCGCCGGGCGCGAGGTCGTGATCACCAACCCAGACAAGGTGTTTTTCCCCGAGGCGGGCCACACGAAGCTCGATCTGGTGAAGTACTATCTGGCAGTCGCCGAGGGGGCGCTCCGGGGCATCGCGGGGCGGCCGGTCGTGCTCAAGCGCTACGTGAATGGCGCGGCGCACGAGCCCTTCTTCCAGAAGAGGGCCCCCGAGCAGCATCCTGAGTGGATCGAGACCGTAGAGCTGCGCTTTCCCTCGGGTCGGATTGCGCGAGAGATTGTCGTGCGTGACGCCGCGCAGCTGTTGTGGATCGTGAACCTTGGGTGCATCGAC
>DASWFZ010000062.1:0-19869 GCA_036393975.1 bacterium | reverse complement strand
GTCTAACGCTGTCTTGAAGTTCGGGTCGGAGGTCACGTCTACTCCACCCTTGTACAAGTTGACGTAGTACTCTGGGCCTCCGAGTTCCAACAACAGGCTGTCGAGGAAAAACGCCGCTTCCCACTTCTCCTTCGTCCCCAGTCCCAACGGCGACATCTTCGGCCGGGCGGCCTTGATCGCCTTGGCCGCGGCGAGCAACTCGTCATAAGTAGTCGGCGGTTGCAGATTCAACTCGGTGAACAGCTTCTTGTTGTAGTACAGGATGTTTTGGATATGCATGTTGAGCGGGACGACGTACGGATGCCCGCCGATGGTCACCGCACTCGCCAGCGGCTTGGGGATCGCATCGCCATATTTCAACTCGCTGTACAGAGTATCGAGCGGCGTCAAGTAGCCGCCGTCGACGTAGGACTTCAGTTCCGCTCCGCCCAGCGTCTGCCACGTGTCCGGCGGGATACCCGCGGAGAGTCGGGCCTGCAAGACGACGCGATGGCTGACCCCGCCGCCGCCCGCGACCGGGTTCTCCACGAGCTCGATGTCCGGGTACTTGGCCTTCAACGCCTTGAACATGGCGTCGGCGGCTTCGCGTTCGCCACCGGCGGTCCACCAGTGGAAGATTTCAAGCTTGCGCGCCTCCGTCGGCTGCGCACCTTTGCCCTGGCCACCCGCCCAGTACCCGATCCCGCCGGCAATTACGGCGACGAGAATGACCGCAATCCAAACCTGAGAACTGGATGACTTCCCGTTGCTCACACGACACCTCCTCCCAAGGACCTACTGCGAGGGATGCGATTCAGCGTTGCGGATATGCTGGGGATTTCGGCGCATCGCAGTGAGCTTCCTGTTCGCGCCCGCCGCCGGGGGTCGGGGGTCTTTCAGATGGCGAGATTTTTCTCGACCACGAGGAGTCCTTCCGGACACCACGCGTGGGGGGTCCAGTCGCGCACATCGAGGGATTCCAGACTGCGCGCGTCGGGGGTGAAAATGACCACGCGAGAGGTCCCTCGCGCACGCGCCTCCTCTGTCAGGGCACCGAACACAGCCTGCAGTCCCGACGGACTGCCCCATGACAGGGAGATGACGGCGTCCTCATCGTGCCACGCATAGAGTGCCGCCGCCTGCACCACGCTCGCCCTCGCACCCGGCTGCAACGCGGTGAGTGCGCGCCGGTCCTTCACGAGTCCTGTCACGAGCTCCGGCACCAACCTCCGGAATCGCCACCCCAGGGGAATCAAGTGCTGCCACGCGGTTAACGCCGGCGCGGCCTCCAAAAATCGTACAAGTTCCGCACTGTGCGCAATCAGGGGGACTTCGACCGGCGCGTCGTACGGGATGCGGGCTGGGCCAGAGGGGAGGGGGGCACGAACGACACTGCATCGGAGGACCGATCGGTACCCGACACGCTCGGCCACCGCCTGCGCGGCGTATTCGTGGGCGGGGACCGCCGTCCGCGCCACGCTCGCGCCATAGTGCCGCGCGACGTCTTCGGCGCCTTTGACCAGCTGGGCAGCAATCCCGCGGCCTCGCGCCTCCGGATGCACGCGCAAGCTCTCGAGCCATGCCTCGCTGCGGCTGACCATGCTCATGTGGACGCCGCCAACGACGCGGTCATCCTCATAGGCTACGAGATCTAGTCCGGGCTCCTCAGCCCACGCCTCCCACTCAGCAGGCGCAGAGGCCCGGCCGCCGACCTCGCGCGGCAATTGGACACTCTCGCGAGTGGCAGGGCGGACAAGGACGCTCATTGGAAACGCACGGGTAAAAACAACAACGGTCCTTGCTGCCGGACGCGCGCTAACGGACCCGTGTGCCGCTTGAGGCACGGCGCAGGTCGCTCACTACCGCCGCCTGGGCGAGGAAGACAAAAACAGCCGTGGTGAGACGCGCAAAGGCGGTGCGCGTCGTCTGGGGAACACCGGTAGCCTCCATGACGCTGAGAGCGACGTGTCCCCCATCGAGTGGATAGACCGGCAGCAGATTCATCAGCCCGAGTCCGACATTGACAGCCCCGGCCAGCCGGGCGACTGACCCCGGCCCTCTCTCGGCCGCCTGGATGAGCGCCTTCAGCGTACCAGCAAAACCCGAGAGGCTAACCCCCCGCGCGCCTGCGGGCACATCCACCGGATGGCGACGGAAGGCCAGCAGAAACGGAATACCCGCCGCGATATTCGCCAGCGGGCCCGCGAGGAGTAGCGGAATCCGTCGAAGGGGAGGCAGCGTCTCCGTATCAACAGACGCGTAACCTCCCAGCGGGAATGCGCGCAGCACGACAGGCACGCCGCGGAAACGCAAACGCAGCAGGGGAGGACCGAAACCGACCCCGATCTCTTTCACTTTCCCGCCCACCCGCGTCGCGGCGATCGCGTGAGCGGCCTCATGCAATGCCACCGTTGCGCCGATGACGCCGAGCGCTGTCAGGACGTGCTGCCAGGGCGCAGGGCCGGATCGGGATCTATGGCCGTTGGGAGCGACGCGCATGTCATTCTTCCTTTGCGGGAATGCGGGCAACGGCGGCCAGTTTCTCTCCCTCGCCCAGCTTCATCACCCGCACACCTTGGGCTTGACGGCTCATCACCGGGATCTGCGAGACTGGCATGCGGTTAAAGACCCCACCAGTCGTCCCCAGCAAGATCTCATCGTCGTCATCGACAACCCGGACGCTGACGGCCGCCCCCGTCTTCTTCGTGATCTTCAAGTTGATCACGCCCATGCCGCCGCGGCTCTTGGCAGGATACTGGCCTAACGGGGTGCGCTTGCCCAGCCCGAGCTCCGTGACAGTCAGCAACGTGCGGCCTTCCTTCGCGTCGGCCACGCCGACGACCTCGTCCCCCGCGCGCAGCCGGATCCCGGTGACACCTCGGGCCGACCGGCCCATCTCCCGCACTTGGCCCGCTTTGAACCGAATAGCCTTCCCTTCCTTGGTCGCCAGGATAATCTCAGCGTTCTTCGCGATGAGTTTCACGCCCACCAAACTGTCGTCCCGGCGCAGACTGATGGCGAAGATCCCCGCCCGCTTAGCGTTGATGAACTCCATCAATCCTGTGCGTTTGACCACGCCACGGCGGGTCACCATGAAGATGCTTCCCTCATCTTCGAAGGAACGCAGCGCGATGATCGCGTTGATGCGCTCCCCCTGCGCCAGGGCCAGCAAGTTTACAATCGCGGTCCCGCGCGCGGTGCGGCTCGCCTCGGGCACCTCATAGGCCTTCATGCGGTACACCTTGCCGCGATCCGAGAAGATGAGCAAAAACGCATGGGTGGTCGTGGTGAGGACCTGCTCGATGAAGTCCTCCTCTTTCGTGGCCATGCCCACCACGCCTCGGGTCCCGCGGCGCTGGATCCGGTAGGTCTCCAGCGGCTGTCGTTTGATGTAGTTGTTGTGTGTGAGGCTGATGACGACATCCAAGTCGGGGATCAGGTCCTCGTCCTCAAACTCCTCGGCCTCCCGGCTGGTAATCTTGGTGCGCCGCGGGTCGCCGTACTTCTCCTTCATCTCCAATAGCTCAGCGCGCACCGCCGCCATGATCAGCTTGGGGCGGGCGGAGGTCGCATCGCGCAGCATCTCTTTGTAGCGGGCGATGTCCTTGACCAGCAGCTTGTACTCGTCCTCGATCTTCTCGCGCTCCAATGCGGTCAAGCGTTGCAGCCGCATGTCCAAGATGGCATCGGCCTGGCGCTCGCTGAGCTTAAAGCGCTTGATGAGCCCCGTGCGCGCGGACGGCACGTCCTTGGACTTCTTGATGAGTTCAATAACCTCGTCCAGGTGCTTGAGCGCGATCTTGTACCCTTCCAGGATGTGCGCCCGTTCTTCCGCCCGGGCCAGTTCAAACTTCGTGCGCCGGATCACCACGACGCGCCGGTGCTTGAGGTAGTGGTCCAGCATGTCCTTGAGCTTCAACGTTTTGGGCACGCCGTCCACCAGCGCGAGCATGTTGGCCCCAAACGTGGCCTGGAATTGGGTGTGCTTGAACAGCTGATTGCGGACGATTTGCGGGTTCGCGTCCCGCCGCAGTTCAATGACGATGCGCATGCCGCTGCGGTCGGACTCATCGCGCAAATCGCTGATGCCGGCGAGTTTCTTCGTGCGGACGAGCTCGGCGATGCGCTCGATGAGCGCCGCCTTATTCACCAAAAACGGAATCTCGGTGGCGATGATCGCGGTGCGTCCGCCCTTAAGCTCCTCGATCTCCGTCTTGGCCCGCATCGTGATGCTGCCCCGTCCGGTCGTATAGGCGGCTTTGATCCCGTCGCGCCCCAAAATCACCCCTCCTGTGGGGAAGTCGGGCCCTTTTATCAGTTTCATCACCTGCTCTTCGCTGGTCCCCGGCTCGTCGATCATGGCGACCAGACCGTCCACGAGCTCGCCCAGGTTGTGGGGGGGAATGTTGCTGGCCATGCCGACCGCGATCCCGGATGCCCCATTCATCAGGAGGTCCGGCACCTTGGCCGGTAAGACCACCGGTTCCTTTTCGTACTCGTCGTAGTTAGGAACGAAGTCCACGGTGTCTTTATCGATATCGGCCAGCAACTCCATCGCGATGGGCGTCAAGCGCGCCTCGGTATACCGCATGGCCGCAGGGGCGTCCCCATCCACACTGCCCCAGTTGCCCTGCCCGTCGACTAACGGATACCGAAACGCCCACGGCTGCGCCATGCGCACCAACGACTCGTATATCGGCACGTCCCCGTGGGGGTGATACTTTTTCATCACATCGCCAACGACCGCGGCGGATTTGCGGAACGGACGATCGGGGCGCAGACCCGCCTCGAGCATGCCGAAGAGGATCCGGCGCTGCACCGGCTTCAGCCCGTCGCGGACATCCGGGAGCGCACGGCTGACAATAACCGACATGGCATAGTCGAGATAGGAGGTCTTCATCTCCTTCTCAATGGGTTGGGGGCGGATGCGGGATTCGTCCGCGAGCGCCATTCAGATCACCTCAATGGGTACCACTTAGGAATGGGCTGCCGAGTCGTATGCGCCATCACGGTAGAGCGCGGAGATCCGACTAGATGTCCAGGTTTCTCACTTCGCGGGCGTACTTCACAATGAACTCGCGCCGGGGTTCCACTTCCTCGCCCATCAGTTTGGTGAAGATTTCGTCTGCGGCGGCCGCGTCGTCCACCTCGACCCGCAGCAACGTGCGCGTGGCCGGGTTCATCGTTGTCTCCCAGAGTTGGCTGGGGTTCATCTCGCCCAGACCTTTGTAGCGCTGGACCTCGGATTTAAGGCCTTTGCGTTCAAACTCTTTGATGGCGACCTGCCGCTCCTCGTCGGAGTAGGCGTATTGGCGATCCTTTCCGCCCTTCACCAGATACAGCGGCGGCTGAGCAATATACACCTTGCCATGTTCGACGAGCTCCCGCATGTACCGGTAGAAGAACGTCAACAGCAGCGTACGAATGTGGTTCCCGTCTACGTCCGCATCACACATGATGATGATCCGGTCGTATCGCCGGTCATCGAGTTTGAAGGCGGCGCCAAACCCCGTGCCCAAGGCCGTAATAATGGCGCGGATCTCCTCGTGTTGCACCATCTTGTCTTCGCGCGCCTTCTCCACGTTCAGAATCTTGCCCTGGATCGGCAGGATCGCCTGGAACTGGCGGTCCCGGCCCTGTTTGGCCGAGCCGCCGGCACTCTCACCTTCGACGATGAAGATCTCGCACAGGTCCGCGTCGCGCTCGACGCAATCGGCCAGTTTCCCCGGCAGCGGGGAGACATCGAGCGCGTTCTTCCGGCGCACGAGATCGCGCGCTTGCTTGGCAGCCTCGCGTGCCCGGGCGGCCGTCAGCCCCTTGGCCACCAGGCGCTTGGCATCCCCGGGATGCGTTTCAAACCACTCCTGCAACCAGTCGCCCACTACGGATTCGACCAGTCCCTTGACCTCGGTGTTGCCCAGCTTGGTCTTGGTCTGCCCTTCAAACTGCGGCTCGGGCAGTTTGAGGCTCAGTACCGCGGTGAGACCCTCGCGGACATCGTCACCGGACAGGGCGGGGTCATCGCCCTTGAGCAGCCCCGCTCGGCGGGCGTAATCGTTGATGGCGCGGGTCAGGGCGGTCCGGAACCCGGCCAAGTGTGTTCCGCCCTCGGTCGTGGGGATGGTGTTGACGTAGGTGAGCATGTGCTCGATGTAGGAGGTGTTGTACTGGAGAGCGCACTCGACTTCGGTGCCGTCCTTTTCCTTGACGATGTGCATGACCGCCGTGAGTTTCTCTTTCGTGCGGGTGAGGTTTTGGACGAGCTCAGCGATGCCGCCGGCGTGCTTAAATACCTTCTCCTGCCCGCTGCGCTCATCCCGGAGCGTGATCTGCAACCCCTTCGTGAGATAGGCGATGTCGTCCAGCCGCTTGGCTACCGTCTCGGCGTCGAACTCCGTGGCGGTCATGACCTGGTCGTCTGGCATGAAGGTGACGCGGGTCCCGGTCTTCTTGGAGGCCCCCGTGGCTTGCAACGGGGTCGTTTTCTTGCCACGCGCGAAGCGCTGCTTCCACGCCTTGCCGTCGCGCCAGACCTCGACCTCCAACGACTCGGACAGCGCGTTGACCACCGACACACCCACACCGTGCAGGCCGCCAGAGATGCGGTACCCGCCGCCCCCAAATTTGCCGCCGGCGTGGAGTGTGGTCAGCACCACCTCCACCGCGGGCTTGCCGATCTTCGGAATGGGGTCAACGGGGATGCCGGCGCCGTTATCCGTCACGGTCGCGCCGCCATCCTTGTGAAGAATGACCTCGATCTGTGTCGCCCGCCCGGCGAGGGCCTCATCGACGGAGTTGTCGACGACCTCATATAACAGGTGGTGCAGCCCGTCTGGGCCGGTGCTGCCGATGTACATGGCCGGACGCTTGCGGACACCTTCGACGCCCTCGAGGACCTGGATCTGCTTGGCGGTGTAGGTGGTCTGATTAGTTGCCGTGCTTGCGTTTTTGGCCATAGAACTTCAGGGGTCCCTTCAATAAACTAGGAGGGGCTTTCCGTACCCGGCGCCCCTCCTGGTCCAGCAGCTCGTTACGAGCACAATTTATCCTAACATGGGCCCTCTACACCCGTCAACGCGCGCATTTCCGCATCTAACCTCACTTTTCTCGTTCCCACGCCCCCGCAGATTGCCGCAGCCGCCTGAGGCGTCGGGCGAGCGTTGGGGGGGACACCCCGGAGGCAATAACCCCCGTTCGCGTCACCACGAGTGCCTTGGCGTCTGCGCTCAGCCCACCGCCCCGCAGACGCTGGGCCTTTTGGGCCCGGTCGACGAATTCCCTGTTGATGTCGGAGGACTCCACGAGACGCGTATCGATCACGGCCACGACATCCATCACTGGCACGACCAGCTCCCCGCCCAAGTGGACATACATCTAGTTACGTCCCGCCCCCGAGGCCATCTTTCCATCCTGCCTGTCTGAGCTCACCCGATCTGCGTCCCGATTGGCTATCGATCGGCGGGCGACCCAGCGGCCTGCCGCTTCCTCCATCGCATCTGATCTGCCATGACCTTACGCGCCGTCTCACGCAAGGCCGGATCGCTAATCTCTGCAACCGTCTGCTCGATCATCCCTCGCTCCTCTGCGGACAGCTCGGCCTCTATGCGCACCGTGGGCGCTGAGATGGCAGGAGACGGAGAAGAGACATTCGCCTGCGGACGGATGCGGATATCGGTCACCACCCGCGCGCCTAGCCGTCGATTGATCTCATCGGCGAACCGTCCGCGGCGCGCGGAGAGTTCTTGGACCCACAGTCCCGGATCTGTGTTCACCAAGAGCGTCGTCCCGCGCAACCCCGCGAGTGTTGAGTGTGCCGCCGATTCCGCGCCCGCCACGTCCGCCCACATCTCGACAATCATCGCCTCATGCGCCGCTCGCTCCACCCCCCATGCGGCGGCCGCCGAGCGAAGAATCGCTCTAAGAGAGGTGAGCGCGCTCTGCCTCAACGGTTCCTCCACGGACGCGAAACATCGCTGACCCTGGCGGCATCGCCGGGAGAGTGGCGAGGGTCGTCACGGTCAACAGAACTTGCGCCCCGCGCGCACACGCGAGCAGCTGCACTTGACGGCGTTCATCGAGTGCCATGATGACGTCATCCAAGAGCAACACGGGTTCTTCTCCGGTCTCTTCCCGCAGCACGTGACGCTCCGCCAGCCGCACCGCCAACGCAGCGGCCAGTTGCTGCCCCCGCGATCCGTAGGACCGCAGGGGTTTCTCATCGACGGTCAAAACCACGTCGTCGCGGTGTGGCCCCACCAGCGTCAGGCCGCGCGCTAACTCCGCACGCCGCTGCATCCCGAACGCATCCCGGGCGGCGCGAGCTAGATCGCTCTCATCGGATCCGATGAGATTGGGCGCATAGGCCACAGCTAATGTCTCCTGGCCGCCACTGATCTCGCGGTACGCTTCCCGCGCTGGGGTGGACAGGCGCGCGATGAGATCGTGACGTCGGCGCGTAATCGCGGCGCCCAGGGATGCAACCTGCTCATCCCACGGTTCCAACGCCGCCGACGTCGCGTGCCCTCCCCGCAGCAGGCGGTTCCGCTGCTGCAGCGCGCGCGCGTACCGCTGTGCCGTGTAGTAGTAAGCGGGGCTAAGCTGGGCCTGCAGCACGTCCGCCAAACGCCGCCGAAACTGCGGGCTCCCGCTCACGACGTCCATGTCCTGGGGACTGCTCGACACGCAGAGCAATCGACCATACAGTTCGGCGGGACGCCCGGGCACACCGTTAATGCGAATTTCGCGCCACAAGCGCCCCGGCGTGGGTGCGGCGAGATCCTGGCGCAAAACGAGGTCGATGTCTTCGCGCCGCTCCACGCGTTGGGTCGTGACGTGGACACGCGCCCAATCTTCGCCGAACGTCACCATCTCCACTTCGCGCAAGGCGCGGGAGGACCGGCCCGTCGCCGCCAGTTCCACGGCCTCTAAGAGCGAGGTCTTCCCCTGCGCGTTACTGCCGGCAATGATATTAAGGCCGGGCCCGGGGGTGATCTCGGTGCGGCGGTGATTGCGGAAGTTTAGCAGGCGGAGCAGGGTCAGCTGCATTCGGGGGAAGGACAATCTCCAACGTGCGGGCGCCGACATCGACTCGGTCGCCTGGTACAAGCGTCCGGCTGCGGCGCCGTTCGGGAACACTGTTGACCCGAACTCGCCCAGATTGGATCAGGGCTTTGGCCTGGCCACCGGACTGTACGACTTGTGCCCACTTGAGAAATGCCCCGAGCTCAATCCTCGCCGTGACAATTGGCACGCGTTCTGTGGCCATGTGGTGCCAAGCGGCTCCCTCGCCGTGTCAGCTGTAGACGCGGACTGGGGCCAACACATACACGTAGTCGCTATGGTGCGCTGGCCGAATTGCTCCGGGACTCAACGGACCGGTGAGTTCGAAGAATAACTCGCCGGCATCGATGCTGTTGAGGCAGTCGATGAGGTACCGCGCATTGAACGCGGCTTCGATCATATCCCCCTCCGTCGTTACCTCTACTTCCTCGCGCGCCTTCCCCACTTCCGGCGTGTTGGAGGTAATCGTCAGCTTCTTCCCCGTCGCCGACAATCGCACGACATTTGCGGAGTCGCGCGCGGTGATCGAGGCGCGGCGGACGGCTTTTAATAAGCGGTCCGTCTGGATCCGCAGCCGTTGCTTAAACTCTTGGGGAATGACTTGCTGGTAATTCGGAAACTGCCCACTGATGAGCCGGGAAAAGACACGGAGCCCGGGCACAGAAAAGACCAGCTGGTTATCCGCCGTCTCGAGTTGAACGGGGCCCGATGCGCCTGCAAGCGCCCGCCCCAGCTCGCCCATCGCTTTCGCAGGAACGATAACGCCAACCTTCTGCCGCGCGGCTTGGGGCAGCGTGACCTTTCGGAGCGCCAAACGCCCACCATCGGTGGCGACGAATCGTGCTTCTGCCCCTTCCATCACCACATAGATCCCCGTCAAAAAGGGTCGCGTTTCGTCTGCCGAAACAGCGAAAATGGTCTGGTTCACCATCATTCGCGCCACATCAGCCTCGATAGACGCAACCGGCTCCCCGTTCGTCCGCGGCAATGTGGGAAAGTCTCCCGCCGGAAGACCGAGAATTTCGAAGTGGCTAGTTTCGCACGTGATCTCCGCAGGGGCAGCCCCTTCTTGTCCTTTGATTTCAACTGTGGCAGGACCTAAGTTCCCTACAATTTCAGTAAAGATGCGGGCTGGGAGCGTCATCTGCCCGCCTTGTTTGACTTCCGCTTCCACTTCCGTTTGAATCGCCAATTCCAAATCCGTTGCCGTGAGCTTCACGCCATCCTTTTTGGTTTCCAGCAGGATGTAACCAAGAATCGGCATCGTGGTCCGTGTGGAGATAGCACGACCAACGAGCTGAACGGCTTTTAGAAGAGCGGGTTGCGCACAGGTCACCCACATATCTCTCTCCGGTAAGTAATCATTATTAAACTACTCGTAGTACTAGTAAGGCTGTGGATAGTGTGGATAAGCCGAACTTAGCTAACAATACCAAGGCGATTCGCATGTGTATAGCCTTGGGATGAGAGAACACCAGGATCCCCAGGGTGTGCACCAGTAGGGGCGGTCAGTTCGCCGTCCGAAGCGCGTCGACCAGCTTCTTAATACCGGCGGCGAAGAAGGTGTCTTTCGCGAGCGCCGCCTTAACGCGATCGCAGGCGTGCATCACGGTCGTGTGGTCACGCCCCCCAAACTCCTCGCCGATACGGGGGAGCGAAGCGTCGGTGAGTTCGCGGGAAAGGTACATCGCGACTTGGCGGGGGAACGCGATCCCCTTGGTGCGCCGCTTGGCACGCATCTCTTCCACGCGCAGGCCAAAATGTTCTGCGACCGCCTTTTGAATCATCGGAATCGTGAGAAGTCGTTCGGAGGACGCCGGAAGCAGTTCCTTCAACACCTCCGCGGCCAGGTCGACAGTCATGTGGGTACGGGTTAAATTCGCGTAAGCGACGACCCGCACGAGCGCGCCTTCCAGCTCGCGGATGTTGGAATGGATCCGTTGGGCAATAAACTCCGCGACCTCGTCGGGGACGCTCATCCCATCGAGCTCTGCTTTCTTCCGAAGGATCGCGATGCGCGTCTCCACATCCGGCGGTTGGATGTCGGCGATGAGGCCCCACTCAAACCGCGAGCGCAGGCGATCTTCCAGCGTGGGGATCTCCTTGGGCGGGCGGTCGCTGGTGATGATAATTTGCCGGCTGGCTTCGTGCAGCGTGTTGAAGGTGTGGAAGAATTCCTCCTGGGTGCGCTCCTTGCCGGCCAGGAACTGGATGTCGTCAATGAGGAGCACATCGACGTTGCGGTACTTGGTCCGGAATTCCAACGTACGGTCGTCGCGGATGCTGTTGATCAGTTCGTTCGTAAATTTCTCGCTGCTGATATAGGCAACGCGGGGCAGCTGTTTGCTGTGAATAACATAGTGGCCGATCGCTTGCAGCAGGTGGGTTTTGCCCAACCCCACACCCCCATAGATGAACAGGGGATTGTAGGCGCGCGCGGGGGCTTCAGCCACGGCCATCGCAGCGGCGTGGGCGAACCGGTTGCCCGAGCCGATCACGAACGTGTCGAAGGTGTATTTGGTAGACAAGGGCACGCCATCGGCGGTGCGCGCGACGGCCGCGGGCGCCTGGGGAAGGGGGCCGTCGTCGGTCACCGTGAGGTGGATGTGGATGGCGCGCGCTAAGACCTCTTGCAACGCCCCGTGGATGAGCGCGGCATGGCGCGACTCGATCCACTCTTTCGCGTGGCGGCTAGGCACCGCGAAAACAAACGTGTCGCCCTCGAGGGCCACCGGCGACATGTTTTTCAGATAGAGCTCGAACGTGGGCTTGCTGAGATGACCTTCAATGCGGCGCAAAGCTTCTTGCCAAATCCCGGCCGCCGCGGCCGTGTCGACTGCCATGCGCGCGCCCTCCTGGAGACCTACCGTGGTGGTTTAAGGCTCGAACACGTCCCCCAGTACTGTGATCCCGTCTTCGGTCAATGTGCGTTTCCCCGCCGTCTTGCTGGAGATGAGATGTCCGCGTTCCAGTAGCTCCAACTCTCGGTAAGCCGTGCTCTGGCTCACGCCGAGTTCTTTGGCCAGCACCGAGGGACCGGCGGAGCCCAGTTCGGCAATGAGGAGCAGCACCTTTTTCTGCCGCGCAGTCAGGGCTGGTCGCCCCGGAGGGTGGGCAGTGTTCGCAGCCGGTTTCGTCGGTCCGGCCCCGACGCTTAAAGTCACGACCGTTCCTCGGCTGAGGTTGTCCTCAAGGGTGATGGCCCCGCCCAGGAAGGCCAGCTGTTCGCGGGCCACCGGAAGGCCGGAGCCGACCGCCTTGATGAACCGGCGCATTGCTGGTGTGGCCGTGGTGAAACCAGGCTCCAGCGCGAGCGCTTTGTTCGCGATCCCCGGTCCATGGTCGGAGATGCGGATGGTGTTGCCATCGTTCAGAATGCTGATGACGGCCCCCTGGAAGAACGCGTGGATGAGGTTCTCGATAATCTCCCGGATGACGATAAACGGGATGCGCCCGCCACGCTCGCGCGCGGAATTGTACGTGCGTGCGGCCAGGTCGCCGACGAATTCGTGAAACTCCTGGCCGCGTAATGACACCACCCGCGGAGCGGCGAGGGGCGAGTCATAGACAGCCAACCGAACCTCCGCCTCCTCGAGTTCACCCGACTGCGGCTCTTGGGTGAGGCGAAGGAAGTCGGGCATCACCGCCGCACAACCCCGGATGTCTCCAGGGCAGCAAGGCGGCAATGCGCATACGCCGTTCGTTGTCGTGTTGTGTGGAACGGAAGGCGAGATTGGCCGTCGGGACACGAACTCCTACTGGGGTCCGGGCAAGGCGGGCACATTTCACCGCGGTCCGCGAGTGAACAGACGATGATCATGAGTGTGGATAGCTCCTGGGGGAGTGTCCGGTGGTTCTCGCACCGTGCGAGGCGTTCCTGCCGAACAGAAGTGCGCGGCCCCCCGGCATCCGCTGCGGTTTGGGCACAGGATGCCATAGATTCACGTCTGTCCACAGGAGTGAAGATCACTGTTGATAACTTCGCAGAAGGGTCCTGGTGGAACCCCTGACGGTGTGCTGCCGACCGGGTGGTGCGGGCCGTCGTTCAGGTAGCGCGTCCTGTGATCGGGAGAATTTGGGGATAAGAGGGCGGGTTGTCCCCAGGTTGTCCACAAGCCCGTCGCGGCAGCCCGTGGCTGTGAATACGGCTGCCAACGGCCTCGATACGGTGTGTTATAGTGAAGCCTGTCTTTTAGTTGGAAGGGGATCTGCGTGACGAAACGGACATACCAACCCAAAGCGCACCGGCGCAAAAAGACGCACGGATTTTTGCAGCGCATGCGCGCGGCGGGGGGCCGCAACGTCCTGCGTCGGCGTCGTGCGAAAGGGCGCTGGCGGCTGACTGTGTAAGTGCCCTGCCAAATTTCTCGTGGCAGTTCAGAGACTCCGTTCCCCTAGCGAATTCCGCCTAGTGTACCGGGAAGGCCGGCGCCTCCCCGGGGAGGCCGTGGTCTTGTACGTGCGGCCGAATGGGCTTACCGTGTCGCGTGCGGGAGTGACGACGCCGCGCGGGGTCGGGGGTGCGGTCCGCCGGAACCGGTGGCGTCGCCGCCTTCGGGAAGCGCTGCGCGCTGCACAGAGCGACGTTCGTGGCGGGTTCGATCTCGTACTGGTCCCGCGACCCGCAACTGTTGAGGTCCCCTTTACAACCCTCAAAGACACCGTACGCGGCCTGCTACAACAGGCGGGTGTGATGCCCGCGGTCGCAGAAGAGGTCTGAGACACAGATGGGCCGCTTGCTCGTGTTCTTGATTCGCGTCTACCAGCGCGGGATTTCGCGCTTCACCCCTCCCACCTGTCGGTTTTATCCCTCATGTTCCGCGTACGCGGCCGAGGCGCTGACTCGGTACGGCCCGTGGCGGGGGACGCGCTTGGCCGTCCGCCGGCTATTGAGGTGCCACCCGTTCCACTCCGGTGGATATGATCCAGTCCCGTGACGTTGGCGGCTTAGGAGGTCGTGTGTGATTAATCCGATTGATGCGGTAGCAAATGTCCTCGCGCAGTTCTTGCAGTTGCTGAAGGGGCTGACCGGGAGTTATGTTGTCGCGATCATCCTCTTGACCATCGCGGTTAAAGCGGTCCTACACCCGCTGACGCGCAAGCAGCTCCAATCGATGCGGGCCATGCAGGCGCTGGCTCCGCAGATGACGGCCCTGCGCGAGAAGTTTCGTGACAACCCGCAGCAACTGAACAGAGAGATGATGGATCTCTACCGTGCGCACGGCGTCAACCCGTTCGGCGGGTGTCTGCCGCTCCTGCTGCAACTGCCGATTCTCTGGGGACTGTTCCAGGTCTTCCGCCGCCCCGGGATTTTCCAAGACGCGAGCGTGTTGGGGGTGGCGTTGCACCGCTGGCCCTGCCCGTCCCCGCCGGGAGCGTTCTCGGCAGACTGTGCTCTCACGTTGATCCACGAGCCCGTCTTGCTGGCGATCATCGTGCTGGTAGGCTTGACGACGTACATTCAACAGCGAGTCTCGATGACCGATCCGCAGCAGGCGCGAATGTTCATCCTCATGCCGATCATTTTCGCGTTCTTCGCCCTTTCGTTCCCCTTCGGTCTGTCCATTTACTGGATCGTGTACAGCGTGGTCGGCACGCTCGAATACTACCTCGTGCAGCGCCTGCCCACCGTTCTTCCGCCGCCCCCGCCGGAGGTCGTGTTGTCCCAGCGGCCCAAGGGCAGCAAGAAGAAATGACGCACGTCGAAACGAACGGGCGCACAGTGGAGGAGGCCGTCCTCCGAGCCCTGGAGGAACTGGGGGTCGCCCGCGAGGACGTGGATGTGGAAGTCCTGGATCCCGGCGCCCGGGGGATGCTCGGCCTGGGGGCGCGCGAGACCCGCGTGCGTGTCACGTTGCGCGACAGCCCTGCCTCCGTTGCGCACACCTTGATGGCCCGGCTTCTGCGCCTGATGGGTTTTGCCGGGGCGGTGCGTGTTCGGGAGCAGGATGGCATCGTGGCCGTCCAGGTCACGGGAGACCACCTGGGGGCGTTGATCGGCCGGCGCGGCGCCACTCTGGATGCCCTGCAGTTTCTGCTCAGTCTGATGGTGGCGCGGCAGACGCATGTGAGGGCACGGGTTATGGTCGATGTGGAAGGGTATCGCGAGCGGCGTCGGGTGGTCGTCGAGGATCTCGCCCGTCGCGCGGCGGAGCGGGCGGAGCGAGAAGGTCGCGAGATAGCCCTGGAGCCCATGGATGCATCTGATCGCCGCATTGTCCACACGACGCTCGCCCAAACGCCTGCGGTGGTGACGTTCAGTCGCGGAGAGGGTCCGGACCGATATGTCGTCGTCGCCCCCAAGACGGCCGAATCCTCAGACGTTGCAGAGAGTGACGACGGAGTCTGAGGTCCGTCGCGAGCTGGAGGGCTCGGCCGGACTCATCGGACAGGCGCTGAATACCGCTCAGGTTCGGCAAGTCGCCCAACACCTCGATCTCATCGCGGCGTGGAATCGTAAGGCACACCTCACTTCCATCACCGAGCCGGCCAAGGCGGCCCGCGTGCATGTCGTCGACTCGCTGCTGTGCTTGCGCGCTGGGCTACCGGCGGGCGCGGCCCTCATTGATGTTGGCAGTGGCGCCGGGTTCCCCGGAATTCCCCTGAAGATCGCACGGCCTGATCTGGCAGTCACGTTGCTGGAAGCAGCGTCGCGGAAGGCCGCATTCCTTGAACTCGCGGCGGCGGAGATCGGTGCTGCCCTCTCGGTGGTGGAGGCGCGCGCCGAGTTGGCTGCGCACGATCCGACATGGCGCGAGCGGTTCGATGTGGCGGTTGCGCGTGCGGTTGCCCCTCTTCCGGCCTTGTGTGAGTTGGTTTTGCCGTTCCTGCGCCGGGGGGGAAAGGCCGTCTTGCTGAAGGGGCCGAGCGTCGCAAGCGAGCTCAGCGCCGGTGCGCGGGCGTCCGCGATTCTTGGAGGGAGTCCCCCCGAACAGATGATGTCCCAGCTCCCCGGCGGGGCGCATCGGGTCATTGTGACGATCGAGAAGGTGGCCGAAACCCCTCCGGATTACCCCCGCAGACCGGGAGTTCCGGCCAAGCGGCCCCTAGGATAGACCGCGGCCGAAGGTGCCCACCCCGCACTCGACAGTGCAGAGGGAGGCCTGCGGCCGCTACCGAATGAAAGTTTGGCTCATGGGAAGGGTTGTTGCTGTTGCGAACCAGAAAGGCGGGGTCGGCAAGTCCACGACTGCCGTCAACCTGTCCGCCGCGCTCGCAGTGTCCGGGCTGCATACACTGCTTGTGGACTGTGACCCTCAAGGACATGCGACGAGTGGGGTCGGTGTCACCCGCGGCTCGGTTTCCGTTTCCCTATACGACGTGTTGATCAACGGCGTCGCAATGGCCGCCGTCCTCATCCCTACGCAGGTGAAAGGGTTGGATCTGGCGCCCTCGAGCATCCATCTCGCGGGCGCCGAGGTGGAATTAGTCCCGATGGCATCACGGGAGGGACGACTCCGCGACGCTCTGCGGCCAGTGCGCGAATGGTACGATTTCATCTTCCTCGATTGCCCGCCATCGCTGGGTCTGCTCACTCTCAATGCCCTGACCGCGGCGGATGAGGTCCTCATTCCCATGCAATGCGAGTACTATGCGCTCGAAGGGCTGTCGCAACTGCTTGATTCCCTTGCGCTGGTCCGTCGCCAGTTGAATCCTCACCTGAGTGTCGGCGGGGTCCTGCTGACCATGTACGACAGCCGCACGAACCTCTCCGAGCAGGTCGCCGCGGAAGTACGCAAACACTTTGCTCACCAGGTGTTTCGGACCATCATTCCGCGCAGCGTTCGGCTTGCGGAAGCACCGTCGTTCGGCCAGCCTGCCGTGACGTTCGATCCGACTGCCAAGGGAGTCGAGGCCTACAATGACCTCGCCCGGGAGGTTGCCGATCGTGCCAGACAGCCAGCGGCCGTCAGCTGATCGTCCCCCTCCCCCCAACGGGGGCTCGCGCCGCCGGGGATTGGGTCGGGGCTTGGGCGCTCTCATCCCGGGGGCCGAGGCGGTCACTGAGCGGCCGACAGAGGTGGCCTTATCCCGGCTGCGGGCGAATCCGTTTCAGCCTCGCCAGGCCATGGATCCCCAGGAGTTCTCTGGCCTCGTGGAATCCGTGCGCAGGCATGGCGTTCTCCAACCGATCGTGGCGAGGCCCGCGGGGGACGGATTTGAGGTGGTGGCCGGCGAACGGCGCTGGCGAGCAGCGGAGGCGGCCGGACTTGCCTCCGTTCCAGCAGTTATCCGCCCACTGTCGGACCAAGAAGCCCTCGAGCTGGCGCTGGTCGAGAACCTCCAACGGGAAGATCTGGGTCCGCTGGAGCGGGCCCGCGCTTACCGCCGGCTGATGAGCGAGTTCGGGATCACGCAGGAGCAGGTGGCCCAGCGGGTGGGCAAGAGCCAGCCCTCAATCGCCAACTCGGTGCGTTTGCTGCAGTTGCCTCAGCAAATTCTGACCAGCCTGCAAGCGGGCCGAATTGCCGAAGGGCATGCGCGGGCACTGCTGGGGGCTGGTAGTCAGGCAGCGATGCTTAAGATCTGGGAGCAGGTCGAGCGCCGTGGACTGTCTGTTCGCGAGACCGAGGCTCTCGTCGGAGCCGGTATTTCACGTGAAATAACCCGCCCGCGCGCGAAGGCCAAAGATCCCCACCTGCGCGGTGAGGAGCAGGACCTGTCCAGGCGGTATGGGACCAAAGTGACTGCGGTGGGGACACGCCGTCGAGGGACCCTCGGGTTCGCCTACTACTCAGAGGAAGATCTGCAGCGCCTGCTCGACCTCTTGCTACACTAGCCCCCAAGACCGTTTACGCAGATTTCATGACGGGCGGGCCGTTCCGGACGACCGCTAGCTCGCCCATTCCGGGGTGACTAGGTGTCCTCGCGACGTGCGTGGGCTGGGATCCACCGGTGTGCCCACCGCTCCACTTCAGACAGCGCGCGCTCGAGATCGCGTCCTTTCTGCGTGAGCGCGTACTCGATGCGGACCGGGGTTTCTGGATAGACTCGCCGCTCTACCAGTCCTGCGGATTCCAACTGCTTGAGCCGCTCAGACAACAAACGGTCATGCAGGTCGGGGACGGCTTCCAGAATTTCTCCGAACCGGCGCGGCTTGTCCATCAATGTGAGTATCACGGCCCCCGTCCACCGCCGTCCCACCAGTTCAATCGCGGCATGGAAACGAGGACACACATGGCCATCGAGGATGTGATTCTTACTCGTTGCATTTCCCATCTGACGTCCTCCCCCCAGATACTAACAAATAGTAAGGAACTTGACAAGAGGAAGTGATGACGCGTATAATACTTACGAAAGAGAAGTAGCCGCTTGGATGTAAGGAGAAGGGCGGCGCTTCCTAGAGGAGGCAAGCAGACGATGGACGGCCCACTCTTGGTTTTGCGGGTTGTTATCGGTTTACTGGTCGCAGGGCACGGAGCCCAGAAAGTGTTTGGCTGGTTCGGCGGACACGGCATGGCTGGCTTCAGCGGATGGCTGCATTCCATGGGCTTTCGTCCTGTTGTGTTGTGGTCGTGGATGGGTGCCTTGGCGGAGTTTGGCGGGGGCGTGCTCTTAACTCTTGGACTGTTTAGTCCCCTGGGATCGATTGCGATTGCTTCGTCCATGCTGACAGCGATCGCCCGTGCCCACTGGCCGAAAATCTGGAACACTGACCACGGATTCGAGCTTCCGCTCACGTATCTCGTGGTTGCCCTGGTGGTGGCCGCGACGGGGCCAGGGGCGTATTCCTTGGACGCGGTGTTTGGGACTGCGCTTCCCACTCCTGTGGCTGTGGTCTTGGGTATCGCAGCATTCGTGGGCTGGGCCATTGGCATGCTGATTTCTGCGCCTCGGCCGACCCAACAGCAGCGGAGCGCATGACGGGTGGCGAAGTAGTAAGCATGGAATACCGTGCGGTGTCTGTACAGTTGGATGAAGATGCACCGGATAGGTGGATCTTCCTTGACTACCAGCCCAACGGAGACGTGCGCTTACTCTCCCGGGCGAGGTATGAGGTCCTCTTTCGCCCTGCGCCTGACGACCAGGGTGATTAGGGAACGGCGGATGGCGGAGACCAGGAGGAAAAGACCATGGATGCGGGCATCAGCTGGGGCTTGTTGATCCTGCGAGTCGCGCTGGGAGCGACGTTTCTGCCTCATGGGCGGATGAAACTCAACCCTCAGGGACCCACCAAGGGGCCTGGGGGATTTGCCGCCTGGCTGAAATCGATGGGCGTGCCGATGAGCGGCTTGCTTGGATGGGTAGTCGTGCTGCTGGAAACGGTCGGGGCCGGATTGCTCATCCTCGGCCTGGGCACACGCCTTGTGGCGCTGGGCCTTGTCATCGACATGCTGGTCGCGATCGTGTTGGTCAAGCGAGGTATGCAAAAAGTTGGATTCATGGATGCCAAGGGCGGCTGGGAGTTTGAGTTCGTGCTACTCGCGCAAGCCTTAGCCCTTGTGTTCACGGGGGCGGGGAGCATCGCCCTAGATCCGCTCTTGGGATGGTGATTTAGCGCGATGGGAGATGATGGTCATGCAGACCGAAGTAATGGGTTCTAGCTGGAGTCTACCGGTGACTCGGGATCGGACCCCTGATGGTCGCCTAGTGTACGTGGTTGGAGGTCAGCGCTATGTCGAGGTTCCCCTCGGTGGGGAGGATGCCTATCGGTTCTTGGGGGAGCTTCGCCTTGAGATGGGCGGAGCAGACTTCCGCTCGTTCGTCGAGCTGCACCGCGCCCAGATCTCCGCAGCCGTGCTCTGGCGGCTTGGGCTGGGTCCCATTCCGCAGGCACCGGAGGAGCCGGTTGTCGTAGAGCGGGCTCGGGCTGAACTGAAGACCTTGTTT
>DASWFZ010000061.1:0-24169 GCA_036393975.1 bacterium | reverse complement strand
GTTGCTTCCCCTGCGTTTGCTCAACCGTTTGCCGACGTCCCGACCGATCACTGGGCGTTTGATGCAATCGCTGAGCTCGCTGCGAAGGGCATCATCGAAGGCTTTCCGGATGGTACCTTCAAGGGCGATCGAGGGGTCAGCCGCTACGAGGTGGCCATAATCGTGGCCCGCATCCTCGCGCGTATCGAGGCCATCAAGATCCCTGCGCCGGCACCGGCCGCTGCGCCGCAGGTAACTCGGACCGACGTCCAGACCATCCAGCGGCTGGTCAACGAGTTCCGCGCAGAACTGGCGGCTCTCGGTGTTCGGACCACTGCGGTCGAGGAAGAGCTGACCGCGCTGAAAGCCAAGACGACGAACGTCAGTGTGGCAGGCGATTTGCGCATCCGCAACCAGTACTATCCAGCACCGTCGGTTAGCGGCACGTACACCACCACCCGCTACCGAAGCCGGCTGACGTTTACGGGCTCGGCGACTCCCGCGGTGAAGGTTGTAGGTCGGGCGATCTTCGGGGCTGGAAGTCCGACCAGCTCGAACTACACCTTCGGCACCACAGGCGCAGGCGGTGAACAGTTTAAGGCTGTTACGTTCGACAGGGCGTACGCGGACTTTGCGAATATTTTGGGCTGGGGTATGCGGGTTGGCCAGTGGGACCCCACCCTGGGGGCCGGAGTCGGCTGGTCGGGTTACGGTCTGCTCTTTGACCCGGGGAACGCAGATGTCTTCTCGACCACCGGCATGGTCGATGGCGTGCGCTTCGCGAACAGCATCTCGGGCTTCAACTTAGAGCTCGCCGCCTACCGCATAGATAACGCGGCCGGGTTCGACATCTATACCGCCCGAGCTGAGACTGCTGGGTTGCTACCCGGATGGACCCTGGGCTTCGATTATCTGTACCAGCACCGAACTAACGCACTCACCGGAACAACAGGTCCAGCACCAGGCATTACCCAACCCTACACGACCGCAGCGGGCGCAGGGGCCGGCACGGGAGTCACTGCCGCCGCAGGCACCAGCGACACCGGCTGGCAGGTGGACGTGACGGGGAATCTCTTGCCAGGCGTGGGCCTCGGAGCCGCGTACGCGAACTATAGCCCCGACCCCAGCGCAGGTGCCAGCTCCAGCTCCTATGCTGCCTGGGCAGTTGTGGACCTGTCCTCCATGGGCATGGGTATGGGTCTCTCACCCACCCTGACGGCCTGGTACAAGAACTACGGGTCTTCGACCGCCGGTGCAGGCGTCCCGTGGCATTCGGGGGCCTCGACGGAGATCGGGACCACCGCGGATCTGCTCTGGAACTTCAAAGGCTATGGCGCGGCGCTTGACTACAAGATCAGCGCGAACTGGTCCGGTTCGCTCTCGTACGAATCCGGAAACCAGAACGTCGGCAATGCGGCTGTTACAGAGTACTATGCGTCGTTTGACTATGCAGTGGCGCCTAAGTCGACGCTCAGCTTCCGCTACTTTAAGACGACCGTCGGGACAACCGACTCGAACAACTTCTACCGCGTCCAACTTACCACTTCGTTCTAGGTTGGTCGCACGATCACGGGCCCTCCGCCGGAAACCCGGCGGAGGGCCTTTTTGTGTGCATGGTGTCAACCCAACGGAACCGAGCCCCTGGCCTGGCAAGAGAAAGAGCCGGTAGCAGGGAACATCTAGAGAGGTCCACGCGGTTCGGGAGGTCGAGATGCTGAGAATTGTATTGTTGGTTACTATGATGACAACCGTCGCGCAGATCTTTCCGTCATGTGGCGGTGAGGAGGGCGTTCAGGTCGTCGGGTGGGTGGAGGCAAAGAAAGTCGACGCAACAGGTCACTCTTTCGCGATTACTATCAACTCGACGGATTATGAGGTCCCTGGCTATTTCTATGCTCAGGTCCAAGTAGGCGACCTAGTCAAATGGGATGGCCAGACTTGGACGATCGTGAAGAAAGCGAGTGAGCGGATGGACCTTCCCTACGCTTGGCCGGATGCCGGGACGCCCAGCGAAATGTCGATAGCGACGTAGGCAGAAGAGCCATGCGCGTCATCCAGACGTCGGTGCTGTTCACGCTGCTGCTGGTGGCCGGGCTCGGAGCCGCGACTGCGGAGCCCGTCTTCCCAAACCTCGTGCGGGTCGGGGTGGTAGCCGTCGCCCCCTTCGCCGATGACGTGGGTGTGCGGGAGGGTCTGGCTGGGTGGGCTGCCGCGCGTCTGTCACGTCTGCTAGCCACCGCGGGGGTTCGAGTAGTGCCATTCGAGCAGACAAATAGCGCGCTACTCGCGATGCGACTCCTAACCGCCAGACTGACCAGCCCGACAGTGGTGGCTGAATTGGGGAATCGCCTCGGTGTCGACGCGGTAGTCACCGGCCGCCTCACCCGCGCCGATCAAGAACGCGGGCCACGGGGAGATTCGGACGGGATCCCCTCGGAGGCGGCTGTGACCTTCGACGTGCACGTGATGATCATCGCGACAAAGGAGCGCTTCTCTACCGAGATGGAGGGACATGCAGAAGGACCAGTCGGGTTGTTGCGAGCGACCGAGCGAGCGCTGCGAGAATTCGTGAACCAATGGGCCGCGCCGTGACGCTGACCTTAGGGGAAGAGGCAAGACAAAGCAAAACAGGGCAGCGCCCCAATCGCTGCCCTGTTTGCTTAAAGTTCCATGCAGCCTAGTAGTTGAACGTCGCGCCCACGTAGATGCTGGATGTTCCGCCAGAACCCGCTAGGCCAATGACGCCCCCGACATAACGACCGAAAATATACTGGGCACCTACATCAAACGCGGTGACGCTAGTGCCGCCCACGGACCTCAAGTTGACGCCGACGTAGCCGTTCCACTGGGAGGCCAATGAGACAGCCGCGCCCCCTCCCAAGTAGAACCCTGTCGAGGTGGCAAAGATCAGCCCCCCGCCGACGTACGGGGAAAATCCAGCGGGCCGGACGGGAAACCAGTACCGGGCGCCTAGATCGATGACACTCGTGCCTCCGGCGGTCTGGTAGTTCAGCGTACCGTCGAGGATGAAACTGAATGGATACGTGACACCGAACGACATGGTCGTCGCCCCTGATGTCGAGAACAGGAGGAGATCTAACGTTTTCCCGCGTTGCACCGGCGTCTGGGCGGCGGCAGGAACTGGGGCCCAAAGACTGGCGGCGAGCCCCCCGGCCGCCACGAGGGCGATGATCGAAAGTCGGCTCATAGATGTGATGCCTCCTTGAGGATGTAGGATTGTGCGTTTGCTGGTTGCGAGTGCCCTCTTCCAGTAGGCAGGGGTTAGACGGGGGACGGTGATTTCCTCTTCCTTTTCCTCCGTGAGTGTGTTAAATTGGGTGATGAGGATGTCCCTTTAAGCCGGTCCTGAGAGGCCGGAAAGGCGTAGATGCACGACCGTACGCACGAGCTGCACATCCGAGATCGCGAGGCAGAGGAGATTTCTCCTCTGCCTCTTGTCTTTTCGGCTCCGGAGGGTTCCTGATGCGCCGCCACCTCCTCGCCCTGCAACAGCTCGATGCCGCCGAGATTACGCGATTGCTTGATCTCGCCCAGCGCGTCCTCGGTGGACCCCCTCGGTCCGAGGCACTGCGGGATCACGCGATCGCCACGTTATTCTACGAACCCAGCACGCGCACGGAGATTTCCTTTGAGTTGGCGTCTGCGCGACTCGGTGCGACAGCCGTTCGTTGCGATGTCACCCGCAGCAGTATCCAGAAAGGCGAGTCGCTCGTCGACACTGTCCAAACGCTTGAGGCTCTGGGCGCGCAGGCCATTGTGATTCGACACCCTTCAGCGGGGGCGCCTCACCTCGCCAGCCGCTGGGTGCGGTGCGCGATCATCAATGCCGGAGATGGCATGCACGAACACCCCACGCAGGGGTTACTGGACCTGTTGACTGTGCGCCAGCACAGGGGACGCATTGCCGGATTGAATGTCGCGATCGTCGGCGATGTCCTCCACTCCCGAGTGGCCCGGTCCGCCGTGTGGGGTTTCACCGCTCTGGGCGCCCACGTCACATTAGTGGGTCCTCCGACGCTCTTGCCCGCGTGGCCATCGGCAGATGACCGCTTCCCGCGTGCCCCCCAGGTGACGATGACCTCGTCGCTCGCGAAGGGTCTGGAGCACGCGGACGTCGTCATGGCGTTGCGCATGCAGCGAGAGCGCCAGGAGCATGGCTACGTCCCGTCCCTTGGCGAGTACACCGGCCGATACGCCATTACATCCTCCGCCCTCGCGACAGCACGGCCGGATGTTCTTCTCTTACATCCTGGCCCGATGAACCTCGGTGTGGAAGTCAGTGCCGACGCTGCGTACGGACCGCAGTCGGGCATCCACGCACAGGTGACAAACGGGGTGGCGGTAAGGATGGCGGTTTTGCTGTGGGCATTGGGTGACGCGGACACACCCGATCGAGGGGCGGCACGACGCGACGCACCCAATGAGCTTCCTGTCCGAGACCACGCAGTCGCGGAGATTGTCCGGACCGTCGGGTGACAAGGTGAACACAACACCGATTGTGATCCAGGGCGGCCAGGTCTGCGATCCGGTCAGTGGGATGGACCGCCTGGCAGACGTGTTGATCATCGATGGGAAGATTGCCGCCGTGGACCGGAATCTTCCGACGTCCGACTCCCGCATCCTCGATGCCCGCGGGCTTATCGTCGCCCCGGGCCTCATCGACATGCATGTGCATCTCCGCGACCCCGGGCAGACACACAAAGAAGATATCGCCTCGGGGACAGTCGCGGCTGTCCGTGGCGGATTCACTGCGGTGGCATGCATGCCGAACACCACGCCGCCCATCGATCATCCGACCATCGTGGTGTACGTGCGGAGCAAAGCCGCTCAGGCCGGTGTCTGCCGCGTCTACCCCATTGGGGCCGTGACCGTGAGACGGGAGGGGGTGGAGCTGGCGCCCATTGAGACCTTGGCGGCCGCAGGAGCGGTCGCATTGTCTGATGACGGCAATAGCGTGACCAACAGCGGTTTGTTCTCTCGGGCCATGCGCTATGCGCAACACGTCGGCCTGCCGATCATCGAACACTGCGAAGACCCCTCGCTCAGCACTGACGGCGTCATGCATGAGGGGGCGTGGTCGAGTGTCTTAGGATTGCGGGGTATTCCCGCCGCAAGTGAGGATGTAATTGTGGCTCGAGATCTCGTGCTTGCCGAGGAGACGGGCTGCCGCCTGCACATCGCGCATGTGAGTACAACCGGCAGTGTGAGATTGATCCGGGAGGCAAAGCGCCGCGGGGTCGCGGTGACGGCGGAAGTCACGCCACATCACCTCTTACTTACCGATGCGGCGGTGGAAGGCTACAACGCCGGCGCCAAGATGAAGCCGCCGTTACGCACCGAGGCGGACCGAACCGCCTTGGTAGAAGGACTCCAAGACGGCACGATCGATGCGATTGCTACCGATCACGCCCCGCACGCGCCAGAAGAGACCATAGTCGAGTTTGATCGCGTCCCGTTCGGAGTTGTCGGATTGGAAACGGCCCTAGGCCTTGTGCTGACGCATCTTGTCCGGCCGGGGGTACTCTCGTTACACGCCGCGCTACGCTGCCTGAGCTCCCGTCCTGCCGACATTCTCGCCCTACCAGGCGGTCGGCTGGAGGTCGGCGCCCCCGCCGACATTGTTCTCATTGACGTCAATCGCTCGTGGGTTGTCGATCCAGCCGCCTTCGCCTCCAAATCCCGCAACACGCCGTTTGGAGGATGGGAGCTGGTGGGCAAGCCCGTCCTCACGCTCGTCGCAGGCGAAATCAAATATGCGGATCCAGCTGGCACTGAGTCAGTGTTAGCACCCAAATCTAACCAGGTTTCTGCAAGATGAGCGGCCGCGGGGAGGGGGTATCCGCACGTCCTGAGCGACGCGCGTCCGATCGCCTCATTGTAGCCCTCGACCTGCCGACTTTGGGGGAGGCCGCGCGACTCGTCGATGCGCTGGCACCGTACGTTGGATGGTTCAAGATCGGGTCTGAGTTGTTCACGGCTGCGGGGCCAGAGGCCGTCGCCCTGGTGCTGGCCCGAGATCGGAACGTGTTCCTCGACCTGAAGTTCCATGACATCCCGCGTACCGTGGCCGCCGCGGTCGCGGCCGCGGCCCGGCTCGGGATCATGATGATGAACATCCACGTGGCCGCAGGGGACGAGGCCATGCGCGAAGCTGTGCACGCGCTTGCCGCCGTCTTTCCGCATGACAACACGCACTCCGCGGCCAATAACAATGTTCCGACGACACCTCCGTCGCCCCAGTCCTCACGCGCGCGTCCGCGGTTACTTGGGATCACCCGGCTGACGAGTATCGCTGAAGGGCAGGACACGTTCGCCCAGGTCGTGGAGGCGGCTGCCTGTGCCAAATGGATCGGACTAGATGGCGTCATTGCATCGCCCCGCGAAGCCGCGGCGATCAAGACGGCGTGCGGGACTGACTTCCTCGTCGTGACGCCGGGCATCCGGCCCGCCGGATCGGTGGACGGCGACCAGCGCCGGACGGGGACACCCGCCGAGGCGGTCCGCGCTGGGGCCGACTACGTGGTCGTGGGACGTCCGGTGGTGGACGCGGAAGATCCAGTGTCCGCAGTCACCCGGATGATCGGTGAGATCGACAGGGCCCTTCACCAGGAGACTCGGGCCTCTACACGAAACTCCTAGGTATTCCAAGGTAGGATGGCGATAATGGACGCGACCAAGGTGCTCGCCCTGTTGAAAGAGACCGGTGCGTTTCAGTCGGGGCACTTCCTCCTGAGTTCGGGCATGCATAGTTCCCAGTACGTGCAATGCGCGCAGTTGCTGCAGTATCCGCACCATGCCGCCGCTGTCGGGGCCGCGCTGGGGCAGCGCTTCCGCTCTGCGCGGCCGCAGGTCGTAATCGGTCCCGCCTATGGGGGCATGATCGTGGCCCATGAGGTTGCCCGGGCGTTGGGAGTGCGCGCGTTGTTTGCCGAGCGCGTCGACGGGAAATTTGAGTTGCGCCGTCAGTTCAAAATCGAGCCGGGTGAACGCGTGCTCCTTGTTGAAGACGTCGTCACCACCGGGGCAGCAACGGGGGAAGTAAAGCGGGTAGTCGAACGGCATGGCGGGATCGTCGTCGGCGTCGGGGCCATCGTGGACCGCAGCGCAGGACCGCTGAATTTCCACTGTTCCTTTGAGGCTCTGGCCGCGTTGGAGGCACCGGTGTATCTTGCTGCGATGTGCGACTTATGCCGCGCGGGTGTGCCGCTCGTCAAACCTGGGAGTCGGCCAACTCCGGCCGCCGTCGGCTAAGACAGCAGCCCGTCGCGCCCGTCGCATCCGCCAAAACACGAACGATTCCACCCGCGCGGGGCGGACCGTTCATTGACACCGTGTTGACCCACTGCCATAATGGACAAAATTTTCCCCGAGGTAGGGCGCGTGGCGCTCCTTGATGATATTGATGAAATCCTCATCCCGGAGGAGGCCTTGGCGGGCCGCATCCGGGAGCTCGGGCGCGCCATTAGCCACGACTATATCGGCAAGGAACCGCTCCTCGTCGGAATCCTGATAGGGGCGGTTTTGTTTACGTCGGACCTGCTCCGCCAGATCACCATTCCTGTTCACCTGGACTTCATGGCGACCAGTTCCTACGGGCCCAAGACCGAGAGTTCGGGCATCGTGCGGATCCTCAAGGACCTGGACCAGTCGATCGAAGGGCGGCACGTCATCATCGTCGACGACATCATAGACACCGGACTGACGATGGATTACCTCCTCGAGACACTGAAGGCGCGCTACCCCGCCAGCCTCAAAGTGTGTGCCCTGCTCGATAAGGTGCCGCGGCGGCTGCGCCACGTCCCGATCGACTACCGCGGGTTTGAGATTCCCGACAAGTTCGTCGTCGGCTATGGACTGGATTATGCTGGCCGGTACCGCAACCTTCCCTTTATCTGCGTCTTGAAATCGCAAATCTACGGCTCCGAGCCGATCCCCAGCACGTTCCCCGTCCCGCGCCGCACGCTGGACCAACCCGTGAGCCCAGCATCTGCGCCGGTGGCCGGATCCAAGCCTCGCCCGGTGCGCTGATGGAGTTCTTGGGCAGATCACGCGTCGCCCGACGGACCTACGGACTCGACGAGATCGCCCTCGCCCCCGCCTCGGCCACCGTTGACCCCCAGGACGTCGACCTCTCCTGGGCGGTGGGTTCGCGCCAGCTTGCGCTGCCGTTTATCGCTTCCGCGATGGACAGCGTCGTCGATCCTGCTGTGGCCATCCAACTGTCGCAGCTCGGCGCGGTGGGCGTCCTCAACCTCGAGGGGCTGCAGACCCGCTACGAGCGACCCGACGAGCCGTTGGAGAGGATCGCTGCCGCTGCCCCGGCAGAAGTCGTCCCCGTGCTCCAGCAATTGTACCAGGAACCTATTAAAGATCATCTCGTGAGCGCACGGATCCGCGCCATCGTTGACGCGGGCGCCGTCGCCTGCGTGTCGGCGACGCCCGCGGGGGCAGCGCGGCTCCTGCCGCTTGCCGAGCAGGCGGGCGCGCACCTATTCGTGCTGCAATCCACGGTTGTCACCGATCGGCATCATTCCTCACGGGGTCGTTCGATTGCGCTGCGCGACCTGATTGCGCAAGTCGAGATGCCGGTCCTGGTCGGCAACTGCGTGGGATACGATGCGGCGATGGCCCTGCTTGAGGCGGGGGCGGCCGGGTTGTTCATCGGCGTGGGGCCGGGGGCGGCATGCACCAGCCGGCGTGTGTTGGGTGTGGGAGTTCCGCAGGCGTCCGCTTTGGCGGATGTGGCCTCTGCACGCGACGAATATCTTCGCCGGACCGGACGGTACGTGCCCCTGGTCGCAGACGGAGGGATCGCCGTCGGCGGCGATGTGGCGAAGGCGATCGCCTGCGGTGCGGACGCTGTCATGTTGGGATCAGCTTTGGCCCGTGCCGAGGAGGCCCCTGGACGCGGATTTCACTGGGGGATGGCCACCCCGCACGCGGCGCTGCCGCGCGGGACGCGCATCAAGGTGGGGACGACCGGGACCCTTCGCCAGATTTTGCTGGGGCCCGCGGAGACCGACGACGGCTCGCAGAACCTGGCCGAAGCGTTGCGGACCGCCATGGGGATTTGCGGAGCCCGCACGATCCGCGCCATGCACGACGCGGAAATTCTCATCGCCCCCGCGCTCGCGAGCGAAGGCAAGGCTCTCCAGGTCGCTCAGCGCGTGGGGCAGGGCCGATGACGACTACCCCGCGGGTGTCTGACCGGAAACCTTCTGACGGGACGGTGTGGTCCGCGCCTCGCCAGGTCCCCGGCGTGCGACCGTCTGCAGTTGACACGGTGATCGTGGTAGATTTTGGGGCGCAGTATGCGCAGCTGATCGCCCGCCGGGTCCGAGAGAGCCGGGTGCACAGCCTGATTCTTCCTTACGACACGCCGTTCGAGCAGCTCATAGCACTCCGTCCCAAGGGGATCATCCTGTCGGGCGGGCCGGCCAGCGTGTATGCTCCTGGTGCGCCGCGGTGCGATCCCCGTCTGTTTGACGGGAGTGTGCCGGTTCTTGGGATCTGTTACGGCATGCAGTTGATGGCCCACGAGCTGGGGGGCCGGACGGTCGCCTCCGGTCAGCGCGAGTACGGGCGCACACGGCTGTTCGTCGACGACCGGTCGGATCTGTTCGAGGGTCTCGAGCCCCGGTTGATGTGCTGGATGAGCCATGGCGACTCGGTGGAAGAGTTACCCTCCGGATTCACCACGCTGGCGCGGACCGACCACAATCCCATCGCTGCGATGGCTCACCGCGGTCGGCGGCAGTTCGGCGTGCAGTTTCACCCTGAGGTGACCCACACGCCGTGGGGCGCCCAAGTGTTGCAGAACTTCCTCTACGGAGCCTGCGGCTGCGCTCCGCAATGGACGATGGCGTCGTTCATTGAAACGGAGGTCGCAGCCGTCCGCGAGGTCGTCGGTAGCGGGCGCGCGATGTGTGCGCTATCCGGAGGCGTTGACTCCGCCGCGGCGGCCGCGCTCGTGCACCGTGCCATTGGAGGCCAGCTCACCTGTATTTTCGTGGACCACGGCTTGCTCCGCGGCGGGGAGAGCGAACAAGTGATTCAGACGTTTCGAGACCACTTCCAGATCCCGTTAGTGCACGTCAATGCGCGGGCGCGGTTTCTCCATCGTCTGGAGGGGATCAGCGACCCCGAGCAAAAACGCCGGGCGATCGGCGACGAGTTCATCCGCGTGTTCGACGAGGAAGCCAGCCGGCTCGGCACAGTCGACTTCCTGGTCCAAGGCACGCTGTACCCGGATGTCATTGAAAGCGGGACGCGCACGGCGGCGCGCATCAAAACCCACCATAACGTGGGAGGGCTGCCCGAGCACTTGCAGTTCCGTTTGATTGAGCCGTTCCGGGAGTTGTTTAAAGACGAAGTGCGCGAGGTGGCCCGCCAACTCGGTCTTCCCGATGACATGGTGTGGCGGCATCCCTTTCCCGGTCCGGGGCTCGCGATCCGCGTGCTGGGCGACGTCACGGAGAGCCGCCTGGACCTCGCGCGCGCGGCGGATGCGATCGTGCTCGAGGAGTTACGGACGGCCGGGTTGATGCAGAAAGTCTGGCAGGCTTTCGCGGTTCTCCTTCCCGTGCACTCCGTGGGCGTCATGGGCGACGCCCGCACCTATGGGCACACCGTTGTGGTGCGAGTGGTCACCAGCGAGGACGGTATGACGGCCGACTGGGCGCGCTTACCCGACGACCTGCTCGAACGGCTCGCCAACCGGATAACGCGTGAAGTGCCAGGGATTACCCGCGTGGCCTACGATATCACCTCGAAACCGCCAGCCACGATCGAGTGGGAGTAAAGTTACAGGCGGCACGACGCGTCTCCTCGCTCCCGACCTCAGTCAACTTGGTTCATCCTGGACAATACTCTGAGTCAGGCAGAAAGCCGCCGCCCAGCTAGTATCTGCTGACACTAGGATGTAATGATGCTACTCTCGGGATGATGACCCATGCGAAGAATTCAGATTCAGCTGGACGAAATTACCTACGAGAACTTGCGCCGGCTGGCGTTCTTGGGCCGGCGGTCTCTTGCCGCAACGATTCGCGACCTGCTGCACCGTGAGCTGGGAGCTCCCGCAGGTAGGCGCCGCCGGAAGGAGTGGTCCTTTGTCGGCGCGGGTTCGTCGAGGGATCCGTATCCAGTATCTGAGGAACACGACCGGGCGTTGGCGGAAGGCGAATGGTAGTCTTCGTTGACTTTACGTTCTATCAGCCGTAGAGCGCGACTACTACTCCCTCCTTGATGGATTTTTTGGATGATCTGAATCCTCCCCAGCGCGCTGCAGTCACGCATGGCGCGGGCCCGCTGCTTATCCTGGCGGGGGCGGGATCGGGCAAGACCCGTGTGCTGGCGTACCGCATCGCCTACCTCCTGCGCAAAGGGGGCGTGTCCCCCGCCCGCATCCTGGCGGTGACCTTCACCAACAAGGCGGCCGAGGAGATGCGGAGGCGCGTGGACCAGTTGGTCGGGGGGGCCGTGGGCCGGTCCATCTGGGTCGGTACGTTCCATCACACTTGTGGCCGAATCCTCCGCAAGCACGGGGAGCGGGTCGGGATCGACCGGTCGTTTGTGATTTTCGATGGGGACGACCAACGGGCAGTCATCCGGCAGTGTCTGAAGGATCTGGGGCTCAATGAACAGCGCTTTCCCCCGGCGGTGATCGCGGCGCTCATTGATCGCGCCAAGAACGAGGCTATCGACCACCTCGCCTACGCCGAGCGGGCGACGGGTTGGTTTGAAGAAACGGTCGCCCGCGTCTTCACCGCATACCAGCGCGCCCTCCAACAGCAGGGTGCGTTAGATTTCGATGACATGCTATTGGAAGTTCTCCGACTCTTCCGCGAAGCCCCCGAGGTCCAAAGCGAGTACCAGGAACGGTTTTTGCACGTCCTCGTCGACGAATACCAGGACACAAATCGCACGCAGTATCTCCTCATCCACGGGCTGGCCGAGCGACATCGCAACATCGTAGTCGTGGGCGATGACGATCAGGCGATTTACAAGTTCCGCGGCGCGGATGTCCGCAATATCTTGGACTTTGAACGCGACTACCCTGATGCCACCATCGTCAAACTCGAGCAGAACTATCGGTCCACCCAGACGATCCTGCGGGCGGCCGGCGAGGTCATCCAGCATAATCCCCATCGGCACGCCAAGGCTCTGTGGACGGCAAACCCTCCCGGGGACCGTGTGGCACTGTATGAAGCCTCGGATGGGCACGACGAGGCCCGCACCGTGGCCGAGGAGATCCGGCGGCTCAAAGGCGGCCTGCGCTATCGCGATATGGTCGTCTTGTACCGGACCAATGCCCAGTCGCGTCTGTTTGAAGAACAGTTCCTCCGCGTAGGAATCCCGTATGTCATCATTGGCGGGGTCCGCTTCTACGAACGCAAGGAGATCCGCGACATCATTGCCTACTTGCGTCTGGCGCATAACCCCGCCGACGATGCCAGCCTGACCCGCATCCTCAACGTCCCACGACGGGGTATTGGGGATGTGAGCCTGCAGCGCTTGCAGACATTTGCGCAGGGGCACGGGCTCAGCCTGCTCGAGGCGGTGGGCCAGAGCGAGGCCCTGGAAGAGTTGCCGCGGCCGGCCCAACGCGCGGCTGGGGAGTTTGTCGGTCTCATGGCGCGGCTGCGCGACAAAGCCGCGCGCGTCAAGACGACCGATCTCATGGACGGTGCGATTGTGGAGACAGGATACCAAGCGATGCTGGAAGCCGAGGGCACGGAGGAGGCGTACAGCCGGCTGGAAAACCTGCGGGAGCTCGTTACCGTGGCCCAAGAATTTAGCGAGGTGACGGGGGAAGACGACCTGGCGGCGTTCCTGCAGCACTTGATGTTGGTCACGGACCTCGATACCTGGGAGGAGGATGTCGATCGGGTGACGCTGATGACCCTCCACAGCGCTAAGGGTCTCGAATTCGCTATCGTGTTCTTGGCGGGGATGGAAGAGGGGCTATTTCCGCATGCCCGCGCGTTTGAGGAAGACGGCGGGCTGGAGGAAGAGAGGCGCTTGTGTTATGTCGGGATGACTCGGGCCAAGCAGCACCTGTACTTATCCTATGCACGCACCCGCACCATCTTCGGTGCCACCATGCCCGCCGTGCCTTCGCGCTTCCTCGACGAGATTTCCCCCGACCTGATGACCCGTCTCCAGAGTGCGCCCCCGCCTGTCCCCTGGGTAGAAGAGGAGCGGGAGATCCTCACGTTCACGGTGGGCGACCGCGTGCGCCACGCCAGCTTTGGCGAGGGCCGGGTGCTCGAGGTCGAAGGCGAAGGGATCCGGACAGTCGTGACGGTCCAGTTTGCGCGGGGTGTGAAACGCCTTGCGCTGGGCTACGCGCCGCTGGAACGGGTCTAGCGTGGCGCATCCTGCAGGCGGCGAGACGTCCGCTCACATCCGCGTGGGGGGCAACCGACGCGGGGGGAGGAGGCATTTCGGGCCGGTTGCGATACCAGCAGGACTGCTCGTGCTCACGGTCGCGTCCGCCCTTGCCTCCGCGCAGCCGCTCCCCCCGCCGGGGCCGACCCTTCCTGGAGTCCTCACGCCGGCGCCGGAGATTGGCCAGTACGGGGGCGCGCTGGTCAGCTCGCAGATCGCCGAGCCGCGCACCTTCAACCCGATCACCGCCGCCGAGGACTCGTCAACTAACCTCCTCGCGCCGGTCTTTGAGGGGTTGGTTGAGCAGAACATCCTGACGGGAGAGATCGAACCCGCGCTGGCCGAATCCTGGAGAGTGAGTCCCGACGGTCGGGTGCAGACGTTTACCCTCCGCGAGGGGGTGCAGTGGTCGGACGGGCAGCCTTTCACCATCGATGATGTCGCGTTCACGTTGGCGGCTATTTTCACTGACAGCGTCCAGACCCCGTTCCTCGACCTCTTAACGATCGACGGCCGGCCGGTCCGCTACCGCACGCTGGACAGCCGGCGGATCCAGTTCACGACGGACAAACCCTCCGGACTCCTATTGCGTCTTCTCACCTTCGTGAAAATCGTCCCGCGTCACCGACTGGCCAGTGTCCTTGCGCGGGGCGGGACGGAGATGAATAAGGCCTGGGGGATTGCGACTCCGCCGCAAGAGATCATCGGGACCGGCCCGTTCGTCCTGCAGTCGTACGCCCCCGGCGGGCGGGCGATCTATTTGCGCAACGCCCGGTATTGGCGCGTGGACGCCAAGGGGAACCGCTTGCCGTACCTCACGCGCTACGAGGTTATGATCGTGCCGACCCGCGACGACAAGCGCCTGAAGTTTATGGCCGGGGAATCGGATCTTTACGATGCGCGCCCAAAGGAGTACGCCGACTTTACGGGGCAGCAGAAGGCCGGGAACTACACGATCCACGACGGCCCAGAAGCCCTAAGCGCCCTGTTTTTGATGTTCAATCAGAACCCCGCCGGTCTCGCGGCGCCCAAACTAACGTGGTTTCAAGATGTCCAGTTCCGTCGCGCCCTCAACTACGCCATCGACCGCAATGCGATCGTGGAGCAGGTGTACGCTGGTCGCGCCACCCCGGCGTGGGGACCGGTGTCCCCGGTGAACACACTGTACTGGCATCGGGATCTGTCCCCGTCTCCCTATGACCTCGGCCGCGCCCAGGAGATGTTAGCTGCAGCCGGTTACCGCAAGGGCGCCGACGGTGTGCTCCGCGATGGACAGGGCACGGCGGTCACGTTCGTTCTGTCGACCATCTCTGGTAACACGGAGCACGATGCCATCGCGACCATCCTCCGTCAGGATTTCGCCAAACTAGGAATTCAGGTAACCGTGACGCCAGAGGGGTTCAATACGTTTGTGGGACAACTGCTCGGCACCTACCAATGGGAGGCGGTCATCGCTCAACTCCTCGGGAAGATTGAACCGGGTGTCGGCGCCCAGGAGGTGTGGGTGAGTTCGGGCCCGCTGCACCTGTGGTTTCCCAAACAGGAGCGACCGGCGACAAGCTGGGAAGCGGAGATCGACCAGCTCTTTGACCAGATCGGCCACGAGGTCCGTCAGGCTCCGCGCGCCGCCCTCTACCGCCGGTGGCAGGAGATTGTCGCCGCGCAGCTTCCCCAGATGTACTTCGCCTACCCGAAAACCCAGCCTGCGGTGCGGAACACGGTGGGAAACATTCAGCTCGGGCTGGGCGATGCGGTGGGGAGTCTGAGCACGCTCTATCGGAAAGGCCCCTTCCGGCCATGACGCCACGGGAGGACCGCACATGGAACGCCCGGCAGAGGGCGCTGGCGAGGGCTGAAGAAACACTAGGGTCAGGTTTTCGCAGAGTCGCTCGGGGTAGAGCTAGGTTCCCGGAGGGGACAGGATGAGACTGCGCGGACACAGAGTTGCACACCTCGCCACACTGATCGCGATCATTTCTTTGCTGACCGTGGCCCTCCCCGGCCTGGGGATCGCCCAGGAGCGGGTCGGAGCGTGGGTGGACACCGTGTTGGCCATTCAAGAATCCAATGATGCCGCGGCCGTCAGCCGACTAGAGGCCAACGACATCCAGGCCTGGTTCGCGGACACGTCGCTCCCAGATCTGCGCGACCGTATTGCCCGGAACCCCGCTCTGACGTCCACAAGTTCGTTTGGGCTGAGCAGGGAGCTGACCTTTAACCCGGTGGGGCCGGTCTTTCCAGGAACCGAGAAGCTGAATCCATTTTCGTCTGCGAAGATCCGCGAGGCGATGAACTGGTTGATCGACCGGCGATTCATCGCCGAAGAGATCCTCCACGGAATGGGAAAGCCCCGCTACCTTCCCATCAATTCGACGTTTCCCGATTACGCGCGGTTGGCCGACGTGGCCCGGCAGATTGAGATCCGCTACGCCCCCAATCCCACCAAAGCGCACGCGATTATCACGGCGGAAATGAACAGGCTGGGGGCCACGCTTGTCGATGGTAAGTGGCAGTACAAGGGCCGCCCGGTGATCTTGACCTTTCTCATCCGGTCCGAAGATGATCGCAAGGCCATCGGTGATTATATCGCCCGCCTGTTAGAGGGGCAGGGGTTCACCGTCGAGCGGCGTCTGGGGACTTCCTCGGACCTGAATCCGATCTGGAATAGCGGAGACCCGGCCAAAGGGCTCTGGCATTTGTATACGGGGGGATGGATCTTCCTTGTGATCGTCCGCAACGAAAGCGGCATCTTCGATAGCTACTTCACGCCGCGAGGAGATCAGCGTCCGCTCTGGCAGGCCTACAAACCCTCCCCGGAGTTTGACCGCGTGGCGGATCGGTTGGGACGGAGTGATTATTCGACCATGGCCGAGCGCAACACGCTGTTCGCCCGGGCCCTTGAGCTGTCCATGCAGGACTCGGTCCGGATCTTTCTGGCCGAGGAGGCTTCCGTCTCGCCGCGGCGGGCAGAGGTGAAAGTCGTAGCCGACCTGGCCGGGGGGGTGACCGGCTCGCTGCTGTGGCCGTACACGATCCGCTACGCCGGCCGCGCCGGCGGCACGCTCAGAATCGCCCTCCGCAACATGTTGGTCGAACCCTGGAACCCTGTCGGGGGCTCGGGCACCATCTTTGATAGCGCCCTGTACCAGGCCACGCAGGACCACGCGACGATCCGGGACCCCTACACGGGTCTGGATTTGCCCCAACGCATCGAGCGGGCGGAGGTGTTCGTGAAGCAGGGCCTCCCCGTCACCAAGACCCTCGATTGGGTGTCTTTGCAACGCGTCCCCGACATCCGCGTCCCGGCGGATGCGTTCATTTCGTGGGACCCGAAGGCACAGCGCTTTCTTTCGGTAGGCGAGAAATATCCGCAAGGCCTCACCGCCCGCACGAAAGTCGTCGTCTACTTCGAACGCGACCTGTTCAAGAAGGTCCAGTGGCACGACGGGACCCCCCTCTCCCTGGGCGACATCATGCTGAACTGGATTTTGACCTACGACACCGCGATGGAAGCCAGTCCGATTTACGATGCGTCCGCCGTCCCATCGTTCCAGTCCTTTGAGCAGACCTTTCGGGGTTTCCGGATCGTGCAAAAGGATCCGCTCGTGGCCGAAATTTATAGCGACGGGTTCACGCTGGATGCCGAGGCGATCGCCGCCAGCGCGGCGGGAGCTTACTGGCCAATCGGCTCAGGTCCAGCCCCCTGGCATACGCTGACGCTGGGGATCCGCGCGGAAGCGGCGGGGGAGGCGGCGTTCACCGCCGACAAAGCGTCGGAAAAGAAACTCGAGCAGCTTAACTACATTGCCGGTCCGACGCTGGCCGTCCTGGACCGGCATCTGGCGGCCGCGCGGGAGCAGAATTACATTCCGTATGCCCCCACCTTGAGCAAATACATCAGCCCAGAGGAGGCCAAAGCCCGGTGGACCTTGCTCACGCACTGGCGGGAAGGCCGAGGGCACTACTGGGTGGGGATGGGACCGTTTCTCTTACAGCGGGTGTCTCCCGTTGAAAAGATCATCGAGCTGCACCGGTTCAGCCGCTTCCCCGACCCCTCGACCAAGTGGGTGCGGTTCGACGAACCCAGGCTCGCGGTCGTGACCGCGAGCGGGCCTGCGACGGTGCGCATCGGGGATGAAGCCGCCGTCGACGTCCGGGTTACCTTTCAGAACCGCCCCTATCCGGCAGAGGACATCGCAGAGGTCAAGTTCCTCCTCTTCGATGCGAAAAGTGAACTCATTACGACCGGCGTCGCCACGCACGACGGGGGAAAGTGGTCGATTACTCTCTCCCCGCAAATCACCCGGCGCCTGGGCGCGGGGGCCAACCGACTCGAGGTGATTGTCGTCTCTCGTGCTGTCAGCATCCCCAGTTTTGCGACCTTCAGCTTCACCACGCTTCCCCGATAGGAATATCTGAAGGGGAGCGTCGAACACGCCGCGGCCATCTCCGCTGGGTCGGTCAGAGATGAAACGTCCTGATCCTCAGGCCTCCTCTCCGGTGCTGATTTGTCAGGGGCCCTCGAGTGTCTATACGAGGAGGGGTGGCGCATGAGCGCGGTGCTGGCTCTGGGACGACCCTCCCGCCAGGTGCGGGACACGGTAGTTCGCGTCGCGACCTATTCGGCCACGCGCTTGTTCGCGCTCTTCATAACCGTGGTCGTTGCCGTGTATCTGACAATCCTGGTCGCTAACATGGGCGGGTACGTGGACGTGATCAAACGCGGCGAGATTCGGGAAGCGGCGATGATGCGGGTCCAGCTCGATCCCAAGCTCACGTTCCTGACGCCTGAGGACCGGTCCCGGAGGGTCGAAGACATTATACGGCTCGATGAGCAGCGGCTGGGGTTAAACCGGCCCTTCTTCCCGCGCAGCCTTGTCTACCTGCGCGATTCACTCCAGCTGCATCTGGGGTTTGCCGAACGCATGACCAGCGATACCGGCTCGCGGCTGGTCCGCAACATTATCCTGGATCGCCTCCCGGCCACCCTCTTGCTTTTCGTGACCGCCGAGCTGTTATTGTTTTTCTCGACTCTTTTGTTGTCGCTGGCGTTGTCGCGACGGTACGGGAGCGCGCTGGATCGGCTGGTGATCGCGCTGGCTCCCACTTCCGCTGCCCCGGCATGGTTCTATGGCATCTTCTTGATCTTGATCTTCGCGTCAATGCTGCGGGTGCTACCCTATGGCGGCATGGTGGCAGCGCCAGCCCCCGAGCACCCCCTAGCTTATGCGTTGAGCGTGCTGCAGCATATGATCCTGCCGATCGGGGCGATGGTGCTGAGCACGTTCTTCATCGCCATCTATTCAGGGCGAACGTTCTTCCTGATCTTTTCCAGCGAGGATTACGTCGAGGTCGCGAAGGCCAAGGGACTCCCCTCTAGCGTGATCGAACGCCGCTACATTTTGCGGCCGACTCTACCCACGATCATCACCGGATTCGCCTTGGGTTTGATCGGGACGTGGACCGGGGCAATTGTGCTGGAGACGGTGTTCAACTGGCCGGGACTGGGGCGGGCACTCTATCAGGCGGTAGGGCTCTTTGACACACCGGTCATCGTCGGGACGACGATCATCTATGCCTACCTGTTAGCGATCACCGTGTTCGTCTTAGACATCCTCTACGCATGGGTGGATCCCCGGGTCAAAGTGGGACTGGAGGGGCGTCGATGACCCGGACCCTGCGCGAGTTGCGCCGGTATCCCTCGGCCCTGGCCGGATTGGCGATCATCGGTCTGTTGGTAGCGATCTCGGTATATGCAGTGGTCGCTATCCCGTACGGGGAAGCCATTCGTCTATGGAATGGGGGGGAGGGAGTGTGGCAGCGGACGCCGCGCAATGCGTGGCCGGCCTGGCTGACTGTGTTCCCAGGAGTTCACCTCTCCCAAACGGTTATTGTCAGCAGCACCGGCACACCGCGGCGGGAAGTGGAACTCGGGAGTGGAGTCCGCCGGATTACGATGTCGCTGCCGTTCGATTTCCCCTACCAGAGTTTTCCCCAGGAGCTGTCAGTCTTCTGGGACACCAGCTACACCGACAAAGCGCCTCAAGTCACGCTCAGGTGGCGACGTCCGGATGGAACCGAAACCGCGCTGGCTGAGCTCTCGGTGAAGCCCTCGGACAGCTACCGCATCTCTTCGGACCAACGGTTGCAGCAGGCAGTCGGCGGACGCCCCGAGGTCGCCCTCTTTGCCGACCCGCGTCATCCAGACCAGTCGCTGCGCGGGCGCTACGAACTGCTGATCCGCGGGTTCCTGTTTGAGCCGGCCTCGCACCTGGACGCGCAACTTGTCGTCTACGGGCAGGGCTACGGGCTCGCGGGCACCGATGGCCAGCGGCGCGACCTGATGATCGCGTTACTGTGGGGGACCCCGATTGCACTCGCATTCGGGTTGTTGGCGGCGGTGGGATCAACCGTGAGCACATTGGTGATTGCAGCCATCGGGGTCTGGTACGGAGGGTGGGTTGACGGCGCGATTCAGCGGATCACGGAGGTCAACCTGATCTTGCCCAGTCTCCCGATCCTGATCATGGTCAGCACGTTATACTCCCGCAGCATTTGGGTGATCCTGGGCCTCGTCATCGTGCTGGGTGTGTTTGGGGGGATCAAGGGCAACCGCGCGCTATTCCTGCAGATCAAGGAAGCCCCCTATATCGAAGCGGCCCGGGCGTACGGGGCCGGGAGTTTGCGCGTGGTCCTCCACTATATGTTGCCGCGGGTCGTGCCCGTGCTCGTCCCGTCCTTTGTCACGCTCATCCCGTCGTTCGTGTTCTTGGAGGCCACCCTGGCCGTCCTCGGTTTGGGAGATCCCTCGGTGCCCACCTGGGGGAAAGTGCTCGAAGATGCGTACCACTCGGGAGCGCTCTTTGTGGGGCAGTACTACTGGGTGGTGGAGCCCGCCGTCCTCCTTGTGCTCAGTGGACTCGGGTTTACCATGTTGGGGTTTGCTCTAGACCGCATCGTGAACCCGCGGCTGCGGGAGATGTAATGACCCCGACCCCGTCCGAGACGTTCGTCATCGAGAATCTGCGGCTGTACTTTCGGACCCACCAGGGTCCGGTGCAGGCCGTCGACGGCGTGAGCCTCACCCTGGGCCGGGGACGCACCATCGTCGTGGTCGGGGAGAGCGGGTGCGGTAAGACGTCGTTAGGCCGGGCCATCTTGCGTCTGCTTCCTCGCAACGTCCAGACCTACAGCGGGAGTGTCTGGCTGAACGGCGTCGACGTGATGGCGTTACCGGAAGAGCAGTTCCGCCAGCAAGTGCGCTGGACCCAGCTGGCCTGGGTCCCCCAGGGAGCGATGAACGCCCTCAATCCCGTCATTGGGATCGGCGACCAGATCGCCGAAGCGCTCCTCGCCCACCAGCAGGCAGACAATCCGCTCAGCGCGCGTCGGGCGGTCGAGGAAGGCGTGGGACAGGTCGGTGTCCCGCTGGATTTTCTCGATCGCTATCCCTTTGAGCTCAGCGGCGGCATGCGCCAGCGCTTGGTTCTGGCGATGGCCTTGATCACCCATCCCGACGTCATCGTGCTGGATGAACCGACCTCCGCGCTCGACGTGCTGACCCAGGCCAACATCATGAACGTCCTCAAGACGATCAAGCGCTCGACCGACACTCGTTTTATCCTGATAACCCACGACATCGCGGCCAGCAGCGAGCTCGCTGACGACGCCGCGGTCATGTACGCCGGGCAGTTTGTCGAAGTGAGCGGTGCCGACCAGTTCTACCGCGAGCCACTCCACCCGTACTCCCAGGCGCTGATGGCAAGCGTTCCGGCGCTGCGGGGCGACAAACGTTTGGCCGCAATCCCCGGACAACCCCCCAGCTTGATCAATCCGCCCACGGGCTGCCGTTTTGCCGACCGCTGCCCCGCGCGGTTTAGTAAGTGTAGCGAGGAGCCTCCGTTGTTCCCCGTGGGGGGCCGCCTCGTGAAGTGCTGGCTATACGAAGAGCGCGCCCATGCCGAATGATCTGCTCCTATCCATCCGCGACCTCCACACGTGGTTTGAACTCCGCCGCTGGGGATTTGTCCGGGTGGGATTTGTGCACGCGGTTGACGGGGTCGATTTCGATCTACACCGCGGCGAGGCGGTGGCGATCGTCGGTGAAAGCGGGTGTGGGAAGAGCACACTCGCCAAGACGATCCTGGGTCTGCATCTGCCCCGGCAAGGAGAGATCATCTTTGACGGCAAGCCTGTGCGCGGGCGCGAGGATCTGCGCTGGTATCGGGCGCGCGTCGGCTACATACAGCAAGATCCGTATGGCGCCGTGCCTCCCTTCATGCGCGTGCAGCGAATTCTGGAGGAGCCGCTCATCATCAACGGGATTGGTCCCAAAGACGAGAGAGTGGGACGCATCCGCACGGCGTTAGAGGACGTGAAGCTGACGCCGGTCGACGACTTTCTGCCGCGTTTTCCCCACATGCTCAGCGGAGGACAGCAGCAGCGGCTCGTCATCGCGCGGGCGATGATCCTCCAACCCCAACTCATCGTCGCCGATGAGCCCGTGTCCATGCTCGACGCGTCCGTCCGCGTGGAGATTTTGCAGCTGCTGCGAGGGCTCCAGGAACGCTACGGCCTGAGCGTGATCTACATCACGCATGACTTATCGACTGTCCGGTACTTCTGCGAGCGTGTCTGCGTGATGTACGGCGGCCTCATTATCGAGCGGGCCTCCATGGCCGATTTGCTGCGGACGCCACGACACCCATACACACAGGCGTTGCTGGCGGCGATTCCTGATCCGGATCCCGCGAATGCCCACCGCCTCAGGGACGTGCCATCTGGGGAACCTCCTAGCCTGCTCCATCCGCCCGCGGCCTGCCGGTTTCACCCCCGGTGTCCGTCCTTCATGCCGGGGATTTGCGACATCCACGTGCCGAAAGACTTCGAGCCCTCGCCGGGACAACACGTGTTGTGCTGGCTCTACGATGACACTGGTCTCGTTGCCCCGTCTTCGACGAAGAGGGCGTAGCATGCGGAAGTGGGGTGGGTCAGTCAGGCTAATTGTCCTCGGCGGTTCGGTCCTGCTCGCCAGTTGGCTCTTCCTGCTGCTCCTGACCATCCGCCTCCTCACCCCGAGTTTGCCGCTTGCCCTCCTTGCCTATGCGGGCTCAGTGGCAGGGTTGACAATCGGCGTGTTCGGTGCCGTTCGGTATGCCCACAAAGCCGGCGGTCTGTAGACAGCCTGCAGAGTGCGGTGCGGAACGCCCTTGATATTTTTGCCCACTTGGTCGAATAGGAGGGAAAGACTCCGTTTTCAAACCGGGCGTGATCTGGCGAACAACCTTTCGATGGTTGATAAGCATTGGAGGATGGCGGTGTGGACTGTAGTGAGTCCACGTATGCAAGATTCAGAAGGAGTCTAGGGCCGCATCCCGTATGTTCTGCACGAATCCATATAAAGGACAATCTCATAGAGTGAGTTGCTCGAGTCACCACGTCAGGCCAGCGGGGTGTGTGCTTTGAAGCAGCCGTCGGCGACACCGAGCGAGGTAATGACTCCGGCTCAGGTGGCGCGGTATTTACAGGTGCACAAACTCACCGTCTACCGGTATGTGCGTGATCGACAACTCCCCGCCGTTCGTCTGGGGCGTTCGTTGCGGATTCTGAAAGCCGACGTGGATGAATTTCTGCGCCTGCACCGGGTAGGCGCCCGTAGTCGTGAAACGATTCGGAAAGTCTTGGGGCGTCGACACACAGACCGGAGCATGAGCCAGAATCCGGGATCCGTCATCCGCGGGTACTCACAGGAGCCATCCACCTGGTCTCCTATGAAGTCGCCGTCACGACGAGAAGACTCGCTCACGTGGAACCTCTGGGATTGGGGCATCACGGGGACTAGCTTAGGCACGCTAGGGTGACGAGAAGGTAAGATACTTCTGCAACACGGAGGAGGACTTCTATGGGTTCGTCGAGGTGGATGTCGCTTCTGCTCGCGACTGTGCTGGTGAGCGCGATGCCGTTCGCATCTCGCGCGGCCTCATCCAGCAGCCCGGCCGTGGCACCTGATACTGTCGTCCTGTTCTTGCAACAGGAGCCATCGTGTCTCAATCCGAAAGCGGACGCCTGCCAGATGTTTGTGGCATCGGCGATACGGGCAATGATCTTCTGCTGCAACCAGAGCAACGACGCAGAGCCGGTTCTCATGAACAGCGAATGGAAATTCCTGCCGGCCATGGTAGAAAAGGTGCCCAGTCTGAAAGACGGCGACTGGAAGGTAAACGCCGACGGCTCGATGCAGGTCACCTGGAAACTCCGGAAAGGAATGACCTGGCACGACGGGAAGCCCGTGACGGCGGAAGACTACATCTGGGCGTGGCGCGTAGAAATGCACCCCGACTTTCCGGCTGCCGACCGGAGTATCTCGGAACGGGTGGAGAACATCTTCGCCCCTGACCCCTCGACGGTTGTGGTGAAGTGGAAGAAGAAGTACTCCGGAGCCAACCACTACCTCTCCGGAGGAGGGATTTTGCCCAAGCACGCGACCGAGCGGTTGTTCCGGGCCAACCCCGCCAAGTTTGTGGAAGCATGGGGAACCGGCGTCCCCACCATCGGCAATGGTCCCTACATCCTCAAGGAATGGCAAAAAGGATCCTCGATGACCTTGGAAGCGAACCCTGCCTGGGCGGGGGTTCCGGGAGTCCTGCCTGATAAACCGGCCGCGCGGCGGGTCGTCTACCGCTTCATCTCAGACACGAACACCATCATCGCGAACCTGCTCTCGGGGTCTGCCGATGGCGTCGACGAAACCGCGATCCCCTTTGTCCAGGGGCTGGAGCTC
>DASWFZ010000060.1:0-19393 GCA_036393975.1 bacterium | reverse complement strand
GCGCCGACACAGCCCGCGCCCCATCCCGGTCCAGCGCATGGAGCGCGAATGCGGCCAGCAGTTCGGATGCGTGCTCGTGCGTCACTCGCGCTCCTCCTCCCCCTGGACCAGCTGAACTCGCAGGCGTTGCATCCCATCGCGAATTCTCGTCTTGACCGTTCCAAGGGGAATCCTCAGCCTGTTGGCGATCTCTTGCTGAGTGTATCCGCCGTAGAAGGCCAGCACGATTGCTTCACGCTGTTCCGGCGAGAGGGTCATCAGCGCGCTGCGGACCGTCGCGCCTTCGACCCCGCGGAGGGCCTGCTCCACAACGTCGGCACCGCCACCTGCGCCGGGATCACCTTCCGCAAGCGGCTCGACCGTACGAACTCGCTGACGGCGCAGCGCGTCGACCGTGCGGTGATGGGCCAGGGACAATACCCAGGAACGGGCGCTACCACGGGTGGGGATGAATTCGCCCGCGCCGCGCCAGATATGGAGGAAAATCTCCTGTGCAACTTCCTGGGCGGCCTGCGGGTTGCCGAGCATTCGTACAGCGAGAGAGTAGACGGGCCGACTGTATCGATCGTACAGGGTCTCAAATGCGATGGCATCCCGCCGCGCGATTCGCGCCAGTAGCGTGGCCTCCTGATCTGCTTCCGTCACGCCGCGGTCCACGTCCCATCCCACCGACCAGAACCGCATGGGCCGTTCCACGAAACGCTGAGGGGTTCCTGTGGTCATTCGGCGCGGCCCTCCGCTCAGTCCTTCGCACCGCGCCCCCCCGCGGATGGTCCAATCCGTCTGAACGGGTCGTGCGAACAGTCGAGAGGAAGGCCGCTTCCGCGGATCTCCCCGGGGCGCGGGAGGGCGTTATTCCAGACCATGACGGAGGTGTCGTATGGCACGGCATAGATTCTGGCTGGTGGGGCTGGCGGTGGTCGCTATCGCCGCGATCCTTGTTGTCCCCAGACTTCTCGTGGCCTCGGACCACGACGACGGGGAAACCGACACCAAGGGGCGCAACGTGAATCTGACCGATCTCTATGCGTTCCGGGAAGGCGATCAGACTGGCAACGCTGCCCAAAACTCCAACCTGATTCTGGTGATGAACACGAATCCGCGGTCCGTGGCCCGCCAGCAGTACTACTTCAGTGCACGGGCACGCTATGAGTTCCGCATCGAACGTGCGGTTAGTAATAGTGCGGCGCCGAAGGCAGCTGGACTGTCCAGGCCCGACATCATCCTCCGGTTCGAGTTCGGCGAACCGGTGGCCAACAGGCAGTCCATGAAGGTGACCGCAATCCGAGACGGAGTCAGAATGGTCGCCACGGGCGCGGTCACCACGCCGCTGCCCGTCACCGCGGCCGATACGCCGACAATCAACGCGGTCACCCTGGGTGGATCTCAGCTGGACATGTATGCGGGTCTCCGAGAGGATCCGTTCTTCTTCGACGTCGAGCAGTTCTTCCGGGTCCGCGCTGGATTGCTGGGATTAGGACCGAGTATCGGGTTCCGGAACCCGGGGCTGGATTTCACCTCTGGATATAATGTCAACTCGATCGTCGTGCGCGTCCCGATTGCCTTCCTGCAAGGGGCAACGACCGCGACCACGTTCGATGTTTGGGAGACCATCTCCGTGCGGACGGGGGATGGGGATGACGACAACGAGTTCACGCAGGTCGATCGGCTGGCCCGGCCCGCGATCAACGAGGGGCTGGTCATTACCAACGACTTTCTGAACAGAATGAACCAGGTGGGACCGGACTGCGAGGCCCTGGCGCTGGCGGGCCAGCAACCCTGTGCAGGGATCCTCGGACCGGTCTTTACTGAGGCGATCGGCACGCTCACGGCGCTCGGCAACAGTTCGACTCGGGTCGGTCAGCTCGTGGCGGCTTTTCTCCCTGACGTCATGCGCATCGACACAACTCAGCCCAGCGGCTATGCGGTCGGATTTACTGGGCTCAACGGCCCGGCCACTCTCACACGCGGGCGCCTGCTCAAGGACGATGTGATCGACGCCACGCTCTTTGTCCTGACAAATGGTACGGTCACAAGCGACGGCGTCTCGTACGACGGCCCCAACCTCGACGGCAGGGGCCACAAGCCGCTGCACATCACATTCCCCTATCTCGCCACGCCGAACTAACGCCCAGGTGCAGGTGGTGCTCCGGCGTCTTTCCCCCGGAGCACCACCACCCAAAGGAGTTCAAGGAAGATGCAACGCCCGCAGGAACCGCTGATCAGCAGACCGATGTCATGGCGCCGGCGCTGGAAGTGGCTCGGCCCACTCGCGGCGACGGGGGGAGGAGCGATCCTCGTCGTGGGTGCCTTGCTCTGGGCACATACGGCTGCCACGCCTTCATCGGCGTACCATTATCGCTTCCAGCGGCTTCCGCGCGGCGCGGTGAAGCAGGCGCTGCAGCGGGAGATCGAATTCTACCAGGCGCGCTTAACCTACGACCCAAATAGTGGCCTCAACTTGGCGTCGCTCGCCAGCGCTTACTTGAGAATGGCGCGAGTGACGGGGGATCTGAACTGGTATCTGCTCGCCGAGCAGGCGGCCCAGCGATCCTTGGCGAGTCTTCCGTTCCAGAACAGCGGAGCCCTCATCGTCCTGGCCAAAGTCGCTGAGGCGCGGCATGACTTTGATGAAGCCATCCGCCTCGCCCGCCGAGCCGGGAACGACGATGCGCTCTCGATCATCGTTACCTCGAACCTCGCCATGGGCCACGTAGATGAGGCTGCCCGCGCCGCAGCGACGCTCGTCGACGGATCAGCGAGTCTGGGCGACTACACGCTCCGCGCCCTGGCGGACATGGCGCAGGGCCGAGACGACGACGCCGTGATCGATTTTCAGCGAGCGCTCGCCGTCGAGGAAGCCGACGAAGTGGCCACCTCGGCGTGGACCAGGACGCTGTTCGGCCGCCTCTACTACCGGCGCGGCCACCCGGATCAGGCGCGGCTACTATATGAGGAAGCCCTACAGATTCTCCCCCAGTACGCCTTGGCGCTTTCGAATCTGGCCGAACTCGAAATCCGGCAAGGCCAATACCGGCTGGCTGAGGAGCACCTCACACAGATCGTGACGATCACCAAGGCCTCCCCTAACGTCTACGACCACGTCCTCCTGCGCGGGCTCGCCCGGCTGAAGGAACTCGAGGGCGACTCCGTGAGCGCCGAGAAATTCTGGCTGCAGGCTGAAGAGCGCCTTCGTCAGGACGCCGCATCGGGGAAATTCGGACACCGCCGTGAACTGGCGCGTCTACTGCTCGAACGCGGCCGCCCGCAGGACCTCGCCCAAGTCCTGCGCTTGATGGAACAAGAGATCCGGATCAGGCAAGATGCGGATACCCTGGACGTGTACGCTTGGGCGCTGACGCGGGCGGGACGGTGGAGCGAGGCTCGACAGGTAATGACGCGCGCGCTGCGGTGGGGCTTTCGCGACGCCAGGTTCCTTTACCGCGCCGCCCTGATCGAACAGACTCTAGGCGATCCAGCGCAGGCCCGGCGGTTAATCCAGCGCGCTCAAGAGACCGATCCAGCGTTTGACGAAAAAGCCCGCCTTACCTCAGGCCTTGGATATTGAGTGGGTATGCCGTTTATGCGACACCGTGTGGTCACCTACAGCATCCTGGTGATGGCCGCGCTGGGGCTGACCACCTGGGCGCCGCAGGCCGAGGCCCACTGGGCGGACCAGGCGGTCGCTGAGATCAGGGTCGATGGCGCGCAGGCGCGCATCGTCTTGACCTTTCCCACCAGCCTGGCCGTCTTTGCTGATGATGATCACGATGGCAAGTTGTCGGCGCAGGAAGTCCGAAGACACCGGGCAGAATTAGAGGCATTCCTGGGCCAGCACATCAGGCTGGCCGCTGGCGATGAGCGGGGCGCATTGGCCGTGGAACCGGCACCCACCGATGATGTCGCACCCGGCCCAGGAACTCATAGTACGTTACTGTTGGTCTACCGTTGGTCCAAACCCATCCAGGCGCTGGCCATTCAGTACGAGTTGTTCGTCCCCGGTGTGTCCACCGCGAGCTGCCTGGCGACAATTGTTTACGGGGGCCAGGTCCGGAACTTCGTCTTCACCCCTGAGCGCCACAATCTTACCCTCGCCCCCGGCGCGGCGTCTCTGTGGCACCAGAGCATCAGCTTCACGGCACTGGGGATCCGGCATATCCTTACCGGGTATGATCACATCCTCTTCCTGCTCAGCCTGTTGATGCTGGGCGGGGGGCTGCGGACTCTGCTCAAGATCGTGACGGCCTTCACGGTCGCGCACTCCGTGACGTTGTCGCTGGCCGCACTGGACATCGTCACACTACCTCCCAGACTGGTGGAAAGTGGGATCGCGCTGAGCATCGCCTACGTGGCGGCAGAAAACTTGTGGCGCGGGGCGCAGGCTACCCGCTCGCGGTGGCTCGTCACCTTCACTTTTGGGCTGATTCACGGCCTCGGGTTTGCTGCGATTTTGAGAGAAATGGCTCTCTCACGGGCAAACCTGGCGCTGTCGCTAGTGAGCTTCAACTTCGGGGTCGAACTCGGTCAAATCACGGTCGTGACTGCTGCCTTCCTAAGTCTACGTGCGCTCGCGACGTTGCCTTGGGAATCCACCATGCGGCGGTGGGTGTCCGCTGCTGCTGTTGCGATCGGAATAGTCTGGTTTTTCCAGCGCGCCTTCCTTGCGTAGCGGCTGCATTCGGATCTGCTAGTCCACCTACTGCATCCGGGGCGGGTGAGTGCCGGACCGGCCGGATGACCCTTCTCCTGCGCGGCATCGTGGCTTGTAGAACGGGAGTACCCGTCCCAACCGGGTGGCCGCTAGGACCCAGTAATCGCCCGTAGATTCCGATCGAGGCCAGGCAACTCGGCTGGCGCTTCCCTTTTCTCTCGCACCTGCCGGAGGTGATCTCGATTTGGTCCACCTGTCTGGGGAAACTTAGTGGTCAGTCCTTGAGCGCTCCGGACAACGCTGAGACATAGTGCTCGGCGAAGAACGAGTACATAAGCGCGACGGGCACAAATCCGAGGAGCGCCGCGGCCATCAGCGGTCCCCAGTGGTAGGCGTCACCCGTGACCAGTTCGGTGATCGAGCCCACTGGGACTGTAGGCTTCTCTGGCGAGGTGATGAACACCAGCGCGTACAGGTACTCGTTCCATGACAGCGTGAAGGCGAAGATCGTCGATGAGAAGATGCAGGGCAGCGACAGGAGGTGTCTAGACCGCTGGAGATGAGAGAGCGCTTAATTCCTCTTCAGCTGAAGATACTCTCCCTCAATCTTCGCGCCAGATTTCAGATAAGTAACCGCGCCAGGAGGAAGGCTGTCCAAGTAGGCAAACGTGTAGATGACCAGCTTTCTCTGGCCAAACCGCTTTGCCCTATTGAGAGTCTCGGACAAAAGTGCAGAACCGATTCCCACACCTCGAAACCCCGGTAAGACACAAAAACATTCCAGCCTCGCTTCCCCTGGGCCATACGCGTCAGACAGAAAACCTGCCAAGCTTGTCAGCTTCCCTTTCTGAATAGAGCCCAGCCAAGCTCCAACTGGGAACCCGAACTTTCCGGGCCAATCCCTAACCTCCGGCCCACCCTGTTCCTCAAACCACCAGTCCCAGTAAGGCAGATGCCCTTCCACGATCATTTCTCCAACCCTCCCCGCGTCATCTTTCGAAAGCTCCCTAACCTCGGTGGGATGCCTTCTCCTCCCAAACCCACCGGTAAGGTCCCATGCTAAGCGAAGAGTCCGCCTCACAGGCGTAAACTGGAATCTCTTGTAAAGGTCAACGTAGGGCTGGACTGCAGGAGTCGTAGCCTTCAGGTACTCGTATCCCCTCGCTTCAACGTTTGCGACCGCCTTCTGAATAAGCTCGTCCGATATTACCAGGTTGGAGAAGGCATCCCTAACTGCGAGATATCGCAGGTCGTACCAATTCTTTCGAGGGAGGCTGACAACGGCTATGCATCCTAGCGTTGAACCAGCCTTCTCAATTACAAAGAAGCTTTGCCGGCTAGGATCCGTCCTAGAGAGATCGCTTCTCACGCGAGGCAGATGCTCGATGCTCCCGAAGGATTCCCTGAGAATACGGATGAGAACTTCCTCGTCCCCAGTTCGGAAGTCTCTCACGACAGCCTCACCAGCCTTTTCGCGAGGATTCTTGTCTAATCAAGTTGAGATCGCGTACTCTAGTTCATAGCCTACTCTAGATACGCCACGGGGAGGCGGCATTTTCGATGCGAAAGCAACGTAGCCCCCGTGAGGTCGATTGCAGAGAAATCCTCGGCCGGATGCGCTTTTATGAAGCTCTGAATTCGCGGGTGCTCCCGGCACAGCCGCGTCGCTCCCGCTTCATCTCCATAGAGCCCAAGCACGAGATACACGCCCTCATCATCGAGACTCTTCAATAACCAGTCGTACGCAAATGTTGCCAGCACTTCGCGACGTAAAATAAAGAGTTCCCAGCGACTTCGCTCAAAAGCACGCGCCTTCGTCGGATCACTAACCCGCCAAGCGGCATAGACGGCGTGACTCGGAGCTTCCATCCAGGACCCCTTGACCTCAAACAACGGAAGATAAACCTCCCCATGCGCTGCCCGAGCTCCGCCTTCGGTTTCGAACATATCGAATCGCAGGAGGGAGTTCGGCTCCTCTAATGAGCGAAGCACCAACGAGCCCAGGGCGCCACGAGTAGGGACTGTCGGTCTGGCGCCTGAAAAGTCAGTTCGAACCACGTACATTTCAATGAGCCTCGAGCATCCAACGCCCTAGAAGGGAATTTCAAAGTTGCGCAGGAATTCGCCTGCGACTCATGGGGTGGGGTAGTCGGGACAACCGGTGGAGATACTTCCGAGCGTGTCTAGATGTTTCCATGGATCCCGCACAGCAAACGGACAGCAAACGCGAGCAGTGGAAAGGAGAGGGAAACGGCGGTACTACACAGGAATGGGAAGCGGCTAGAACCCAACGGGGGAGCAGGCAACAGTACGCGAAGGTAGATCACGAGAAAACGCGGTTCGATCTTTTAACCCGGGCGTCGGGGTTCGAGTCCCTCAGGGCCCACCACCAAACCTCACGTCTAGAGCGGCTTCCGTAAGACCCTCCCCTAGGGGGAACTCCGAAGAACCCCCAAATAGCTAACGGTAGTAACGGCCCGGTAATGGAAAGGAGTCAACATGAGGCCATGAAGCCACGAATCACGGTCATCACACTAGGCGTGGATGATCTGGAAGGATCGCTCAAGTTCTATCGCGACGGGCTCGCTCTACCGACGCAAGGCATTATCGGCACGGAATTTGAGCACCGCGCCGTCTTCTTTGATTTGCAGGCGGGTTTGAAACTCGCAATTTGGCCCCGCAAGTCTATCGCACATGACACGAATATCTCTCGAACTGCGCCAAGCTCCACCGAATTTACGCTCGGTCATAATGTGAGCACCAAAGGCGAAGTTGACGCGGTGATGGACCAGGCGAAAAGAGCCGGGGCAAGGATCATCAAGCCTGCCCGAGATACGTTCTGGGGCGGCTACGCGGGTTAATTCCACGACCCCGATGGGCACCTGTGGGAGATCGTGTGGAATCCGCAATGGGAGATTAGTGAGTAGAAACGTCGACGCCGTGCTGTGAGCATTGCCAGGCCCAGAACCTGAGATTGCCTATCGAGAAAGGCATGAACGGAGCGTGATGAGCCGATGTCAACGCCTACTCGGCGGCTCGCAGCGACCTTGTTTGTGTCGTTGGACGGCGTGGTCGAGTCGCCGGAGAAATGGTCGTTCCCATACTGGAACGACGAGATTGCCAAATTCAAACACGAGGAAACCTTCGCCTCAGATACGCTGCTCCTGGGACGCGTGACCTACGAAGGCTTCGCCGCCGCGTGGCCCAGCCGGAAGGATCCTGAGGGGTTCGCGGATCGGTTCAACGGCATGCCCAAGCACGTTGCTTCCAAGACTTTAAAGAAGCTCGAGTGGAACAACTCGCACCTAATCAAGGGGGAACTTGCGGCGGCAGTTTCGATTCTGAAGCAGCAGCCGGGCCAGGATATCGTCATCCACGGCAGTCCCGGCCTTATCCGTTCCCTCATGCCGCACGACCTTATTGACGAGTATCGCCTCCTGGTCTACCCGATTGTCTTGGGACGTGGGAAGCGCCTCTTCGATGGGACGAGCCAGGTGAGCCTCAAACTCGCCGAGTCGAAGGTGTTCGGCACCGGAGTCGTCAAGCTGGTCTATCGGCGGACCGACAAGCGGTGAGGAAAAGAGGGCCACTGTAGTGTATGGCGGTACGGTTTGGGCAATCAAAAATCGAACCTTTTACCCGGGCTTCGGGGGTTCGAGTCCCTCAGGGACCCACCACCAGACCTCACGCCTAGAGCGGATTTGGAAGATCCTTGCCCTAGTGGATGTCCCGAAAACCCCAAATAGCTAACGGTAGCTAACGGGCTTGCGATCTGATGCGCGGCGACCACGCTGTCTGACACGAATTCCGATTGAACCTGAACATGCAGGATAGGAACCTGTACTAGTGGACTGAGTCATTGAAGAGTGACACGGATGCGCCTCTTCGGATTGTTGTACGTCCAGAGAAACGGCCGGGCCTCTTTGTTGTGAAGGTCAATGTCGGCCAGCAGTTTCCGTTTGAGGTCGTGTGTGGAGGTGAAGATTCCACGCTCGATGCAGTCGCGTTCGATCGCGAACCACAGCTCCACTTGGTTGAGCCAGGAGCGATAGGTCGGGGGTGTAATGGAGGTGGACGTGCGGGTGCTTTGCCACCCAGCCTTGGACCGCCTCCGTTGTCAGTTCGCATCACTGCGATAGAGTAGATTACGGCGAAGATCGGGATCAATTCTTTTGCAGGCATCGAGTACTCGACGGCTATCCCCTTCGCTGCCGTCGGCACCATGTTCCTGGGACCACAGCTAACGGATAGCTTACGGGTGGACCAGAATAGCAGAGAAAAGGGCGGTACTCGGAGGGAAAGCTCAAATCGCAATGCCGTATGGAACGAGCCTCTTCAGTAGGCAGAAGTACAGATCAAGAATGCCCCTCGGTCAGCGACAGGTTTGAAGCTGAAATGGGGAGATCCTCGGAGGGGAAAGACCTGCTCCGACGGTTTGGCACGCGGTTTGCTCCATTTTCCGGCACATGGCAATTTCCAACTTATCTTCCCGGCTGTCCGGCCCGACGCTGCTGCGGCGGTTTACGCTGCTCAGCCTCGGCACGACTCTCGCGGTTGGAGTACTCTTTGGGGCGATCACAGCCCGGCTCGTAGAAGATTTTGCCCTTCGCCAGCAGGCGCGGGCGATTGCCGCACGCGTATTAGAACTGGCAGGTTCACGCTTCGTCTTTCAAGACTTCTTCCGCTCCCCACCGGCCCGATCCAAGTTTGAGGGGACGATGCGTCAACTGGTCGGGAAGATGGACATCGAGCACGCCACCGTGTGGAACCGGCGGGGACAGGTGCTCTACAGTGATGCCCGCTCGGGGGTTGAAACCCCGCCTCCTCCGTCCGCCTTGCTGACTTCAGCCCTCAATGGCCAGCTGCAATGGCGGCTGCTTCCTGCCACAAAATCAAGTACGGGCGTAAAGCATTCGCGGCTAGAGGTTCTTGTTCCAGTCGTGGCAGCTGGGGTTCCCCAACCAGTCGCCGCGTACCAGGTCATCTCTGACATGTCCGATCTGGCGCCGGCGCTGACCCGTCTACGGTGGTCCGTGCAGGTCAGTGTGGTCCTCGGCGTCCTCATCCTCTACGCCATGCTCTTTTCGATCGTGCACAAGGCCTCAGGGGACCTCGATCGCCAGGAGTCGGCGCTTAAGCGTTCGTTCATCGGAATCATTCGCTCCCTGGTGACCGCACTGGACGCCCGGGACATGGCAACGGCGCATCATTCCTCCCGCGTGGCCGATAACGCCGTCATCATCGCCCAGGCGATGGGGCTGGACGAAGCGGCCGTTAGTGAGGTGCAAGTGGCCGGGTTTCTCCACGACGTAGGAAAGATCGGAATCCGCGACGACGTCCTGACCAAACACGGCCCTTACACGGACGAGGACAGAGCGGTAATGCAGCGTCATACCATTTTCGGACACGACATCCTTAAACCGGTGCCGATCTCAGACAGGATCAAACTGGCTGTGCGCCACAGCCACGAGCGCTGGGACGGACAGGGCTATCCTGACGGACTGGCGGGCGAGGACATCCCTCTCGCCGCCCGAATCGTTGCGGTCGCCGATGTCTTCGAGGCGCTGACATCTGACCGCCCGTACCGGGCTGCACGAAGGCCGCAGACGGCTGTGGAGGAGATCGAGCGGGGCGCAGGGACTCAGTTTGACCCGAACGTCGTGAAAGCTTTTCTCCGGGTATGGAAGATATTCCATCGAACTTCGTCCGAAATGCCCGTGAGAATTCATGAACCTGCTTAATTTTCCGTGGGCATCGCCGATGGATGTTATGATGAGGACACTTCCCTGAGGGATTCTTTCACGCGGGGAGAGGAGATTCGATGGCCCTGTACGTCTCGATAAGGGACTTCAGGATTCCCAGTCTGGAACCTGGCGATTACGAGAAGGACGAAAGACTAGACAGGTCCGTACTGGTGGTTGCCCTCGGTGTCGTCAGCGGGGGGTTAGCGTTCCTCCTCGGCATGGTCTTCCTCCTTTTCCCAGAATGGATCCGCCCGATTGCCTTTGGCCCGGGCTTCAGCGAGCCTAGAGTCTACGCCGTGCTTCTTCGTCCCCACGCCGCTGCTGATAACGGGGGGAGCCAGGAGACCCCCAGTGCGAATCAGCCTGTAAGTGTCAACCCGCCGCCGAGAGGGCAAACGAGCGCCCAGGCGACCCCGGCCTCAACAGGTCAGACATTCGGGAGAGGTGGGGACGATACTGCTAGCCAGCCTGTAGTTCTGCCTCCAGCTAGCGCGCAGCTTGTACCCGTGTCGAATACGGGAACCCCAGGCCCGCAGGGGCAGTCAGCCGCCGCCGGAAATGGCAACGGGAAGAAGCAGGGCCTGATTTAGCTGCCGAGAGTGGGAGACAAGGGGCCCCACCAAGCCTAAACCGTCTTATCGCTGTCCTCGCCCGTCAGGAAAATCAGTTTCGTGTTCCCAGACCAGTGCATTATTGCGCTTGCCAGAAGCCTGGATAGCGGGTAACAAAGCCCACGCCATTTACCTCAAGTTCAGCAACGAATGCGCCGCCTGCGCTCTCGTAACGATAGGCCGCCTCTCCAGTGCGTCGATAGAGCTGGTCGAGCGGTTCGAGGGCAAAACTCGGGAACCGTAGCCAGGCAGCACGTACCTTCGCCTCCTGCGCCTCTGCAAACGGATTGCAAACGGGAGGGTCGGTACTACACCGCAAACCGCGGTACAGGAAGAGACAACCTGGAGCCAAAACCATCATGGATACGCACTCTACGGTAGATCATGGTTGGCAGCGACAAATGTCAGTTCGAACTTTCTGACCCGGGCGTTAGGGGTTCGAGTCCCTCAGGGCCCCACCACAAACCCGCTCTCAACGGGGCGCCGAATAGAGCAGATCAGTTCGTCACTGCGCTTGCCAGAAGCCTGGATAGTGGATAACAAATCCCGCACCATTTACCTCGAGGTCAGCAACGAATGCACCGTTTGCGCTCTCGTAGCGATAGGTCGACTCTCCAATGCGGCGATACAGCTGGTCGAGCGGTTCCAGAGCAAAACTTGGGAACCGAAGCCAGGCGGCCCGTACCTTTGCCTCTTGTCCAACCGCCAGACCCAGGCGCCGAAGCGGGAGTAGGTTGGTGGACGGGCTAAAGTTAAGATCAAGGTCGATGCAACCTGCAGCCTCAGGACGCTGGGCTCCATTGAGCGTCCAGCGAGACGCGGAATCGACAGCCAGCTCGATCTCGATTACTTTCTCTCCCACCCAGCCTGTAACTCGGCCAGAGAGCGTCCGCCACGTTGCATCGCACACCACAAGGTAATCTAGCCGGCAGGGCCCTAGCTTATCCGCGAAAACCGCTGTTCCGGCCAAATACCGGTAGGGGTGCTGATCAGACAGCCGCGCCGATTCATAACCCGGCTGGTCCAATCGGCGCCAGAGGATCGTTTCATTGGGTTCCCCACGGACTGGCATCGTCACCTGGCTACTCGCTTAGGAGCGCCGGCCGCAGAATGAGTTGGTCCGCCGATGTGAACACCCGGCGTCGAACGACCGAGATCGTTCCTAGCGCCGCTAGCCCCGATGCCGCATAGATCATCGCCACGACCACGAACTGGTAGATCGCCGCGTAGACCGGGTCGCTTCCCGTCAACAACATCCCTGCCATAAGTCCTGGAATCCAGACGATACCGAGCGCATCGAGTTCACGCTCGGAATCAGGCTGGCACTCACCGCGTTCCGAGAGTGCGCGACGACGGCCTCGGCCGGCGCCGCCCCCAGCGCGAGAGCCGCTTCGATCGGCCCCGTGTGGGCGAGGACATCGACTCCGAACCGCTCCAACGTTTGCGCACTCGCATTCATCGCGCCGTTGATGATCATGCTCCCCACCGGCACGAGAGACGCGATTTTGATATCAATCACGCCCACCGCGGTCATCGCGGCAATGACCAGCGCTGAGCCGACTGCGATGCCAAACGCCGCCGCGGGCCGAGCGCCCGGCACCTTGCGCGTCCGATCCGCTGCGATCGACCCGGCTGCTCCAATCATGAGGGCTAGCACCAGACCGCCGAGAACTGCCGGGCCGCGGAGGATTGCCGCATGGAGAAATCCGCTGAGGGAGATCTGGCCCAGACCCCGGATGACGGCGCCGCCGCTGCCGCCTGTGCCAGTCCGAGGAGGACGGGAGACGGGATGAGGTGGTTAAACATCAGGGTCTCCTTTGATTCCATTCCGCGCGAGGCGGCCGCCTTCATACCATGACGCGGTGGCCGAGGCGGGTGGCCTGAGCCGCGTCGTGCGTCACAAGAACAGTGGTGAGCGATCGCTCCCGCATCAGATCGGCGATCACCGCTTCGACCTGCCCCTTGGACGCGTCGTCAAGCGCCGAGGTCGGCTCATCGAGCAATACGACTTCCGGGCTATTGGCCAGTGTCCGCGCGAGCGCCACACGTTGGGCTTCGCCACCGGACAGCGTGCTCACGCCGCGCGTCTCGTAGCCTGCCAGCCCAACCTCCTTGAGCAGGCGCGTCATGATCCCCGCATCCAGCGTCATCCCGCGTTGCCACGGACCAAAGCGGAGGTTATCGACGACGCGACCAGGGAACAGCGCGGGGACCTGTGGGACGAGCCCCACTCGTCGTCGCAGATCCCGCGGAGCAATCTGGCGGTAATCCATCCCGGCAATCAGTACCGTGCCGTCGGTCGGCTCATCGAGACGATTGAGCAGCCGGAGGAAAGACGACTTCCCCGACCCACTCGGCCCCACAATCGCCACCACTTCTCCTTGTGGTATCTGCAAAGAAATGTGATCGACGAGGCGTCGTGCTGCCACCACACGGGTCAGGCCTCTGATATCAAGGAGCGGAAGCGCCGGAGATGCGCTCCCTATCGGTCCGGCAACTGACCCTGCCGGTACCTGCGGCGGGGAAGTCCAGGTAGGGTTCGATTTCACTGACAAACCCCATTATTGCGATGCGGGCGCATCCCAGCAGTAGCCTCGCGATTGATCTTATGCCAACGTCCCCCCAGGAACCATCCCCAAAGGCGTAGTAGGCTTCAGACTAATGGGGACGTGTCCACACTGCGGGACCGAGAATCCTCACTCAGCGCGCTTCTGCATGACCTGTGGTGGCGCTCTCGCTTCTGACCGCCCTGCACCTGAGAGCCGGAAAACCGTCACCGTGGTCTTCTCCGATGTTGCCGGGTCGACAACACTCGGCGAACAACTCGACCCGGAACTCATCCGACTCGTGATGACGCGCTACTTCGACGCAATGAAAGCCGTACTGGAGCACCATGGCGGCACGGTCGAGAAGTTCATTGGGGACGCCATAATGGCCGTCTTCGGCATCCCCGTCCTCCACGAAGACGATGCGCTCCGAGCAGTCCGCGCGGCCTCGGCGATGAGGGGGCGGCTAACTCTCCTCAACAAAGAACTGGCGCAGGGTCACGGGATCTCCCTCGCGGTACGTATCGGCGTGAACACCGGGGAGGTCGTCACGGGTGACCCAGCCAGCGGGCAGCGCCTCGTCACGGGCGACGCCGTCAATCTGGCGTCGCGCTTGGAACAGGCGGCGGCCCCTGGACAAGTCCTCCTCGGCGAGTCGACATATAGGCTTATCCGCAACGCGGTCCAGGCAGAGCCGGTTGGGCCCTTGTCCGTGAAGGGCAAATCCACATCCGTCCAGGCCTTCCGTCTCATTGCGGTCAGTGCGGACACACCACAGATCGAGCGCCGCTTTCGGTCTCCCATGGTCGCTCGGGAAAGACAACTCGGGATGCTGGTGCAAGCGTTTCAGTCCGCGGGCGCCGAGCGGAGGTGCTACCTGTTCACCGTGTTGGGAGCGGCAGGCGTCGGCAAGTCCCGCCTGATCTACGAGTTCCGCCAGGGCCTCCCGCCCGGCACGAGCGTCCTACAAGGTCGCTGCCTCTCCTACGGTGAGGGTATTACGTTCTGGCCCGTCACGGAGCTCCTTCGGGAAGCGGCAGGGTTGCGAGAGGACCACTCCTCTGAGGAACGCCGGGCGAGGATTGCCGCGCTGCTTGCGGGCGAGGAACACGTCGGACCAATCGCCGACCGTTTGGCGGAACTGCTCGGTGTCGGCAAACCCTCTGCCGCACCTCAAGAGACCTTTTGGGCAGTTCGCAGGCTTCTCGAAAGTCTGGGCAAACGGCAGCCGCTCGTCGTCATCTTCGATGATATCCACTGGGCTGAACCCACTCTCCTCGACCTCGTGGAGTACGTCGCCGACTGGACCCGCGATTCGGCCCTTCTTTTGATCTGTACGTCGAGGCTCGAGCTCCTCGACCGACGGCAAGGGTGGGGAGGAGGAAAGCTCAACGCCACGTCGATCCTCCTCGAACCCCTTCATGATCAAGAGTGCGAGCACCTAATCAACAACCTTCTCGGCACTCGACTCCCCGCAGACGTGAGCCAGCGTATTCTGAAAGCGGCCGAAGGGATCCCCTTGTTCGTCGAGCAGATGATTGGCATGTTGATCGACGAAGGACTCCTGCGTCGTGACAACGGTTCCTGGATCCCTGCGGGCGATCTCTCGAGAGTGCAAGTCCCTCCGACGATTCACGCTCTCCTCGCAGCCCGCCTAGACCAAGTGCACCCTGACGAACGAACGGTGGTGGAGTGCGGGGCGGTTGAGGGGAAAGTGTTCCACCTCGGAGCGCTAGCAGAACTCGCACCCGAAGCTATCCGTGGTCGACTGGGCACGCTGCTGATGAGTCTCACCCGGCGGGAGCTGATTCGGACCGATCGGGCCGAGTTCGTCGGCGAGGAAGCCTTTCGCTTCCGCCACCAACTCATCCGCGATGCCGCGTACAACGGGATGCCGAAGGGGCAGCGGGCCAAGCTGCACGAACGCTTCGCTACATGGCTCGAAGGAGTTGTCGGTGGCACGAGCGAGTATGAGGAAGTCCTCGGATTCCATCTGGAGCAAGCGTACCGTTACAAGACCGATCTGGGGTCGATTGGCGCGGAGGACCAGAGACTTGCTCGCCGCGCAGCGAGCCTTCTGGGAGCAGCCGGGCACCGCGCCATGACCCGCGGCGACATGCCGGGGGCAGCAAACTTGTTGGAGCGAGCAATCGCGCTGCGGGAGGCGGAGCCAGAGCGCGTTGAAGCCATGCTCCTTCTGAGCCGCGTTCTGATCGAGTTAGGAGAGCTCCGACGAGCCGAGTCGCTCGTTAAGCAGGCTCTCGAGGAGGCCCGTGCGATCGGTGGTGAAGGCCTGCAGATGCATGCACGGATCGCGCGAGCAAGGATCATCGGCTCGGTCGACCCGGACGCGTTCGTGACGGAGGCTGAAGCCACCGCGCGGAAGGCCATTCCGCTATTCGAAAGGCTCGGCGATGACAGCGGGTTGGCCCACTCGTGGGAGCTTGTCGCCTCAAGACTGAACCAGATAGGGCATCCGAAAGAGATGAAGGACGCCTACGAGAAGGCCATTGAGCATGCACGGCGGGCGGGGGACTGGCAGGGCGAGCTCGCGAACACACCTGCGCTTGCGTCCACCCTGTTTTGGGGAGCCACGCCTGTTGAGGAGGGCATCCGGCGGCTAGCAGCGATGCTGGATCGTGTGAGAGGACACAGGCTTGTGGAGGCCAGGATTAACCGATACCTTGCCGGGTTTGTGGCGATGCAGGGGCGCATCGACGAGGCGCGCAAACTTGCCCGAGGAGCTACTACCACCTTCCAAGAGTTGGGGGCGAAGCTGGCCCTGGCAACACAGGGCTCCGTTATCGGGACTCTTGAGTTTCTGGCCGGCGAGCCTGCCGCGGCCGAGCGCGAAGTACGGGCGAGTTGCGAGGCGTTGGAACGTATGGGGGAGCGGGCATGGTACTGCTCACTTGCTGCCTTCCTGGCGGAAACACTATATCTCCAGGGCCGCTATGACGAGGCCTATGGGTGGACAGTTCGATCAGAACAGACGGCAGGGGCTGGGGACCTGGAAGCGCAGGCCGACTTGCGTGCGGTGCGGGCGAAGATTCTGGCCCGCCGAGGCGAGTTCGCCGAAGCCGAACGACTAGCACGAGAAGCGATTGAGATTGGCCGACCAGCCGAGGAGATCGACCATGATGGGGATTACTACTTTGACCTCGCCGAGGTCCTACGCCTTGCAGGGCGGACTGCAGCGGCGGCTGATGCTCTGCAGAATGCCATCCAGCTGTGGACTTTAAAGGGTAACGTCGTGTCCGCGAGCAAAGGTCGGGCCACGCTCGCCTCATTGGCGTCCGAAGGGTGATCTGCAGGAGGGGCTCTGCCTTCCTGCCCCGCGGATTCCAAAGAGGTCCTCCCCAAGACTCCAAGAACCCGTGAGAAGACTTTATCCAGCTCGATCCGTTGGTCGTGAGGGTCTGCACCGAGTCTTGCCCACGCGTACGAAAGCGCAGCCTGGAGGATAGAGTGCCTCGATGACTTACGCATCGCGCGCAGTTGCATCCCCTCGCGTGATCAACATCGAAGATCTGCGGTCTGTGGCGCGGCGCCGGCTGCCGAAGGTCATCTTCGACTATATCGACGGCGGTGCCGAAGGCGAAGTTACGCTGCGGGAGAACCGCCTGGCATTTGACGCCGTGACGTTTCGGCCGCGTCAGGCCGTCCCGCTCTCCCCCGCCTCGTTGGGCGTTCGTATCCTCAATTCCGATCTTGCTTTGCCTGTAGTGCTCGCCCCCGTTGGCTACAGTCGTCTGATGCATCCCGCGGGCGAAGTGGCGGCGGCGCGGGCCGCCGGGAAAGCCGGTACCGCCTATACGCTCTCCACGATTTCTGGCCATCGACTGGAAGACGTCAAGGCGGCGTCGGCCGGCCCGGTGTGGTATCAGCTCTATATCGTGGGGGGCCGTGAAGCCGCCGAGGAGGCCATCGCCCGCGCCCGGGTTGCGGGATTCTCAGCCTTGGTCGTCACCGTGGACACGCCGATTGGGGGCATGCGGGAGCGCGACATCCGCAATGGAACACTGGAGCTGCTGAACGGACCGCCGTGGTCCAAGCTTCCGTTTCTGCCGCAGCTACTCGCTCATCCGGGGTGGCTGACCCACTTCCTGCTCGATGGCGGCGTGCCGACGTTACCCAACGTCGTGATCCCTGGCCGGGGGCCGATGTTACTGGATGATGCCCGGTCCGCGCTCTCGCGCACCGCCGTGACCTGGCAAGATCTCTCCTGGATCCGCGATGTGTGGCGGGGTCCGATCCTGATCAAAGGTATCCTCACAGGCGATGACGCCCGGCGAGCCGTTGACGAGGGTGCGGCGGGAGTCGTGGTGTCAAATCACGGCGGGCGCCAGCTCGACGGCGCGCCTGCCACCCTGAGAGTCTTGCCGGAAGTCGTCACGGCAGTAAATGGAAGAGCGGTGGTTCTGATGGATGGAGGCGTTCGCCGCGGGGGCGACGTGGTCAAAGCCCTCTGCCTCGGTGCCCGGGCAGTCCTGGTAGGACGCGCGTACGCGTATGGTCTCGGGGCCGCCGGGGAGGCCGGCGTCACACGGGCGCTAGAAATCTTGCGGGCCGATCTCGAGAGAACCCTCAAGCTTCTCGGATGCCCGTCGATTGCCGCCCTTGACCGCTCCTACGTGGATGTTTCGACGCGCTAACGGGGTTCAGGTCTTAACATTCTTCTTCGGAGGTTTGGTTACTACGCGCCGGCATGGCGCAGCCGCTGCGCCATGCCCAGTTGGTGTCGACCGATTATTGCGTTGTCCACCCGAACAGCGTGCACGACTTATCTTGAGGATCTCCCGCCGTCGGGAAGTAGGCCGTGTCGGTACCACGGAACTGACTGACGCACCCCCAGACCTCGACCTTGCCCGTTACGCGGTCTCGGCGCGTCTGCCCCTGATTGAGGTACTCGTACCGGTTCGTCGCCGCATAGTGGACGCCGCCGACGACCAAGCCCAGCACCACCAACCAAATCACAAGTCGCATAGGTTCCCTCGCGTCATGGCTGTTGTCTAGAATCTTACCCGCCCGACGCAGTCGACAGACAAACACAGACGTACTCACGGGAACTGCGGCATCCTCGCGCAGAATGCCGCCCTTCGTGAGGCACTGAAGGGAACGGGGCTTGTTCCTCGGCTTCCCTTAGCTCCGGAGGAGATTGCGAAGAATGAACAACAGGTTAGCCGGCCGCTCGGCCAGCCGGCGCATGAGGTAGGGAAACCACTCCGCGCCAAACGGGGCCGCGACCAGCACCGTGTAGCCCCGGCGGACGAGGTCCTGCTGCAGCCGGGGGCGCACGCCGTATAACATCTGGAACTCGAAGCGCGTCCGCCCGATGCCGTGGCGATCGACATACTGGATAGCGTGATCGATGATGCGGTCATCGTGCGTGGCAATCGCGGTGTACCCGCCCCCTTGCAACATTGACTCCATCAGGTGCACGTAATTGCGGTCCACGTCGGCTTTGCGCGGGAACGCCACGGCCGGGGGCTCTAAGTAAGCCCCTTTCACGAGGCGGAGATTGGGTCGCAGCGGCAGGAGAGCGCGGAGATCTTCCGCGGTGCGATAGAGATAGGCTTGCAGTACTGTCCCCACATTGTCGTGCCCGACCTCCCGCAGTCGTCGGTAGATGCGCAGCGTCGCATCCGCGCGCGCGGATTCCTCCATGTCAACGCGCACAAAGTTGCCCAGACGACCGGCGTGAGTCGCGAGGGTCGTAAGATTCTGGGCCGCGACCTCCTCGCCCATATCTAGTCCCAGATGGGTGAGCTTGATCGAGAGGTTGGTGCGCAGCTGCTCGGAGGCCAAGCGATCGAGGACTTTCTGGTACGTGGCCGTGAC
>DASWFZ010000059.1:0-4297 GCA_036393975.1 bacterium | reverse complement strand
ACCGTCTGTCCGCTCTGCGCCACTCCTTGTGCAATGCCGGCGTTGTAGGCGAGACCCGCCGCCCCCGCCACCAGCAGCACCAACAGTAGAATCCCTAGAAGACCTCGTGGACCCATGGTCAGTCCTCCTTTTGACTCTCGTCGATCTCATTGTCGACGTCAAAGGTGAATACACTGTGAAGACACCACGGAGACACAATGAAACGGCTGCGCAGCGTTGCGGGGGATGACCACAAAAGAAGCATCAGTCCGAAGCGCAACGGACCATACACCAGAAGGCCGAGTCGAGATCGGGAACGACTGCGGGACTGCCTCCTATGGCGTACGGGGCAGCGGCGTGGTAATCAGCCCGGTGCCAAAATCCAGCCGTGCGGCGCGCAGGTAGGCAAATGCCGTCTCCGCGATCTGGGTGGCATCCGTCGACGAAAGAGGCCGCCAGTTGCCGACCCGCCCCGTCGCATGCCCCTCGCGGTAGAACACGGTGGTCGTCACCGTGGTGAGGACCGGAGAAAGCTGCACCTGCAACACCCCCTGACCCCAAGTAATCATCCAGTGGCGCCCCCCGACCTCCGTCGTCAGGACGTCCGTCGCCGCCTCCGTCATTGGCTGGTGGATCTCATAGAGTTCCCGCGGATCCCCAGCGGGGACAAGGGCGATACTGTCCACCGCAGCGAGGCGCACGCGGACCCGCGCATCCTGAGAGGGTCGGAACTCGGCCAACCCCAGCCGGCGTCTGGTTTGCGCGCGCAAATCGGTTAGGGCGTGAAACCGTCGCTCGATCTCCTCCGCAGACAAGTCCGCAGGGATGAGACGGTCTGGACGCCGCCACGCGGCCACGATCCGGACGCCGTCCGAGTTCATCACCAGCGGCAGCGGCTCTCCCCGCAGATGGATCTCTGCCTCGACCGGTTCGCCGTCCAGGATGGTGAGGATGCGTCCGCTCATGATCTCTTGTTCCGTAATGGCGAATAGGCGGAGTTCCTCTTCGTCCAGGAATCTAAACGCGTACTCGATGGCGTATCCGTAGTCGGAGAGTAACCGCTGGGACGTGATGTGCAGCGACCAGACGCTGGCGCGCTCGAAGCGCAGAACGGACGGTGTCATCCCCTGACCGTGCCGCGCGTCACCCTGGGTGGGCTTCGCAGTCGCTGGGACGACTTGCCCCATGACAAACACGACAACCAAGAGGACGCCAGAGCGCATCGAGGCCCGCCAGCCGCGATCTCTCTGCCGCTCGGACGCGCTATGAGATTTCCATGTCTTGGCGCTTGAGGAAAAGAAGGCGTCCGTAGCCCTCAAAACGACGGGCTTAGGAGCGCACACCCGGGAGCAGAAGTGCCGCATGACGCCCTCAGCGGGCGCCGGGAACGATACCCGGGACTGGTGGCGTGCGCGGGATCGCACCCACCCAGCGGAGCACGGTGACCCCGCCGCCGTTCCCGTCCGTCATGTAGATCAACGCCGAGTCGGGATCCTGGTACGCCTCGCGGACTTGGCGATTGGGAAATCGGCCCGGGTATCGTGGTGACAGATAGTACCCCACCTCGCGGGGCAGAAAGGGATTGGAGATATCCCACACGCGGAGCCCCTGCTCAATCCACGCCGTGTAGAGAAGACTGGAGGATCGAAAATCAAACCACGGGTGGTGAATGTATCCCCCATTGGAAGGACACCGGAATTTGCCAGTGGCGAAGTCAAAGTTGTCGGTCACATGGGGGATCCGGAGGGTGGAAATCACCTGGGGATTACTCAGATCGGAAATGTCCACGATGCGGCCGAACCCCGGCGGGCAGGCAATGATCTCGTCCGTGACGACCACCAACGTGGGGTACTTATCGGCGTCCACGATCACCGGCGCAGCGGTGTGCGTCGCGCCGAGGCTGCCGCCGTGGAAGGGAGGCACATAATCGAAACGCGAAATGATGCGCGGCGCGGCGCGATCGCGCACATCCACGATAACCATGCCCGCATCCCTCCAGGCGACATAGAGCCTGTCCTTGTGCAAGGTCACTTCATGACACCACACGTGCTGCGGGGTCCCGTCGAGGTTCCTCTGATCCCGCGGCTCATACTCCTCTCCGACGTGCTGCCCTTGAATGTGGACGCTGCTGACCACACTGGGGTGCCCTGGGTCGCTGTAGTCAATGATCGCGAGCTCTTGGTCCCCGGGTTTGGTGAGACCCAGCCGTGCGCATCCGTAGACGTACCGGTCGTCAATCTCAAACCCATGTGTGGCCCCATTGGGGAGCGTGAGCAAAAACGCGAGCAGCCGCGGAGTCCGAGCGTCGGAGACATCGTAGAACGCGACGCCCGCTTGGGGGGCCGGGCCTCCCGTCGGCTGGTTCGGGTTCGCCTGATTAGCATCCATCCCGACGACGAGGATCTTCCGCCGTGCGTTCAGGCGGAGGTAGTTACATCGAGTCCCGGGATTGCAGGGGATGAAGCTGAGGAACTTCATCTCGGTGGGATTGCTGACATCCGCAATTAAGACCCCGAAGCAGGTGGGGGGGGCGTCGTACCCGGCAAAATACCCGATGCCCTTCTCGACCCGCGGCGTGTTGAACCCGCACCCCATCCCGAGGGCGCGCGCCGACGAGACGACCCACTCGCCCTTAAAATAGCTGTGCCCGACGACTTCAAAGTTGTTGCTCCGGGAATACTTCCTCGTCTCCTCGAGGGTCAGGTCGAACGCCTTTTGGCCTGGCAGCGGGGGAGGCTCGGGGACGCGCACCCCGGCCCCCTGGCCGTACGCGGCGATGGTGCTCACGACTAGCACGAGTGATGCCACCATTGCGGTCAAGCGAAAGCTCTCACGCCTCACGGTGATCCCTCCCTACCGCCTGTCACGGATGCGACCTTCTCCTGACCCGAGCAACCTGCCGCCCGTCCCTGGCGTGCCACTGCGGACTGTTAGCCACACTTTCTCTCTTCCACGAAAGAGCAGCTAAGGCCTCGCTTCGATTGCACCAGAGCCCCCTAGTCCTGCAGTTTGAGGAGCAAGCCGCGGCGGCGTGCCAACGAAAACATGAAGGCGAAAAACGCGAATGACCCCAGCAGGTAGAGCGCATCCAGGCCAAACGCCCACACTAGCCGTGCTGATGGCAGGGGCTGCCCCGCGAGCACGGCACGCATGCCCTCGAAGATGTGCGGCAGCGGGAAGATCAGCAACACCTGCCTCAGCCACGGGGGGTAGACGGAGAGGGGAAAGTACACGGCCCCAAACGGCTGGAACAAGAACGCCAAACTCCAGGCCAGCGTTTCCGCGCTTTGGCCATAGCGCAGAATGACGGCCGTAATCGCGGTGCCGACCGCCCAGCCGAACACGATGAGGCTGGTCACCAAGGGAACGAGACTGATCCCCAACGTGAAGATGTTGAAATGGTACAGGACAAAGGCGACGACGGCCATCAGCGTTACCGTAATCGAGATTTTGATTAATCCCCACACCATCATCGCCACGACAAACTCTGTCAGGGTGACGGGGGTGACGAAGATGTTGATGAGATTGCGCGTCCACAGTTCGGTAAGAAACGACACCGAGATCGCCTGCTGGACCCGGAAGAACAAATCCCACAGAATGAGAGCCCCCAATAACACCGCCGCCAACAGCGGCACGCCGCCTTCCGCCCCCAGGTACAGTGAGAGAAATCCGAAGAAGAACAGATCCAGCAGCGGCCAGTAGAACAGATCGGTGATGCGGGCGAAGCTGCGGCGCATGAGGAACAGCTGCCGGAGATTGAGCGCCCAGATTCGCCCCCAGCTCACGACAGGCCCTGGTGCCCTGACCGCGCCAGCGCGACGAAAAAGTCTTCTAGGTCCTTCTTCCCGTAGTGGTGCACGATCTCGGTGGCCGGACCGTCAGCGACGATTCGGCCCTCGTGCAAAAACACAATGCGGGTGGAGAGCCGCTCGACCTCGCGCATATTGTGGGACGTGTAGAAGATCGTGATCCCGCGCTCTTCTTTCATCCGTAACAGCAAGGAGCGCACCGTGTCCGCCGCCGCCGGGTCCAGTGCCGCGGTCGGTTCGTCTAAGAACAGAATCTCGGGATCGTTGATGAGGGCCTTGATCAGGTTCACGCGGGCCATCTCGCCCGACGACAGCAACCCTGTCCGCCGCGTCCACAAGTGCGCCACTTCGAACAGCTCGGCCAACGCGCGCAGGCGCTTCCGCCGATCCACCACGCCGTACAGTCGCGCAAACACCTCCAGGTTCTCGTCGACCGTGAGGTCATAGGGTAGCGCGACGTAGGGGGACGAGAAATTCACGCGGCTCAGCACCGCCTGGCGCTCCTGCGG
>DASWFZ010000058.1:0-1733 GCA_036393975.1 bacterium | reverse complement strand
AGCAAGCGGGTATCGGAGCCGACGGCCACAAACCGGAACCCCTGGTCGATGCGGTCCAGCGTTTCATCCGCGCCCCCGGTCATGATCCCGGGGATCTTCCCGTGGGTGCGTGTCGCCTGCAGGATTTTCGTCACGGCGCTGACGTATTCGGGACGGTCGAACTGACGGAAGAACCCCAGGCCGGCTGACAAATCGTTGGGCCCGATGAACAGCACATCCACACCCGGGACGGCCGCAATGGCATCGATGTTCTTGAGCGCGTCGACCGTCTCGATCTGCAGGATCACCAACACCTGATCATTCCACTCAGCCACATACTGCGGCAAGTCAACACCGTAGCGATTGACCCGGCTGCCAGCGACCCCCCGGATGCCCACCGGAGGGTACTTGTTTGCCGCAACCGCCGCTTTCGCTTGCTCGGGCGTGCTGACCATCGGGGTGATCGTACCAAGAGCGCCGCGGTCGAGTGCCCGCTTGAACAGTGCCGGATCGTTAGCCCCCACACGCACGAGCGGCACGACCTCGGTGCTCTTCAGAGCCCGGATCATGTCTTCGACCGTTTCCCAGTCCGTCGCGCCGTGCTCGGTATCGATCAGCAGCCAGTCCATCCCTGCCGTGGCCATGAGTTCGACCACAGCCGGAGACGGGAAGGAAATCCAGTGGCCAACGGCAGGCTCTCCCCGCTGTAATTGCTGTTTCACTCGATTCGTGAACACACCAATCCCCCTCACTGCTCCCATCGCGGGAGCGCGGTCACTTCGTGAACACTTCGGGATTGCCTACGTGGCGGGGCCGCTCGCTCCGCAGAACCAGCAACACATCTTCGGCAACCGAAACAGCCATCCTCTGCAGCGATTCTTCCGTGTGCGACGCCGCATGGGGCGAGAACATCGTGCGGGGCGCGTGAAGGAGCGGATGGTCGGACGGGGGCGGCTCAACGGGAAACACGTCGACTCCGGCGCCCCCGAGGCGTCCGGCGCGCAATGCCTCGGCCAGCGCGATCGTATCAACCACCTCGCCTCGCGAGGTATTCACGAGGTACGCAGTTGGCTTGCACATCGCCAGCTGGTGTCGGCCGATCAATCCACGTGTTTCGGCAGCTAACGGCACATGAACCGTAATGAAGTCGGCCTCCCGCAAGACGGCCGCAAGCGTGTCCGCGCGCTCGACCCCGGCTGGCAGGGCAGATACGTATGGATCGTAGCCGAGCACGCGCATGTGAAAGGCCGCGCGGCACTTCTCGGCCACGAGGCGGCCGATGGCCCCCAGTCCGACGACCCCGAGCGTTTTCCCTTCCAACTCCATCCCGACAATAACCTGACGGCGCTGCCACTCTCCCGTGCGCACCGCTTGGTCCAGATCGAACAAGTGCTTGCTCAACGCCACCATCATCCCGATGGCGTGCTCCGCCACAGAGATAGAGTTGGCCTGCGGGACATAGACGACAGGGATGCGTCGACGAGTGGCGGCAGGCAGATCCACGTTATCCAACCCAGCACCGTGGCGCCCAATAACCCGCAGGCGCTGTCCAGCCGCAATTACTTCAGCCGTCACCGGGACGAGTCGAACAATAACGGCGTCAGCCCCTGTAATCGCCCGGGCGAGAGCCTCGCTAGACGCTTCTTGGAGCACCTGGATCTGTGCCTCTGCCTCTAGACGCGCGACCCCGGCCTCGTGGATGGGTTCACTCAATAGCACGGTAGGTCTCACAGAGCAAACACCTCTCCTCTAAT
>DASWFZ010000057.1:0-3330 GCA_036393975.1 bacterium | reverse complement strand
TCGTGGCCGACCGGCTCCGATCGACCTACTGCGTCCTGGTGTATGCCTCCGAGGTGGAGCGCGACCTCGGCGGGTTGGATAGGGTGCAGTCGGTTCTGCGCGATTACCACAGCGCAGGCCTGAGTACACGTGAAGTGGCTATCCTCGACTACGCTGTCGCTGCGACGATCGGCCATCCCAGCGAAGTCCTAGTGACGCGGCTGCGCAGCGTGGGCCTGGGCGATCGTGCGATCATCGACGTCGCTGTATGGGCCACCCTCCGCGCATTCCGCAGCAAGATTTACGAGGCGCTGGGGGTGCGGACCGATCCATTTTTCTTGGAGCAGTCGGATCTAGTTCAGGCAGTGGCGGTGCACGAAGGGCAGCACGTGTAAAAGGTGAGCAGCGCCGGGTCGGGCGAATTGTCGCACCCGAATGGTCCTCGTAGCAAAGTCCAGATCGTCGAGCCGTAGGTGTTTGAGCTCCTTGTGGTATGATGTGGGCAAGTGACGCACATGGACGCGCATCTAAAACCGCACAGAGCATTCTTGCTCCATCCCCGAGACTGCATCTGTCCCTGGGCGAAGGCCCGCGTGCCTTCGCCGCTCCGTCCGGTCTAGACCGGACCCGCTCCGCTCGATAATTGAGATCTGCGGTGCTCGTTCGGGCCGCTGCGGCTTTGTTTGCGGCGACTTGCAGGGGGTGCCGGAAAGGGGGATAGATGCATGCCATCCGCACCGCTACGCCTTGGAGTCTTGTACGAACATCCTGAATGGTTCGGCCCGCTGTTTGCGGAACTCGATCGCCGGGGCATCGGGTACGACCGCATCCTGGCGACATCCCTGAACTTCAATCCGGCCGACGGTGCCGCGTCGTACGCGCTGGTGCTGAATCGGATGAGCCCGTCGGCCTACGTGCGGGGGCACGGGCACGCGCTCTTTGCCTCGCTGGCCTACCTGCGGTACCTGGAAATCATGGACGTGCCGGTTGTCAACGGCGCCAACGCTTTCAGTCTCGAACTCTCCAAGACTGCCCAGATCAGCCTGCTCAGTCGGCTGGGCCTGCCACATCCGCGCACGCGCGTGATCAACGCGCCCGCGCAAGCCGTCGATGCCGCTCGCCACATGGCGTTTCCGTTGCTGGTGAAGCCGAACATCGGGGGTAGCGGCGCGAAGATTCAGCGCTTGGACACGCTGAAGGATCTCGAAGCGGCCGTCGCCGGCGGGATCCTCGATCTCGGGATCGATCACACCGCGCTCGTCCAAGAATATCACGCGCCGGTCGGTGGTTCGATCGTCCGTGTCGAGGTGCTGGACGGTCGGTTCCTCTACGCGATCAAGGTCTTCCCGAACCCGTCGGCGGGGTTCAACCTGTGCCCGGCCGACATCTGCCAGCCCGATGGGACGGTCGCCGCGACACCGCCTGTGGTTTCGCTGCCACAACCCGAGAAGGAGGCTGGAGCATCGTCATCGGCCCTGGATTACTGTCCGGTGGACCTGCCCCGCACGAACCTCCGTGTGGAGGGGTATACGCCGCCGCAGAAGATTGTCGCCCACGTGCTGCGTATCGCGCAGGCCGCCGGCGTCGATGTCGGTGGGATCGAGTACCTGATCAGCGAGCGGGACGGGCGCCTCTACTTCTACGACATCAACGTCCTCTCGAACTTCGTCACCGACGCGCCTCGGGTCGTGGGCTTCGACCCGGTCCCGGTCTTCGTGGATTATCTGGAGAAGCGAGCGGCGACCGGCGCGGCTGTTGCGCGCTCGTCGTGACCCGCCCGGCGGAGGGGAAGGCTGCCGCGGTGCTTCCCACCGCAGCCCTCGCGAGTTGGGGAAGGAAGCATGAAGTGCTAGCCTTTATCGGTTTGCCCCGGGAAAACTCGCTTGACTGGCGGTTCATAGGCCGTGGGACGGCGGCCTCTCTTGAGCTCCCACCTTCCTACCGCGCTGTGTTCAAGAAACGGTGCGCCTGGGAGAGGATGGTCTTCTAGCCAAGTCTACCCTCGTTAAACGTGCCGGGAGAGGAAGGTTGGGTTTGACAAGAACCATGTTGCCCCTCGCCAATCAGAGAGACCAGTTCGGCAAGGGGGCCTCCAAGAGTTTTGGATTCCAAGAGATGCTAATCGCTGAAACCGGAGGAGGGGAGATTGTGGAGGACCAAACGGTGTTTCAAAACATCAACAAACTGGCCACCGAGGAGCACGAGATCTGGCGGAAGGAGTCCCTAGGTCAAGCAACCGACGCGGACCGGGAAAGGCTTCGCCAGATCCAGGTAACACTGGACCAGTGTTGGGACTTGCTCCACCAACGTCAAGCCCGCAAAGCGGCTGGGCTCGATCCGGCCGGCGCCAAGGTCCGGGATGAGAAGACGGTTGAAGGCTACATAGGCTGAACTGAGTCAAGTTCGTCGTGAAACTTGTCCGGGAGCGCCCTGAGCAGTCGCCCCTAGCGATTCCGCCGACTCCGCCCATGTCCGCTCGTTTGCAGCGGCAGCGTCCCGGTAGGCTGAATATTGTTGCGCGTCAGAAAATAACTCCGGAGTCTCTGAGTGAGGGGGCGTCAGCAGTTTCCGACGCGGAAGACGTTTTTCGCGTGGTGATGGAGGCAGTCTTGCTCTCCCAGCGCGACTCCGAATCGTGGACTCAGGGTTTGGCGGGTCGACTGTTGGGAAAATAGAAGGGGGCGAAGCCGCCTTCGCCCCCCGATCTTACCTAGCGAGAATGGATTCGGTAAAGTTTAGCTTACACTCCAGGCAAACGGTGCGAAGTGACCGTTGTTTCGGCCGCTGCTCTCGTCCCAGTCGATTCCGAACGCGTGCAAATGGCTCCGCGTGGCCTTGGCGAGCGCGAGGCGGGCGTTCGCCGGGTGGGCAGTATTGTCAATATAGAGTGGCTCCCCTGCCTTGATCGCGCTGGGAACGCCTTCGATGGCCTGATCGAGCATGCCGGGAGCCGATACTGAATACCGAATACCTTGCCCTTCGAAGCGGATGGGCTTGGCTTCGACGCCCAGGAGTTTGCCTACTAGCGGACCAAGCGCCGCCATGGGGCCGCCCCCTTGCCCACTTCCGATTTGAACTAGGGCCTGCTGTTGCTCGGGAGTGGCACGCTCGTCGGTGATGAGGCCGACCGCAATGTTGCCGTCACTCATGGATGGTCCGGGCGCATGGGCAACGACGGTGAAGTTGAGGCCATCTAGCTTTACGGTGCCGTATTGTCCCTTGTCGACATGGAACGCCATTGCAAAGTTGCAATAGCCCTTTGTGTGCTTCCCCGTCAGATTGCTGGGGGCGCACGGACAGAGGTAGTCGCAGCTGCAAGTCTCCATATACTGACCGCTGACCCGCCACTTG
>DASWFZ010000056.1:0-2187 GCA_036393975.1 bacterium | reverse complement strand
TAGCTCCGAGTCCGAAGGCGGCTGCAGCTATGGTCGCCAAAGGCGTCCGAATATTGGTTACTGGGGGCAGTGGGCTCTTCACGACGGCCTGCCGAGAGTACCTCCAGGCGGTCCCCCGGAAGCCAGCAGCCGCTACGAGTCATTGACGCGATCGATCCCAAGTTCTCTGCACTCCTGTGGAGGCCGCTGCGCCCGTCTAGGTGACAGAGACGGCGGGCACAGTCTCCGTACAGATACGCGGGCCGTGCGTCGCGGAACTGACCGGAGAAAATGATGAAGACCCGTGAGCAGGCAGTCGATTGCCAGGGCCTCCCACTGGCTCCCGGGCTCCTAGTCCGGTTGCTGGGCGAGGCGGCGCAGCCTGAGGCGCGCATCGTGCGCGTCATCGGGGACTACGACGTGGTAACCGTGATGATTGAGGACAGAACTGGCAAGGTGGAACGGATGTATGCTTGCGCAGAGATCGAAGTGCTGGCACCCGCGCGTGTTAGCCCGCAGGTCGGTCGCAACGTCGCGTAGCGGAAGAGCTCCCGCTCCGGAGTCCTACGATCATGCTTCGTAGCACCCTTGTAGCACGATTCCCAGTTGACATCTTTCTCGCAACTAATCAGGGATCTCCAGTAGCATCCTGCTGTTTGAACAGCCCCCAGGAATGGTGAGGTTTCTGAGACAGCATAGACAGGTGCCTACTCCTGCGACTCGCTGTCCGGCGCACTCGTAAGCGCAGGTCATCGGTTCGAGTCCGATCGCCGGCTCCAGTTCTATCAGGGATTTCTGCAGGTTTTTCTTTCGGGGTTTGCGGTCTTAGTTGCACCCTAGTAGCACCGCGAAGCGCGTCCTCGTAGAGCCCAAGACCGTCGCCGCCCCGACCCACCACCGATCGTCGGTCGTACATTCGGTCATACGGTTCCGCGCGACAACCATCCCGGCGTCCAAAGCTTCCTAGGCCTGCATGAACGCGGTCCATTCCCAGTCGCTGCGTAACTCCATGGCTGGACATAACAGGAGGTGACGCACGCACGGCGGAACTTGCCCCGAGGCCGGGATTGGAGCAACGAAAGGGAGTCGTGACCAATGCGCTATGACGTCGTCGTCGCGGGTGGCCTCCTGGTAACGGGTCAGGGCATAGTCGAGGCACACTTGGGCATTACCGGCGGGAGGATTGTCGCTATCGCGCAGGAGCCACTGACTGGCGATGAGATTATCGACGCACGCCAGCGTGTCATCCTTCCAGGAGCGGTCGACCTTCACGTGCACTTCAACGACCCCGGACGCGCTCACTGGGAAGGATGGGGCCCTGGGAGTCGCGCTGCCGCTGCGGGCGGCGTGACATCTGTCGTGGACATGCCGCTCAACTGCCTGCCGCCGGTGACCACTGTCGAGGCCCTTAGGGCGAAACTTGCTGCCGCGTCCGGGCAGTCCATGGTGGACTACGCGCTGTGGGGCGGGCTGATTACCGACAATCGCGAGCACCTCGCCGGCCTGGCCGATGGAGGTGTGATCGGGTTCAAGGCTTTCATGAGCCACAGCAGCACAGAGGAGTTCACACATGTCGAGGATGGCGTGTTGCTCGATGGACTGCTACGTCTCCGGGAATTGGGACACTTCCTGGCCGTCCACGCGGAGAGCAACGCGATCACCCAGGATCGGATGCACCGGTTGCAGGCCTCTGGCCGCCGGGATCGGCGCGCGTGGGGCGAAGCCCGGCCGCCAATCGCGGAACTCGAAGCTATTCACCGGATACTGTTCCTGGCCAGACAGGCGAACTGCCCAGTCCACATCGTACACATGAGCCTGCCGGAAGGAGCCGAGATGATCCACGCGGCCCGTACCGGCGGGCAGGCGGTGACCGTGGAAACTTGCGCGCACTATCTGTCATTGACTGAAAACGATCTTATACGTTTGGGTCCTGTGGCCAAGTGCGCGCCGCCGTTGCGCGACCCCGATCGACAGCGCGGTCTGTGGGAGGCGGTGCTTGACGGCCGTATCGACTGCATCACTTCCGACCACTCGCCGTGTCCTGTCGAAGATAAGGCCCGCGGCGAGGAGGACATTTGGGCGGCCTGGGGCGGCATCACGGGGATCCAAACGCTCGTGCCGCTGATGCTGACGGAGGGAGTGCATCGACGAGGCCTGGGTCTGGAACGGCTGGTCGCATTGCTGTCCACCACTCCGGCGAAGATCGCT
>DASWFZ010000055.1:0-11310 GCA_036393975.1 bacterium | reverse complement strand
CACGACCGCTTCGGCGATAGCGCGTTTTTCTTCAAGCGGCAAGCGGTGTGGGCCGCGCTCGGCATGATGGCGCTCGCGGTCACGCAGCGGATTCACTACGCGCGGCTGCGCGCGTTCACGCCCCTGCTGCTCTTCCTTACGGCAGTTGCTCTCGTGCTCGTGCTCGTGCCGGGCATCGGGCGTGTGGCCGGGGGCGCCCGCCGGTGGATCGCGATCGCCGGCCCCTTCGCGTTCCAGCCGGCCGAAGGGGCCAAGCTGGCTCTGGTGTTGTACTTGGCGCACGTGCTCACGGCCCGCGGTCGCGCGGACACCTTGCAGGCGGCGGGACCCCCGCTGCTGATCACCGCCCTCTGTGCCGGGCTCATCTTGTTGCAGCCTGACATGGGGACGGCGTTGTTGCTGGGGGCACTGACACTGGGCCTGCTGTATATCGGTGGGGTGCGACCCCTCCACCTGTTGGGTTTGAGCGCGGCGACGCTCCCTGTGTTGACTGTGGCCGTGTTGGGGGAAGGGTACCGCAGGCAGCGCATCCTGGCATTCCTCAATCCCTGGCGCGACCCTCAGGGCGCGGGTTTTCACATCATCCAGTCCTTCCTTGCGTTGGGGTCGGGCGGATTGCTGGGGCTGGGGTTAGGCAACAGCCGGCAGAAATTTTTCTACCTCCCCGAGCAGCACACGGACTTCATCTTTGCCATCCTCGGCGAGGAACTCGGATTGATTGGCGCGGTCGCCGTCGTGGCCTTGTTTGGCCTGGTGGCCGTGCGCGGTTTTCGCATCGCGCGGGAAGCCCCCGACCGGTACGGCAGCTTGGTCGCATCAGGGATTACCTTGATGATTGTGCTGCAGGCCATTATCAACATCGGCGTCACCACGGGCGTGCTGCCCATTACGGGTGTTCCACTCCCCTTTGTGAGCTTCGGTGGGTCTTCGCTGGTGTTCACGCTGACCAGCGTGGGGATTTTGCTGAACATCTCCCAATACGGACGCGCAGACACCCGAGCGGGCTCGAACGGCCTGTGAGCACGATGCGTTCAGAGCGGGGGATGAACGGGGCCGTCGTGCATCGCCCCGTCCGCACTGCGTTGCGTGTAGTCATCTGCGGGGGAGGGACGGGGGGGCACATCTATCCCGGACTGGCGATCGCCGAGGCCCTGGCAGCATCTAGGACGCCGGTCGACGTGTTGTTTGTCGGGAGCGACGGTCCGGAACGGCAGATCGTCCCTCGGGCGGGGTGGGCGTTTCGTCCGGTCGCCTCGCGGAAGTGGCCGCGTCGGTTCACCTGGACTCTGCTGCAGGCGGTGTGGCTGACGGCGGTGGGGACCGTGCAAGCGCTGCGACTGTTGATGCAGTGGCGGCCGAAGGTCGTGGTGTCGACGGGCGGCTATGCGGCGGCACCCGTCGGCGCGGCCGCGGCCCTCCTGGGGGTCGCCATCGTGGTCCAAGAACAAAACCTCGCCGTCGGGGTGGCGAACCGCGTGCTTGCGCGGTGGGCGCGGGCGATTTCCGTGAGCGATGCCCGCGTGGCCCGCTCGCTGGGACCTCGCGCGGTCGCCACCGGCGTGCCGGTGCGGCGGGGAGCCGTGGGCGGAGACCGCACGCGCGGAAGGCGCGCATTTGGATTGCAGGACCGGCCTCTGACGATCCTAGTGCTGGGAGGGAGTCAGGGGGCCCGCAGCCTCAATGCCGCGGTCGTGGAGATGATCCCTGCCCTTCCCTCGGGGGCGGAGGTCCAGATTCTGCACCAGACCGGGCAAGACCATGAGGCGTGGGTCCGCGCGCGCATTGCCACGCGCAGCGGGTCGGTGCATTACATCGTGGTGCCGTATATTGAGACCATGGCCGATGCGTATGCGTGTGCGGATCTGGTGATCTGCCGCGCCGGGGCGGCGACACTCGCCGAGGTCACGGCGAATGGGCTCCCCGTGATCGTGGTCCCGTACCCCTTTGCCGCAGACGGCCATCAGGACCTGAATGCCCAGGTGCTGGAGACCACCGGCGCGGCCGTGGTGATCCGCGACCATGACCTGAGTACCGCCCGGCTTGCCGGAGCGGTCGCGGCGGTGCGGGGAGATCCGTCCCGCCGGCGCGCGATGGCCGAGGCCAGCCGCAAGCTCGGCCGTCCCCAGGCCGCTGAGCAGGTCGCCGAAATGATTCTGAAAACCGCAGGTGTGAACGGCGCATGATTAATCCACACGCACGCGTCCACTTCGTCGGGATTGGCGGGATGGGGATGAGCGCGATCGCCCGCGTCCTGCTCTCGCGCGGGCACCGCGTGAGCGGGTCCGACCTGCGCGCCTCCGCGGCGACCCGGCGCCTGCAGGGGCACGGGGCGACGATCCACATCGGCCACGATCCCCGCCACGTCGAGGGTGCAGATCTCGTTGTGGTCTCCCGCGCTGTCCCCGAGACCAACGTGGAAGTGGCGGCCGCGCGCAAGCGCGGCCTCCCCGTCCATCACCGGGCGGAGGTCTTGTCCCAGATCTTGGCCGGCGGGGCGGCCATCGCGGTGGTGGGTACCCACGGGAAGACGACGACGGCGGCGATGACCGCGCACGTGCTCGCCGCCGGGGGCTTCGATCCCACCGCCTTAATCGGCGCAGACGTGGAAGGGCTGGACGGCAACGTGCGGCTCGGGGCCGGGCGGTACGTCGTGGCCGAGGTGGACGAGTCCGATGGATCCTTGCTCCATGTCCGCCCCTCGGTCGCGGTCGTGACCAGCCTCGACATTACCGATCACAGCGATCACTACGGAACGGTCGAACGCCTGGTGCAGACGTTTGCCCAATTCCTCGGCACGCTTGCCGTAGACGGGTTTGCGGTGCTGTGCGCCGATCACCATCATGTGCGCGAGCTCGCCGCACATGTGGCCGCACGGACGGTCACCTATGGAGTCTCGTCTGCGGCCGACTATACGGCGACCATTCACGCGATGCACGGCCACGAGACCCAGTGCACCTTCCGTCATGAGAGGAAGGAACTGGGACCGGTGACGCTGCCCGTGCCCGGCCGCTATAACGTCGCCAATGCCCTGGCCGCCACCGCTGTCGCCATGGAGTTAGGGATGCATTTTGACGCCATCGCCGCGGCTCTCGCCCGCTTCGGAGGGGTGGGCCGCCGCTTCTCCGTCCGCGGGGAGGTGGGGGGCGTGATGGTCGTGGACGACTACGCGCATAATCCGGTGAAGGTCGCGGCGGTCCTGCGAGCCGTGAGAGAAGCATGGCCGGACCGGCGGATTGTCGCCGTCTTCCAGCCCCACCGCTACAGCCGGACGCAAACCACGTACCGCGGGTTTGCCGCCGCGTTTGAAGACTGCGACGAGCTCGTCATTACCGAGCTCTATTCCGCAGACGAAGTTCCCATCCCAGGAGTCGGCGCCTCCCTCATCGTGGACGCCGTGCGGACGCACCGGCCGGTGACGTTTATCAGCGACGCCCATCGCCTCGTCGATCACCTGCTGCCCTCTCTGCGGGCCGGCGATGTGGTCCTCACGCTGGGAGCCGGTGATATTGGCGGGGTCGCCGATGATCTCGTGGCCGCCCTACGGGCCCGGCACGGTGTGAGCGCGCCGACGAATCGAACGGCGTCCGCGCGAGTGCCGGAGGCGTGATGGCGCGAAAGGTGCAATCCCCCGATCTCGTGCGCCGCCTGAAGCAGGTGTGCCCTGATGTGCGGGAACGCGAACCATTGCGCAAGCACGTCTCGTTTCGCATCGGCGGGCCGGCCGATGTCTTGGTGGTGCCCCGCAGCGCAGACGAACTGCGCGCGGTTGCGCGCTCGCTGTTTGACGAGCACGTCCCGTTTGTGGTCTTGGGGGCGGGCAGCAACGTCCTGATCTCAGACGCGGGCATCCGTGGGGTTGTACTCAAAATCGGCAAGGGCGTGGATCGCGTCAGGCGAGACGGTGACCGCCTCATCGCCGAATCCGGCGTGGGATTACCGCATCTTGCCCGCGATGCCGCCGCAGCCGGGCTGTCCGGGCTGGAGTTTGCCGCGGGGATCCCGGCATCTGTCGGCGGAGCCGTTGTGATGAACGCCGGCGCGCACGGGCATGCCATGGCAGAGATCGTCAGCGCCGTGCATGCGGTGACACCTGATGGCGAGGTGGAACTGAGGGCGCCCCTGCTCGAGTACGCGTACCGCACGAGCGTCCTCCAGAACCGCGCGGCGGTGGTGACGGACGTGACGCTGCAGTTGCGAGGGGGGGATTCCGCGGCGGTGCGGCGGCAGACCGAAGAGTGGCTGGCGCACCGTAGCGCGACGCAGCCGATTGGCCCGCCGAGTTCTGGGTGTGTCTTTCGCAACCCCGCAGGCGATCACGCGGGACGGCTGATTGACCTCGCCGGGGGGAAAGGGCTAGCGGTCGGCGGAGCGCGCGTCTCGGAGATCCACGCGAACTACATTGTGAATACGGGCGACGCCACGGCGGTCGATGTGCTCACGCTGATGCGCAAGGTGAACGCACTCGTGGCGGAGAAGTTCGGAGTCAAGTTAGATCCGGAAGTGAAACTCCTGGGGGAGACAGCACCGGACCGATAGACACGCAGTCAATCGCACTTAACGTCACACTTTTCAACACACTAGATGACCAACGCTCGCGTCGCAGCATATCCCCTTACTTCCTCCGTCGGCGGCCGCCCCCCCAACGACGCCGTCCCCTCACGTTCGTCTCTTCCTTTCTCGCTGCGCTGTGTGCGTTTTGCGGCCGTGATGGCCGTGCTGATGGCCGCAGTCGCCTTCTTGCAGTCGTCGTTTTTCCGGATCTCCCAGATCACGGTGCGCGGCACGGAGCATGTGTCCCCCGATGAGATCGTCGCCCGTAGCGACCTCTATCGCGGGCAAACGCTGAGTTCCATCCGTCCATCCGACGTGGCATCCCGACTGACCGCGCTTCCGTGGATCGCCGCCGCGCGCGTGCAGATCCTCCCGACAGGTCGTGTGGATCTCCTCGTGGACGAACGCGTCCCGCGCGCCGCAATGCTCTTTCGCCACAAGTACGTCCTGCTCGATTCCGAGGGCGTGGCCCTCGAGGTCTCTTCCCCCCCGCCGTCAGTTCCGCTGATCTCCGTCGACGGTGTGACCCTGCCCTGGGTGCGCCTGGGAGATCGCGTGCCCTCCCGCGGCGTGCGCGATGCCGTGCGGGCGCTCGCCCTCCTGCCTTCTGAAGAGATCGCACGCGGGTTACGGCTGCACGTGGATCGTGCGGGGGCCGTGATCGTGACGACAGCGGACGGGGTGACCGTGCTGTTGGGCTCCCCCCGGGGGTTAGGGGGGCGGGCGGCTATGCTGCCTCAGGTGTTGGCTGCCATTCGCCGCCAGCGTCTGCGTAGCGCCTCGGTGGACTTGCGTTTTTCAGGTAGCGTGATTCTCCGGGGCCAGCCAGCAGCGCTTTCGAAAGGAGTCCGTCGCTAGTTGTGGAATTCTGGTACAAGATATGGGGGAATAGTTATCCAGACTCTACTAGATCTAGGGGTACGAGGCAACTGGCAACCGCCACGCCGATGCTGCGGCTATAGCCGGAGTCTGTGGCCGGGGTGCACCCATGTCGCGTAAAGAGCACGTCATCGGACTGGATATCGGGACCACCAAGGTGTGTGCGGTCGTCGGGGAAGTCGACGACGACGGCGACGTCCACATCGCTGGGGTAGGGAACACGCCGTCTGCGGGCATCCGCAAAGGCGTCGTAATTGATATTGACGCCACGACGCGCGCGATCGAAGAAGCCGTGGACCGCGCCGAACGGATGGCGGGGATCACGATCACCTCGCTGAACGTCGGAGTCTCGGGGGAGCACATCGCGTCCACGAACTCCCGCGGGGTCATCGCCGTCAGCCGGGGCGACCACGAGATTTCGTCCGCGGACGTGGACCGGGTCATCGAGGCCGCGCGCATGGCAGCGCTGCCCGCCTCTGACCGCGAGATCGTGCACATGCTGCCGCGGGGCTTCGTCGTCGACGGACACGATGGCGTGCGCAATCCCGTCGGCATGTTTGCCTCCCGGCTGGAAGTCGAGACACACATTGTCACCGGCACGTCCACCGTGCTCGCGAATCTGCTCAAGTGCGTGCAGCGTGCGGGCTTGGAGGTAGATGAACTGGTCCTGGAGCCGCTCGCCTCTGCGGAGGCTGTCCTTACGCAGGCGGAGCGGGAGCTGGGGGTCGTGCTCGCCGATATGGGCGGGGGGACCACCAGCGTGGGAGTGTTCGCGGGCGGCGGGCTGACGCACACGGCGATTCTGCCCGTGGGAGGCCATCACCTCACCAGTGACGTCGCCGTCGGCCTGCGCACGCCGGTGGCCGAAGCCGAGAAGCTGAAGCTGCGCCACGGCGCAGCCTCGATCGCGGATGTGCGCGAAGGCGAGCTCATCGAGGTCTTCAACGTCGGCGATCGCGAGCCACGCATCCTGCCGCGCAAAGTGCTGTGCGAGATCATCGAGCCGCGGCTGCAGGAAATCTGTAGTTTGTTGCGCCTGCAGATCAAACGCAGCGGGTTCGGACACCTCGTCCCGGCGGGCGTCGTCCTGACGGGGGGGACGGCGCTGCTGAAGGGGATTGCCCCGTACGTGAGTGAGCGCCTCGAACTGCCCGCACGCGTCGGGGCTCCCGAACAGGTCGGGGGGATGCTGGATGCGGTGGCCAGCCCCATTTATGCCACCGGCGTGGGACTCGTGCTGTATGGTGTCCGCCACGGGGGATCCAAGATGGCCCGCACGACAAACGGCGACGGAATTTTCGGCAAGATGCGCGGCTGGTTGCGGGAGATGGTTCATGGGGCGTGATCGCACCACAGCAGGACGCGCGATGCAGCGCTCACACAGCAGCGAAGGGGGTTATCGTCATGGGGCACATTGATCGCGATCTGCGCCGCTACGCGGCAATCAAAGTGGTGGGCGTAGGCGGGGGCGGCAGCAATGCCGTCAACCGCATGATCAGCGCGGGGCTGCGCGGGGTCGAGTTCATCGGGATCAATACGGATGCCCAGGCCCTGGCAATGAGCAACGCCGACAAGAAGATTCACATCGGGAGCAAACTCACCAAGGGGCTCGGGGCCGGGGGCGATCCCGAGGTCGGACGGCAGGCCGCGGAAGAGAGTAAGGAGGATCTCTTCGAGGTCTTAGAGGGTGCCGACATGGTGTTTATCACCGCCGGCATGGGCGGGGGCACCGGGACCGGGGGATCTCCCATTGTTGCCGAAGTGGCACGCGAACTGGGCGCCCTGACCATTGGGGTGGTCACTAAGCCGTTCGTGTTTGAGGGCCGCCGGCGACAGCAAGCGGCCGATGAGGGCGCGCGCAACCTCAAAGGCAAGGTCAACACGTTGATCACAATTCCCAACGACCGGCTGCTGCAGATCATCGATCGCACGGCAACGGTCGTCGAGGCCTTCCGCACGGCCGATGACGTATTGCGGCAAGGCGTACAGGGGATCGCGGACCTGATCACCGTCCCGGGGCTGATCAATCTGGACTTCGCGGACGTGCGCACGATCATGCACGAGGCGGGCTCGGCGCTCATCGGGATCGGCGTGGCGACGGGCGAGGACCGCGCCATCCGGGCGGCCCAAGCGGCGATCAGCAGTCCGTTGCTGGAGACCTCGATGGAAGGCGCCCGCGGCGTCCTGATCAACGTCACCGGTGGGCTGGACCTGGGCTTACTTGAGGTCTCCGAGGCCGCCCAGATTGTCAAAGACGCGGCCGATCCAGATGCCAACATCATCTTCGGGGCGGTGATCGACGACAAAGTCGACGGCGAAATCCGGATCACCGTGATCGCCACCGGCTTCGATGCCGGGCGCAAGCCGTCTGAGAAGGTCGCTGACAGTCCTGAGGCGATCGAGGATGGCGTGAAGGCGTTAATTAACGACCTGGACATCCCGGCGTTTCTCCGCCGGCGCTGACAAGCACACCGCGCAGGCTGCAGAGTTGACATCTCACGGGGGGACGGCGCAGTCGTCCCCCCTTCTCTTTGTCGCCGCTGCGCCGTACGCTAGAGGCTAATCGTGTTTGAGCCCAGTTCAGCAATCGAGAACCTCTCGCGCGTGGTGGCGGACTACTTTCCCGTCACCGGCCATGTGGATGACGGCGGACGACCGGCGTTCACGGTCGACCTGCCCCCCGACAGCAAGAAGCGATTTCTCGCGCTGCGGGACCGCCTGGAACCCACCGGATTGCTGCCTCTCCTGCGCATGCGTGACGGCCATCCCGTGGTCTCGTTCTTGCCGAAGCCGCCCCGGGCCCAGTGGCGCTGGCCGGTGAACGTGCTGCTGTTCGTCGCGACCCTCGGCACAACATTTCTGTCCGGCTATGTGATGGCGGTCGATCTCGTGAGCTCCAAATTGATCCCCAGCGCCGTCGCGGGCGGGCTCGCATTTTCGCTCTCGCTGATGCTCATCCTGGTCGTACACGAGATGGGGCACAAGGTCATCTCTCTTCTTCGGGGGATCGATGCCAGCTTGCCCTACTTCATCCCCATGATTCCCCCCGTGGGCACGATGGGGGCCGTCATCGTTACGCGTGAACCCGCGCCTAACCGCGACGCGCTGATCGATCTGGGCGCCTCCGGTCCGATCGCGGGTTTCCTGGTCGCCGTCGCCGTCGTGATCGTTGGCGTGCGCGCGTCGTTTGTGCTGAGCCCCTCCGCCATGGTCGGCCAGACGTTAGTGAACTATCCCGATCCCTTGCTGGTGCAGTGGATTACGCAGTTGTTCATCCATCCCAAAGAGGGACAGGTCCTGCTGATGCACCCCATCTTGTACGCGGGCTGGATCGGACTGCTCGTGACGAGCCTGAACTTGCTGCCTTCTGGGATGCTTGACGGCGGCCATGTGGTGCGCTCATTGCTCGGAGCCCGCCGGCATTTCATTGTCTCCTGGCTTGCGGTCCTGGCGGCGTTCGCGCTCCGGTACTGGCTGATGGCGGCCCTCCTGGTGGTGATGCTGACCAGTGTGCGGCGAGCGCACCCTGGTCCGTTAGACGACGTTTCCCCGGTGAGCCCGGGACGGTACATCATTGGAGTGGTGCTGCTTGTTATCTTCGTGGTCAGTGTCGTGCGTCTGGATATCACCCCCGTGAGGTTTTAGCCGTGCGCGGCGCCGGTCGTCAGATGTGGGCGATCTTTCGCAAGGAGATGGTGGAGACACTGCGCGACCGCCGCACGCTGATTATCGCGCTGCTTTTGCCGGTGGTCCTGATGCCGCTCGTGACGCTGGGGGTGCCGTATCTGGCGTCCCGGCAGCGCCAGCAGCGCGAAACCGCGGCCTCTCACATCGCCGTGATCGGCTCAGCGGCGGCTCCTGATCTCGTCAGCGCGGTGGCGAAGCAGGAGCACATCGAGCTTGTGTCGGTTTCTGAAGCGGTTCAATCATTACGACGCGGAACGGTGGACGCCGTCCTGGAGATTCCGAGCGGGTTCGGCGCGCGGTTGGCCGTCGGCGACGCACAAGTCACGGTCTCCTTTGACGAAAGTGAACCCCGATCGGTACTGGCCTACCAGCGCGTGCAGCAGGGAGTGGCGACCTACTCCGCGACACTGACCATCCAGCATCTGCTCGCGCGCGGCATCTCGCGCCGCGATCTCACGCCGGTTCAGATCGCATCTCGCAGCGTCGCGGACCGGCAGCGATTAGGCGGAGCACTGCTGGCTGGGCTGCTGCCGTTTTTCATCGCCATCTGGGCGTCGCTGGGCGGTCAGCACACCGCTTTAGATGTGGGCGCAGGAGAACGAGAACGCCGAACGCTGGACGCCCTTCTCTTGACTCCCCCTTCTAGAGGGGCGGTGGCGACCGGGAAGTTCCTGGCGGTGCTGGCGACTTCGCTCGCCGCGGTCGTGATGGTGATCGCGGCGACCCTGGCAAGCTTACGGGTGGGGGCGGCGTGGGGGCTGGCCGACCTCGCCCGCACATCCGTGTCCCTGTCGCTTGGGTCCACGGTGTGGGTAGTTGTCGTGTCGACCTTTCTCGTGTCCTTTCTGAGCGCATCCCAGCTTGCCCTCAGCTTCCTGGCCCGAAGCATGCGGGAGGCCCAGCAGTTCTTCACCCCCTTGTACCTCGGCGCGACGCTTCCGGCTATGGCCGCCCCCTTCCTGGAGGGGTGGGAGAGGTCGGCCTGGACGTACCTCATCCCGTCCCTAGGCCCGACCTTTGCCTTGCGCGGCCTTCTCCTGGGATCCCTCAGCCCTGCCCACCTGGCACTCGCCGTGGCATCTGCGGCTCTGTTTGGGGCGGCGGCGCTGGCGGTGGCCGTCCGGGCGGTTGTGGGGGAGCAAACGGCAGGGGGGTAGGCAGGGAACCCCCGAATCCCCCGCCGGGGCTGTCTGGAGAAGTAAGTTATCCACAGCCACAGGTTTTCGCCCTCAAATCGCCGGAAATCCGGCGTTGACAGTACTACAGCTAGGGAAATAGAATCGGGAGGCACCCCACATCTTGTGGGGTAAACACCTGATGCGCTGCCCGTACTGCTCCCACGAGGAAAGCAAGGTTCTGGACTCCCGGCCGGTCGACGACGGGTCGTCCATCCGTCGGCGCCGGGAGTGCCTGAAGTGTGACCGCCGGTTCACCACCTATGAGAGGACGGACCTCATCCCAGTGATGGTTGTCAAGCGCGACGGACGCCGGGAGCCGTTCGACCGCAGCAAGATCCTGCGGGGGCTGGTCCAGGCGTGCGGCAAGCGCCCGGTGTCTATGGATGACCTAGAGCGGATCGTCGCGGATGTCGAGCGGGAAGTCACGGGTCGCGGCGACCGCGAAGTGAGCACGTTGCAAATCGGCGCCCAGGTCATGGATCGAATGCGCCGCCTAGATGATGTGGCCTACGTCAGATTTGCCTCGGAGCACCGACGGTTTAGGGATCTGGAGACGCTAGTCGAGGAAGCGGAAATCCTCAAGGAACGCAAACGGCGGGAGGCGGCCCTGCGCGCGCAGGTTCCCCTGCTGACCGTCGAGACCGGTCCGACCAAGTCCACGCAGTAAGCGCACTACCGCACTGCTCCGGCCGTCGCTGACGGCGGGAGTTTGCACCAATATCCCGGTGGGGGTGAGCCCGGTGGATGCCGAAGCGACTGCGACGAAGCGACCAACGCCTGACCTGCCTCAGGAAACACTCGACTACTTCGGCGGGGACGATCTCCGAGCTCACGTGTTTCATGACAAGTACGCCCTGCGAGATCTCGACGGGACCGTCTTAGAAACCGCCCCGCCGCAGATGTGGCGGCGCATCGCTCGCGAACTCGCATCAGTGGAAGCAACTCCCGAAAAACGCGCCGAGTGGGAAGAGAAGTTCTACTGGCTGCTCGATGATTTCCGTCTCATCCCCGGCGG
>DASWFZ010000054.1:0-7573 GCA_036393975.1 bacterium | reverse complement strand
GGACCGAACATCTGCCGGACAAAGGACGCCAGCACGCCCCGCAGGTCGGCGAACGTGATGCGTTCTCCCACCATGAACCCATCCACTTGGTGAAAGACGGGCATGTGCGTGGCGTCGGGGGCATCGCGTCGGTAGCAGCGGCCTGAATTCAGGATCCGCATCGGCGGCTTGCGGCCCACCATGACCCGGGCGTCGACGACCGTCGTATGGGTCCGGAGGAGCAGGTCGCCGCTCAGGTAGAAAGAATCTTGAGTATCCCGCGCGGGATGGTCCCGTCCCATGTTTAGCCGCTCGAAGTTGAACTCGTCGGTCTCCACTTCCGTCCCGTCCACGACCTCAAACCCCATGCCAAAGAAGATCCGTTCCATCTCCTCGAGCGTCCTGGTGAGGACATGTCGACGACCCAGCCGTATCCGGCGGCCGGGAAGTGTGACATCGAGCTCTTCGGCCTGCGTACGAGCGGCTTGGAGCTGCTGGTGGAGTGTAGCCTCTTTGTGCCCGTGTTTTTCCGTGAGTTCGTGCTGCAACGCATTGAGCCCCTCCCCCACCCGTTTGCGCTGATCCGCGGAGAGCGTCGGCAGCCCAGCAAAGAGCTGAGCCAGGATCCCCTTGCGCCCGAGGTATCGCCGTTTGACCTCGTCGAGGTCTTCGACAGTCCGCGCAGCCTCGATAGCGGCCACGGCTTCTTTGTGAATTCGTTCCAACTCTTGCATCGAAGGCATATTTATCTCTCCAAATGAAAAACACCGCCTCGCACAAAAGGACGAAAGCGGCGCTTCCGCGGTACCACCTCAGTTCTAGCCTCCCTCCCCCCGGGAAATGCGATCTCCACAAGGGAAAGGGCTAGCCCTCATCCCGATATCGGCGGGAACCGGACCACCTAGTGACCGAGACCCAGACCCGCTCTCGGCTTCAGCGATCAGCTCCGGAGAGAATTTCCCCCATCTCCGTCCCGAAGAGGCTTGCAGCCACAGGCCTCTCCTCTCTCAGGGAACCGGATGAGGTACTCGCTCCGTCGTTGCTGGTACGTCAGTTCAGCGAAATCTTCAGTAGCAGGCTCATGCTTAGCGAAACAATCCGGCGGTACACCAAGTAAGCCCGGATGGACCCGCTGGACTCGAACAACCGCCAAAACGCTTGCGGGGACGCCAGTTGCATCGGCCTGCCCACCTCCCGGATACTTCCCGTTTACATCCCACCCGCGCTTCGCTGTTGGCTCGGAGTATAACACAACTCCGACAAAACGTCCCCGATCACCGTCCGACATCCGAGCGATGCGTCACCCAAATCGCGTGACCCGACGCTTGACCTCACACCTCCCGCAAACGTCCGGCTTCGTAGAGGAGTAACGCAGCTGCCACCGCGACGTTGAGCGAGTCCGCCCGCCCGTAAAGAGGAATTCGCACAGCGGTCGGAGAGGCAGTCCGCCAGAGCGGATCCGGCCCTTCGCCCTCGTTACCGAGCACAACCGCGATCGGGGGGCGATAATCCACCTGCGTGTAGTCAGACGACCCTGCAGGATCGGCCAGCAGAATTCGCACACGGCGCTCTCGCAGGGCCACAATCAGCTGTGGGGTGGGCGCGGTGGCGACAGGAAGGTGAAACAACGATCCCATTGTGGCGCGGACCGCCTTCGGGTTACGCGCATCCACGGACCCGGTGGTCGATACGACGGCCGAGGCTCCAGCCGCGTCCGCGATGCGAACGATCGCCCCCAGGTTCCCGGGGTCCTGGATCCGGTCCGCAATCACCACGATCAGCCGGGGGGAGGCTAGCACGTCGGACAGAGCGGCGCGCGGATGGGCCACGACCGCGATGATGCCCTGCGCCGTCTCCACCTGGCTGCACGCTGCGACGACGCGCGCGGTCGCGGTAACCAGGCGAACCCCCTGCTGTCGTGCTCGGTCCAAGACCGCCACCGCGCGGGGTCCGGTCATCGCCGTGGGATCGTACAGGATCACCTCGACAGCCACACCGCTCGTGAGAACATCTTCTATCATGCGCACGCCCTCAACCACCAAGCGGTCGTCAGACTCTTGGATGTCCCGGTCGGCGAGGGCACGGATGCCTTTGATTAACGGGTTTTTGGTGCTGGTGATTTGAGTCGTTGCCATGGTCACATCACGGGTGGTACGTCAGGGAGACCGCGCCGTGCCAGAGTCCTGATGCGGACTTGTCGGTCCAAGCGGCAATAGTTTGCAGTCGTGCCCGGCGAAGACACGTGCGGCCCGAAAACGACGCGTCGCAGGAAGGGGTGTATGCCGATCCGTGCTGACCGTGTCCCCGACCAGCACCTCGGTCATGCGTGGCCGGGGCCGGTTAGGGCTTGAGGACTTCCTTGGCTTTGGCGACCAGGTCGGCGAACGCCGCCCCGTCGGTCACGGCCAAATCGGCCAGCACCTTGCGGTTGATGGTGACGCCTGCTTTGCGTAACCCGCTCACGAGCCGGCTGTACGAAACTCCATTGGTTCGGGCCGCTGCGTTAATGCGGGCGATCCAGAGCCGACGAAAGTCTCTTTTCCGCTGGCGACGGTCGCGGTAGGCCGCAGCCAACGCGCGGACGACGTACTGGTTGGCCAGCTTGAACCAGCGGTGTTTCGCCCCGTAAAATCCTCGGGCGAGCTTGAGAATTTTCTTGTGCCGGCGGCGGACTGTAATGCCGCGCTTCACTCGTGCCATGGTCCCTCACCCCACTTCACAGTCAGCCCACCGACACCTCGATGCGCGGCACGCACCGGGCCGTCCGTGATTATTGCGTTATCGATACGGCAGCAACCGCTCGATCTTCCGCAGAAAGTGCGCGTGCACCGGCACCTCTTGAGCCAACGCCCTCTGGCGCCTGGGCGACTTGACCACCTTGAAGTGCCCGGACATTTGGTGGCCTCGCAAAAGCTTGCCGCGCCCGGTCACCTTGATCCGTTTGGCCGTTCCTTGATGCGTCTTCGTCTTCCCCATCCGCGTCCCTAGCCTTTCTTTGGCGTCAGGATCATGATCATATTGCGGCCCTCCAGCAACGGCGGCCGCTCCACCATGCCCACGTCGCCAATGATCTCTGCCAAGCGCGCTAACAGTTTCTCCCCCGCTTTGGGGTAGGCCATCTCGCGTCCCCGGAACCAAACCGAGGCCCGGACTTTGTTGCCTTCTTTCAAGAACTCATGGACGTGGCGCGCCTTCACCTGGAAATCGTGCTCGCCGATCTTCGGGCTGAACCGCATTCCTTTGATGTCGCTCGCCCGATGGTGCTGGCCGCGTGCCTTCTTCTGCTGTTCGTACTTGTACTTTCCGTAGTCAATGATCCGGCAGACCGGCGGCACTGAGGTCGGAGCGACCTCGACGAGGTCGAGCTCCGCTTCCTGAGCCTTGGCGAGCGCGTCACGGACCGTCATCACGCCCAATTGCTCGCCGTTCGGTCCGATCACGCGGACCTCCCGGGCACGGATCTTCTCGTTTACGCGTGGCTCGCGTTCGATACGTGCTCCCCCCAGATGTTGCGACTTGTCCCTACCTGTCGTCGTTCAGCCGACAAAAAAAAGGGGCATGGCTCCCGCCATCCCCTCCTAGCTCTTTCGGTCTACCGGAGTTGACCGGCGCGACACTCGGACATCGGCCGGTGAGAAGCGGGTGGCTTCTACTTATCACAACGCCTGGCAGTATAACATAGGCTCCTCAAAGGGTGCAACACGCACGGCCCCCAAGTCCCGCCGTTGTGATTGCCAATGGTTTCGGTGCCATGTTACGATGCCAACGCTAGTTCCGCATCGAGGCCCCACAGCTGGTCGCATCCAGCCGGATTCGGGAGCACTTAGCTGTGCAGTCGGCCACTCTCTGGATGCGCGTGTGATTCCCTGACTGGCGTGCGGTCCTCGGATTCCAGCACCGGTTCACTTGAGGTCGGAGGCAGACGTCAATGACAACTCCCGGTCGAATCCAATTGGGCCCCCACCCCGAGGAAAATTCGGCACACACACTCGGGGGCGGCAGTCTGACCCAGCAGGTGTCTATCGGCAAGACTTCGCTCGTCGCCCACCCTATACCGCAACGCCCCAGAGACCTATGACAGGCAAGCTGAAGGCGCCCCATGGCGCATGGAAGTCGCCCATCACTCCCGATCTCGTGGCGGCCGCAGCACTGTCCTTCGGACAGATCGCCGTGGATGGAGGGGACATCTACTGGATTGAGCACCGGCCTGCCGAGGGGGGACGCCACGTCATCGTTCGCCGGGCCGCCACGGGCACCATCGCTGATGTGACGCCGCCCCCGTTCAACGCGCGCACTCGCGTGCACGAGTACGGAGGGGGGGCCTTTGCGGTCCACGACGGCGTCGTCTACTTCTCCAATTTCGCAGATCAGCGGCTCTACCGTCGCCGGCTGGGCCGCTCGCCAGAACCGATCACACCCGCGGATGCCTTCCGCTATGCGGATGCGGTCGTGGATCAACACCGCGATCGTCTGCTTTGCATCCGCGAGGACCACACGGTACTGCAACGACAAGCCGTGAATACTCTCGTGGGGATCAATCTCCAGGATGAGAATGCGGGCACCATTCTGATCCACGGAAACGATTTCTACGCCTCCCCGCGGATCAGCCCCGACGGATCGCATCTGGCGTGGCTCACCTGGCGCCACCCTAACATGCCCTGGGACGGGACCGAATTGTGGGTCGGTGCCATGGGCCCAGACGGCGCAGTGGGCCGCCGCCAGCGGGTCGCTGGTGGTCTGGAGGAGTCGATCTTTCAGCCGGAGTGGTCACCAGACGGGACGCTGCACTTCGTGTCCGATCGCACCGGGTGGTGGAATCTGTATCAGTGGAAAGACAGCGTCGTGGTCCCCCTGTGTAAAATGGACGCGGAGTTTGGCCGGCCCCAGTGGCTTCTTGGCATGTCGACCTATGCCTTCGAATCGCCTGATCAGATTATCTGCACGTACAACTGGCGCGGGCGGTGGCTGGTGGGACGGCTGCACGCGGGGACGGGCACTCTCGAACCTCTCGAGCTCCCTTACACAAATGTGTTGCCCTCGCTGCGCCTTGCAGGAACGCAGGCGGTATTAGGCGCTAGTTCGCCCTCTCAAGCGTTCGCGATCGTACGGCTCGACCTATCTACGGGTCAACCGACAGTGCTCAGGCACTCACCCGTCAGCGTCGCGGAGCCCACGTGGATCTCCCACCCCCGGGCCATCGAATTCCCAACCAAAGGAGGCGTGACAGCCCATGGGCTCTTTTATCCCCCCAAAAACTCCGACTATGCGGCTCCCGCGAAAAAGCGCCCCCCGCTCATCGTGATGGCGCACGGTGGACCCACCGGGGCTGCCAGCACTGCGTTCGCGCCTGAGATCCAATTCTGGACTAGCCGGGGGTTTGCTGTGCTGGATGTGAACTACGGGGGTAGCTCCAACTACGGCCGGGCCTACCGCCAGCGCCTCAACGGAATGTGGGGCATCGTCGATGTGGATGACTGTGTGAACGGCGCAGAACACTTGGTCCGCCAACGCCTCGTCGACCCGGAGCGACTGGCAATCCGAGGGGGCAGCGCCGGTGGGTACACTACTCTCGCGGCCATCGCGTTTAGAGACGTGTTCCGGGCGGGCGCTGCGTACTACGGGATTAGCGATCTAGAGGCGTTCGCGAAAGAGACCCACAAGTTCGAATCGCGCTACCTGGACAGACTGGTCGGCCCCTATCCGCAGCACCGCGACCGCTATGTGGCGCGGTCTCCGATTCACCAGCGTCTCTCCTGCCCCGTGATCTTCTTCCAAGGGCTGGAGGACGCGGTGGTTCCCCCCAACCAATCCGAACGGATGTACCAAGCACTCCGATCTAAAGGCGTGGCGACGGCCTACTTGGCGTTCGAGGGCGAACAGCACGGATTCCGTCGGGCGGACACGATTCGGCGGTGCCTCGAAGCCGAACTCTATTTTTACGCCAAGGTCTTTGGCATCGAACTGGCGGATCCCGTCGACCCGGTGCCGATCGACAACCTCTAGCGCAGCGCCTCGCCGTCTTCTTTGAGGAGTTCTTCCAACATTGCCTGCAGCGCTTTGATCCGCAGCTTGCGGTCGCCAATCAGTCCCTTCTTATCCTCCGTCTCTGCAAAACGCTCCAAGATGGCACGATCATCCAGTTGCTCATCACTGGGCTCGACGTCTCCCCGCATCAAGGCCAGGTCGCGCTTGTAGCGGTCGATCTTCCGGCGAATGTGCCCGATGGACCGAAAGGGGCGGGCCGCCACTTTCCAGGGGCGCCCCTCGCGCGCGCGCGCGGCCTTGCGCAGCGTCATGCGCACCAATGTTCCCATGGGACTGCTCTGGCACTCCACCATGTCCATCAGCGAGCGAATCAGGTGCAGGCCGCGGCCGCGCTCGGCGTCTGCGGTGTAGGGTTGATCGAGAATCGCGGTGTCGAACCCTTCTCCGTCATCCTCGACTTCAACGGTCAACGCGTGGGGCTCGACCGCGTAGCGGAGGGTCACCCAGGTCGTGTTGGCGTGGACGATGACATTGGTGAAGGCCTCCGACATCGCCACACTCATCTCGAAGACCTGCGCTGTCGTGAAGCCGGCGTTCGTTGCGGAGACACGCAAGTGCTCGCGGGCCACAGCCACATAGCGCGGCTGCGCTGGCAGCAGCAGCTCCACAAACCCTGCGGCGTCGTCACCAGAGCGCCGGACCATCGGCAACCCCCAGATGATCTGGTCTCTTCAGGCCTAACTTCCGCTTGAAGCGAGGAAACCCTCCGGAGGTCTGCGAGTTAACGGCGGACGGGAAGTGCGATGGTATGACGGATCGCTTCCAGCGCGCGACTGACGTCGTGCGCGCTGATATGCCGGTGGGTGACCATGCGGACCGTCGTGGGGCTGCTGGGCAACACCAAGACCCCTGCATCACGCAACCGCCCGCAAAACTCCGCGGCGGTGAAGGGCCCGGTGACACCCACTTGCACCATATTCGTGCGGACTCGATCCACGTCCACAGACAGCCCGGGAAGACCGACCATCCCCTCGGCCAGCGCGCGGGCATTGGCGTGATCCTCAGCCAGGCGGCCTACCATTGTCTTCAAGGCCACCACCCCCGCCGCGGCAATCACCCCGGCCTGCCGCATTCCCCCCCCGACCATCTTGCGGAATCGTCGGGCCCGGTCGATAAACGCCCGGCTGCCGACCACCACCGAGCCCACCGGCGCCGACAGACCCTTGCTGACGCAGAACATCGCCGAGTCCGCATGGCGCACCAGCGTAGGCGCCGGGACGCCCAGGGCCACCGCGGCGTTGAAGAGACGGGCTCCGTCCACGTGGACCGCGAGCCCGAGCTCGTGCGCGGTCACGCAGATCGCGTCCATCTCTTGGGGTGTGAACGGAATGCCCCCGGCGCGGTTGTGAGTATTCTCTATGCACACCAATCGAGGGACGGGATAGTGAACGTTGGACGGACGTATCGCCTCCCGCAATTGCTCCGGCGCGATGTAGCCCGAACGACCGGCAATGGGATGCGGCATCGCCCCCGCGACCGCAGACATCGAGCCCGCTTCATTACAGTAAATGTGCGAGTCGGCTTCGACGAAGATCTCGTCGCCTTTCTG
>DASWFZ010000053.1:0-10272 GCA_036393975.1 bacterium | reverse complement strand
GCTGCGAGTCACGCCGTTGGGTATTGGGGGAGGCTCGCTCGCGAGCATGCCTGAGACGTTCGGGTACGCGGTGCCCGAAGCTCAGGCCCTGGCCACGATCCGGGCTGTCTTCGCGAGCCCCATCAATTTTCTGGACACGGCGGCGGCGTACGGCGACGGAGAGAGCGAACGCCGGATCGGGCTGGTGCTGCGCGAGCGGGGAGGTCTGCCCCCAGGGATCGTTTTATCCACCAAGGCTGACCGAAACCTTCAGACGGGCGAGTATAGCGGCGATCAGATCAAGCGCTCGATCGAGCGCAGCCTGCGGCTGCTTGGAGTGGACCACCTGCAAATCGCATTTCTCCATGATCCGGAGCACACGACTTTCGACAACGTGATGGGACGCGGAGGACCGCTCAGCGTCCTGCAGAGCTATCAATCCGACGGCGTGATTGACCACCTGGGCGTGGCCGGCGGACCCGTGGATCTTTTGATCCGCTACGTCGAGACGAAGGCTTTTTCCACGGTCGTCACTCACAACCGGTACACCTTGCTGAACCGCTGCGCGGAGCCGCTGATCGCGCGGGCGAATGAGCTGGGTGTGGCGGTGGTGAACGCGGCCCCGTACGGGAGCGGGATCCTGGCCAAAGGACCGGAGGCTTACCCGCGCTACGCGTACCAGGACGCGGCGGGATCGGTTGTGGAGCGCGCCCACCAGATGGCTGCGCTGTGCCGGCGCTATGAAGTTCCGCTTGCGGCAGCCGCCTTGCAGTTTTCGCTGCGAGACTCGCGGATCGTCTCCACAATCGTGGGGGTTAGCCGGCCAGAGCGGGTCACCGAGACGCTCGCTCTTGCCTCGCACGCCATCCCCGAGCAGTTGTGGCCGCAGCTGGATCAATTTGCGGATTGGACCGGCGATCCCGAGGCCGCGCGGTGGGCCCCCTCCGGCACAACACAATGACCCCTGTCGCGGTAGTCACCGGCGCCGCGCAGGGGATTGGGCGGGCGATTGCCATGAGGCTGGCCGGAGATGGTTTTGCGGTGGCGCTTGTGGATCTCAACGCCGACACGCTCGATTCGGCGGAGCGCGAAGTCGCCGCACGCGGCGGGAAGACGCTCGCCATCCGCGCGGATCTAACATCGCTTGACGAGGTCGCGCGCACCATCGAGCAGGTCCAGACGACCTGGGGGCGTGTGGACGCGCTCGTGAACAACGCCGGCCGCGAGATCACCAAGCCGTTTACCGAGATCACGTCGGCGGACTGGGACGCCATCCTGTCGCTTGACCTGCGCACGGTGTTCTTCGCTACGCAGCAGGCCGCGCGCGCGATGATCGCCCGCAGCGCGGGGGGCCGGATCGTCAACATCGCCTCGATTGCCGGTCGCTCGGGACGGAGCGACCAGGCCCCCTATGCGGCCGCTAAGGCGGGTGTGATCAGCGTGACCCGGTCAGCCGCGCGCGCGCTAGCTGCGCACCGGATCACGGTGAACGCGATCTGCCCTGGCATCGTGGACACGGCGATGACGCGGCGGATTCACGAACGCCGCGCGCGCGAGCTGGGTGTGAGCCCTGAAGAATCCCTGCGCCGGATGATCGGCCGCATCCCCCTGGGGCGGATGGCCTCCCCCGACGATGTGGCCGCGGCGGTGGCGTTCTTCTGCTCGCCGCAGGCCACCTACATCACCGGGCAGGCGCTCAATGTCTGTGGCGGGATCGAAATGGATTGACTGCGATGCGGGAGCTGCGCGTCGCCCTGATTGGGGGCCCCCAGTACGATCGACTGCTTGATGCGCTGCCGGAGTTTGCGCGGCGGAGCGGCTACCGCGTCGTCATCGAAGTAAATGTGCCGCACGTGGAACTCAACGCGCGCATGGCGGCCGATCTGGGAAGCCAGCATGGGGACTACGACCTGATCTCGACCCACACCAAGTACGCGCCGTCCCAGATGCAGCATTTGCGAGCGCTCGATGACCTCTTAAGCCCCGACGACATCAGCGACTTCTTTCCCCGTGTGCTGGACTTGTGCCGGATCGATGGGCGCCTGATGCAGCTGCCGCGCAATTTTGACGCCCGGCTGCTGTTCTACCGCGGGGATCTGATCCCCGCTCCGCAGACGTGGGAGGACGCCGCGTCCCAGATGGTGCGCCACGCCCGCCCCGGATTTTTTGGGTTTGCTTTTCCGGGACGCCAGTCTGGCCTGTTCGGGACGTTCTATGAGCTGCTCGGGATGGCCGGCGGGGACCTGTTCGATGGGGCCTTGCATCCGCGGTTCAATAGCGAACCCGGGGAGTGGGCGCTGCGTTTCCTGCACCGGCTGCACTCAGTTGATCGCGTGACTCCTCCAGATCTCCTGGAGCGCTGGTACTACGATGAAGTCTCCGAAGGATTTCGCATGGGGAAAGTGCTGATGATTGGGGACTGGCCCGGGTTCTATGGACTGTACAAGCAGGCCGAGACGTGTGCGGTGATTGAGCAGTTTGATGTGGCCGTTTATCCTGCGGGCCCGGCCGGCGTGCGCCGTGCCTATGCCGGCTGCCACTCGTTTGCGATTCCTCAGGCCGCCCGCGACCCGCAAGGAGCGCTGGCCCTGCTCCGGTATCTGGTCTCCCCGGAGGTGCAGTATAACGAAGCGACAGTCAGCGGGCACACCCCAGTGCGCCGCACGCTGTTCGAGCGGGTGCGAGGCGACGTCGCCCCGAGCAGTCGCGACGCCCGCCGGCTGGCGGCCCTCCAAGAGACGATTGAACAGTTTGCACTGATTCCTCCGAAGTTTGCACGGTACCCGCTGGTCGAGGATATTCTGTGGGAGGGGGTGGTGCGCGCGATCACGGGCGCGCAGTCTCCGCGCGCCGCCCTGCAGGCGATGACCCGGCAAGTGGAGGAGGTCATGCGGTGATCCTGGGCTTGTGGCACGTGTCGTTCACGGTGAGCAATCTCGAGCGATCGGTGGAGTGGTACACGCGGGTGCTTGGACTCGAGTATGTGCGCGGGCAGGTCCAGGACAACCCCTACACGCGCCAGCTCGTCGGTTTTCCGGATGCGCGACTCAAGGTGGCCCAGCTGCGGATTCCCAACATGACGGTCCCTCTCTCCCGACACCACATTGAACTGGTAGAGTATGAGCGCCCACGCGGGACGGTCGTGCCCCTGCAGACCAACAGCCCGGGGGTCGGTCACTGGGCCTTCATCGTCGACGACATTCACGCCGAGTTCACGCGGCTGAAAGCCCTGGGCGTACACTTCAAGTCGCCCGCTCCCAATGCCATCGCTGAAGGCGTCAATCGTGGAGGGTATACGATCTACTTTTTGGACCCAGACGGCATCACACTTGAACTACTGCAGCCCCCGCCATAGCACGGGGGGCCGCCCCGTCTACTACAGACTTGTGAGGAGGATCGCACGATGACAGCAGGGTCGCCTGAACTGCGTGATCTCTATCGGAAGATGGTCCGCATCCGGCGCGTCGAGGAGACGCTGGAAGCGCTATTCAAACAGGGGGAACTCTACGGCTCGCTGCACCTGTGCATCGGTCAGGAGGCGACCGCGGTCGGTGCGTGTGCGGCGTTGCGGACGGAGGACGCGATCACGTGTACCTACCGCGGCCACGGAGCGGAGCTGGCCAAGGGGTTGCCGCTCCAGCCTTTTATGGCCGAGATGTTCGGCAAGCAGACGGGTGCCAATCGCGGTCGCGGCGGCTCCATGCTGTTTTCCGACCTATCGGTGGGAGTACTGTTTGCCACGGGCATTGTCGCCGGCGGATTGCCGATCGCCGTCGGCGCTGCGCTGAGCGCTCGGCTGGCGAAAAACAACCGGGTGGCCCTAACCTTCTTCGGAGACGGCGCCACCAACCAGGGCACGTTCCACGAAGCTCTCAACATGGCTGGCTTGTGGAAACTGCCGGTCATCTTCTTTTGCGAAAATAATCAATACTCGGAGATGACCCCGATCTCGCATGAGGCGGCCATCACACGATTAGCCGACCGCGGCTGTTCTTCAGGAGTGCCCGGGGTCGTCGTCGACGGCAACGACGTTGAGGCCGTGTATGCCACCACAGCCCAGGCCGTGGACCGGGCCCGGCGAGGGGAGGGGCCCACGCTGATCGAGGGGATGACCTACCGGCTGGCGGGGCACATGTTCGGGGACACCCAGCCCTATCGATCACGCGACGAGGTCGAGCAGTGGAGGGCCAAAGATCCGCTGGAGCTCGCGCGGCGGCGCCTGCGCGAGCGCGGCGTTCCCATAGAGGCAATTGGCCGCATCGACGCGGAGGTCGAGGCCGAAATCCAATCCGCGATCGCGTTTGCCAGAAGCAGCCCTGAGCCGTTGGAAACGGAGGCGACCGGCAATGTCTACGTCTAGCCGCTCTGTCGTGCCGACGACCGAGGAACGCGTCCTGACGTACGCGCAAGCCCTCAACGAAGCTCTACAAGAAGAGATGGCTCGGGATGCCGCGGTTGTTCTGCTGGGCGAAGACATCGGGGATTTTGGTGGTGTCTTCACGGTGACCCGAGGGCTGCACAAGCGGTTCGGATCCGGCCGGGTCGTCGATACCCCTATTTCCGAGGCGGGATTCTGCGGCGCGGCCCTGGGGTTGGCGCTCACTGGCTTTCGTCCGGTGGTGGAGCTAATGTTTGTCGACTTCGTGTTTGTTGCCGCCGACCAGCTCTTCAATCACATCGCCAAAGCTCGATACATCTCCGGAGGTAAGCGCGTAGTCCCGCTCGTGATGCGCACGCAGCAGGGCTCTGCCGGCGGCAAGGGGGCGCAGCACTCGCAGTCGCTCGAAGCCCTCTTCTGCCACATCCCCGGATGGGTCGTCGTCGCCCCCGCCACGCCCGCGGATGCCAAGGGCCTGCTCAAATCGGCCATCCGGAACGACAATCCAGTCGCGTTCTTAGAGCACAAGGGGCTGTACTTTACCAAGGGGTCCGTGCCTGCCGGAGATGTAACGGTGCCGATCGGTAAGGCCCGCGTGGCGCGCGAAGGCCGCCATGTGACAGCGATCAGTTACTCCAAGACGCTTGAGACCACCTTGGAGGCCGCGCAGACGCTGGCCGCAGACGGTGTAGAGGTCGAGGTCATTGACTTGCGCACGCTCAAGCCCCTGGACCTGGACACAGTCCTGGCCTCGGTGCGGAAAACCGGTCGAGCCTTTGTGGTGCACGAAGCGCCGCGCATCTGCGGATTTGGTGCCGAGTTGGTGGCGATGATTCAGGAGGCCGCGTTTGACGCGCTGGACGCGCCCGTCCTCCGCATCACGACTCCGGATGTCCCTGTCCCCTTCAGCCGGCCATTGGAGCGCGCGGTGATCCCTCAGGCGTCGACGATCGTGGATGCGGTGCGGTCTTTGGTGGGCCGCTCCCGCTAGCCGCTGATGCCCAGGGCGCGAAGGATGCGGTCACACAGCGTCATGGTCTGCACGTTATCGGCGGCAGACGGCTGCGGGGGTGTCTTGGAGTGCAGGCAGTCGAAGAAGTGCTGCACCTCGCCCACGTAACCGTTGAGGTAGAGAGCCTGGGATCCCCCTGCAGATGCCGTGTGCACCGAGGTCAGCACCCGGTCTTCTTCATCCAGGGTCTGCCAGCGTGGACGGGTCGTGGAGGTGGGGCGGTCGACGTGGCTGACGACGCGGACCATGTTCTCCGCGCGCACGAACCCGTTCACCCCGGTGATGGTCAGCTCCTCATAGTGGCGCCCCCACGCGGGGACGCCGCCGAAAAACATCGTCCCGATGCGGCCGCCATCAAAACGCAGACTGATAAGCTGGATGACCTGCGTGCCGCGGGAGTTGCGCATCCCCACGACGTCGAGCACTTCGCCGAACAGATACCGGCAGAGGTCCACGTAGTGGATGGCGCCAGTTTGAAGGTACCACGCGTCCTCCCAGCCCGCCCGGGATCCGATGGCGAACATGCCGTATAGCGACAGGCGCTCGCCAAACGCTGCATCCTGGGCCGCCCGGCGCATCTCGTGATAGGCAGGGGCGAAACGCTTCATGAACCCGACCATCACGAACACCCCCGCCCCGGCCGCCAGATCGGCGATGGTGGCGGCCTCGCGGGAGTTCAGTCCGAGGGGTTTCTCGACGAACACGTGCCGTCGCGCGCGCAGGACCTCGGCGACTACTGATGCCTGTTCCGCTTCAGGGGTGGACACGAACACGGCATCCAGGTCACTGGCGACCAGATCGGCCACGCGATCGTAGGCCCGCTTCACCCCAAACTGCGCAGCCGTCGCCTGCGCCCGCTCAAGGTGGCGCGCGCAGACCGCCACGATCTGTCCCCCCGCCAGGCGGATGGCGGGGTAGAGATTGGCGGTGGCGTGACGGCCACAGCCGATGAATCCGATGCGTAGAGGGTCCATTCGTCGCGTGCCATCCGTACAGGTTGGCCTGGACGCAGGGAGGTTCCTGTTGCTGAACGCTACGGTCTCACGCGGCGAGGCCAGGGAAGTTGCATCGGCGTCCGAAAGTAGAGGGGCGGAAAGGGTATCTGGAGGCAGTTAGATGCTTACATTCACTACTCGATTGGGCCGACGCATCAACCGTCGCCTTCGCACGGAAACAATCATCTGGCTCACGACGGTCGATGCGCACAATACGCCCCAACCTAGGCCGGTCTGGTTTCACTGGGACGGTCGAACGGTTTTGATTTTCAGTGAAAGAAACAAGGCCAAGTTGCGGCACATTGCGCAGAACCCGAGAGTGGCCTTGAGCTTCAATACAGACAAAGACGGCGATGACGTTGGCGTCTTGATTGGTGACGCGGTCATTTTAGGGGAACCGCCGCCGGCGACAAGAATTCAAGTTTACATGCGGAAGTACAAGGAAGGGATAAAGGACATCGGCTTGACGGCGCCGCAGCTCAGAGAAAGCTTCGCCATCCCCATCCTCGTGACTCCGACAGCGATGCGGGGTTTGTAGCGAACCACCATGAAACCACAAGTCAAAGTCACCCCACGGTTTGCGGGCGCCCGCGTCAAACGCATCGAGGATCCTCATCTCTTGGTGGGCCGTGGGACGTTTGTCGACGACCTGACTCCCTCTGGATGTGGGCACGTGGTCGTGGTGCGCAGCCCGCATGCCCACGCCCGCATCCGGCGCATCCGCAGCGCCAGCAAGTCAGTCGTGACCGCACGCGATCTTGGCTCGAGTGTCTATCTTCCGGCTGAAGCCGAGGAAAAGGAATTTGCCCGACATCCAGTCCTCGCCCGGGACCTCGTGCATTATGTGGGTCAGCCCGTCGCCGCCGTCTATGCACAGACTCTCACCCGAGCCTATGACATCGCTGCCGGCGTCCAGGTGGACTACGAGCCTCTGCCCGCGGTGGTGGATCCCGTAGCCGCGCAGGCCCGCGATAGCGTTGTGCTCCACAAGAAACTGCACAGCAATATCGTCCATCGCGAACGGTGGACGCGCGGCAAGGTCGCGCAGGCCTTCCGGGACGCGGCGGTGACGATGTCGGAGCGCATCGTGCATCAGCGCCTCGCCGCTGTGTCCTTGGAAGGGCGGGCGGTGCTGGCGGTTCCTCCCCAGCGAGGCGAGCGGACGCTGACAGTATGGTCCTCGACGCAGATGCCGCATGGGCTGCGCGATGCGTTAAAGGAGCGGGTCGCGCGTGGCGTCAATGTCCGCGTAATCGCCCCGGATGTCGGGGGCGGTTTTGGCGCGAAGGGCTCCATCTACGCGGAGGAGCTCCTCGTCCCCCTACTCGCCCTGAAGCTCGGCAGGCCGCTGAAATGGGTCGAGAGTCGCCGCGAGCATATGATGACGATCTGCCACGGCCGCAGCCAGTTCGCGGACGTGGCCCTCGCGGCGTCCGCTGACGGTAGGATCTTGGGATTGCGCCTCCACGTGGTGGCCGATGTCGGAGCGTATCTCATGGCGGCGACCGCGTTTATCCCTCCTCTGACACTCGAGATGGCAACCGGCCCCTACGATATCCGTAGCGCGGAAGCGTCCTTGGTCGAGGTCTACACGAACAAAGTTCCCACCGGTCCGTATCGAGGTGCCGGCAGACCGGAGGCCGCGTTTTACCTGGAACGGGCCCTGGACATCTTGGCCCACGACATGGGGCTGGATCCCGCCGAGGTCCGTCGGCGCAATTTCATCCCCGCGGATTCTTTCCCGTACCGCGCGCTTTCGGGCGCCTTGTACGACAGCGGAAACTATGTCCGGGCTCTTGACCGCGCGCTGGAGTCTTCGGGCTATGCGCGTTGGCGGCAACAGCAGTCCCAGGGTCGTGCTGAAGGGCGCTACATCGGCATCGGCCTGTCCAGCTACGTGGAGACGTGTACGTATGGTGCAGACGCGTCTCGCGTCGTTGTGGACGGGGGCGGGAAGGTGACCGTCTACAGCGGAACCTCCCCGCATGGCCAGGGGGGCGCGACCGGGTTCGCGCAGATCGTGGCGGATGCCCTGGGCGTGGACGTGGCTCAGATCACGGTGATCACTGGCGACACGGCGGCGGTTCCCAATGGGGAAGGGACGGCGGGTAGCCGCACGCTCGTCGTGGGAGGGTCGGCGGTGTTCCGCGCGGCCCAGGTCGTGCGCCAAAAAATCTTAGATCGTGCGGCCAAGCGCTTGGAGGCATCTGTGGCGGATCTGGTGTTAACCGGCGGCCGCGTCCATGTGGCGGGCGTGCCGGGACGCGGGCTGACGCTGGCCGCGCTGGTCGGCACGACGCCGCTGGCCGGATCAGGACGTTACACCGTGAGGGGCGGCACCTATCCATTTGGAACACACGTGGCGATCGTCGAAGTCGATCCTGACACTGGTGCCGTGCAGTTCTTGGCCTACGTGGCCGTGGACGATTGCGGTGTGGTGATCAACCCGCTTTTGGTAGAAGGACAAGTCCACGGCGGCGTGGCGCAGGCGGTGGGGCAGGCCCTGTTCGAAGACGCCTACTACGACGAGACGGGGCAGCTCGTCAGCGGGTCCCTGGCCGACTATGCCATTCCTCATGCAAACCAAGTGCCCTCGATCCGCACGCTACGGACGGAGACGCCCTCCCCGCGCAACCCGCTAGGCGCTAAGGGTGTGGGAGAAGCGGGTACGATCGGCGCCACCCCCGCGGTGGTCAATGCCGTCCTCGATGCCCTCGCTCCCCTGCGCGTGCGGCATCTGGATATGCCTCTCGCACCGGCGAAGATCTGGGCGGCCATACGGACGTGACGTCTCGCTGTATCAGGCTGGTGTGCTGGTGGACGGTTTGATCACCACCGAGCCGAGCACGGCATTTCTGTTTGACCTGGACGGCACGCTCGTTGACAGCGTGTACCAACATGTGCTGGCCTGGCGTGAAGCGTTAGAGGCCGCCGGGATCCGGCTTGCGGTGTGGCGGATTCACAGGCGCATCGGGATGAGTGGGGGACTGTTCGTGCACGCCCTGTTACGGGAGACCGGGCATCAGTTGACCCCGCAGGACATGTCTCGGGTGCAGCAGCTGCACCGCGAGTCCTTCGCCCGGATGGTCGGACAGGTGAGACCGCTACCCGGAGCCCAAGATCTGCTGGCGCATCTGACGCGGGCCGGCGTGCCGTGGGCGATCGCCACAAGTGGCCGGCGGGATACGGCCGAACAGGCGCTGCGGGTCCTGGGGCTAGATGGCTCCGCTCCCGTCGTCACTCGGGACGATGTGCGCCGGGCCAAACCCGATCCTGATCTGTTCCTTGCGGCCGCAGAGCGCGTGGGTGTGCCGATTGCCTCATCCGTGGTCGTCGGCGACAGTGTCTGGGATCTGCTCGCTGCGCGCCGCGCGGGGGCGCTGGGTGTCGGCCTCCAGTCGGGGGGATACGGACTCGACGAGCTGGAACGCGCCGGCGCCTACCGTGTCTATGAGGACCCGGCCGACCTGCTCCGCCACCTCGACGAAGTCGGCGTCCGCGTGCCCGGCGGCTGAGGCAACCCGACAGCCCTGGGAATGGCCTTGTCGCTCAACGGTACGATGCGCCGGGCGCTGTTGGCCGCCTCCCGGAGTCCGCGCCTCAGTCGGTGGGTGCGCCGGTACGGACGATTCGCGGCTTACCGGTTTGTGGCTGGGGAGACGTTGGACGAATGCGTCCAGGTCCTCCGCCGGTTGAACGCAGCGGGGTTTAAGACAAATACGACGCTGCTCGGCGAAGGCGTGCGCGATGCTGCGACGGCTGCGTCCGTCACGGCCACGTACCAGAAAGTCCTCGATCGCTTGGCCTCCGAGCAGCTGCGCACCAACCTCTCGATCAAGCTCACCCATCTGGGACTAGATATGGGCGAGGAGGTCGCGGCCCAGAATCTTACGACCCTCGCGACTCAC